>JAYUFU010000536.1:0-9525 GCA_043738505.1 Fimbriiglobus sp. | reverse complement strand
GAAACGGCTCACTTCGCGTACACGAACTCGCTGACGTTGAACACGGCCAGGCACAAGTCCACCAGCGCGGCGCGGTCGGGGTCGGCGGCCTTCTCCTTGCGGAGCAACTCCGCCTGCGAAGTCAGGAACGCGGCGGCCGCTGTCGCCTCCGCCGCGCGGGGCGGGCGACCGAGGGCGCGCGCGTAGATCGCCGTCACGCGGTCGGCCGGCGACTTCGCCGACGCCACGCGCTCGGCCAGCTTCGCGGCGGCCTCGCGCCCGACCGGGCCGTTCATCAGGATGAGCGCCTGCGGGGCGAAGGTGCTGGTGCCCCGCGCCGCGCACGGGCCGAGGGTGTCGGGCTGGTCGAAGGCTTCCAACAGCGGCTGCCGGACGTTCCGCTTGGCGAACAGGTAAATGCTCCGCCGGGTGTGCTGCCGGGCGTCCGGCGTCACCCGCCACAGGCCGTCCGGCTCGTCCTCGGTGAACAGCAGGTCGTACACCTCTTTCTCCAGCGGCACCCGCACGCTGCGGCCGTAGGTGGCGCGGTTCAGTTCGCCGCTCGCAGTCAGCAGCGCGTCGCGGATGGCCTCCGCGTCCAGCCGCCGGCGGTTCATGCGCCCCAGCAACGTGTTCTCCGGGTCGGCCGCCCTCGCCTCCGCTGACACCGGCATGCCACTGGCTTGGCGGTACGTCTTGGACATCACCATCAGCTTGTGGATGCGCTTGAGGGACCAGGGTTTTTCGGACGTTCCCTTGCGGTCGCGGCTCGTCGGCTGCATCAATTCCGCCGCCAGCCAGTCGAGCAGCTCCGGGTGCGTCGGCTTGTCGCCGCGGGTGCCGAAGTCGTTCGGCGTGTTCACGATGCCGCGGCCGAAGTGGTGCTGCCACAGGCGGTTGACCGTCACGCGGGCCGTCAGCGGGTGGGCCGGGTCGGTCAGCCACTGGGCCAAATCCAGCCGCGTCTTCGGCTCCCCGGCCTTCACCGCCGCCACGCGGACGACCCCCGGCGGAATCGCGGACAGCTTCTTCTTCACGTCGCCGCGCTTGAGGACGTGCGTCGGCGGGTCGGTCTTGTCGGCGGAGACGGCCCACGCCGCCGACGGCGGCGGGAGCAGCGCCTCTTCGATCTTCTCCATCTCCCGCTTCCAGCCGGCGCGGGTGGCACGATCGGCGTCGCTCATCACCTCCAGCACCTCGTCCCACGTCACCTTCAGCACCGGATCGGCGTCCTTCACCAGCTTCTTCTGCTCGGCCGTCCGCTTGTCCGCTGGAGTGGCGACGGCCGTCCGGATCGCCTCCGTCTGCTTGGCGAGTTTTGCCTCCCGCACCGTCGCCCGGTACGGCGCGTCCAGCTTGGCGACTTTCGCCTTGAGCGGTTCGAGCTTCGCCTTCACCCCGGCTTGGGCTTTGTTGAAAGCGTCGCGCTCGTCCTTCGACGCGAAGTCCACGTCGCGGTACTTGGCCCCGGCGAAGAACGCCTGCATCCGGTAGTAGTCGCCCGCCGAGATCGGGTCGAACTTGTGGTCGTGGCAGCGGGCGCAGGCGAGCGTCAGCCCCAGCACGGCCGACCCGACGCCGTTCACCATCTCGGTCAACTGCTCCTGGCGGTTCTCGGCCGGATCGACGTTCCCGCTGACCACCTGGATCGGCCCGCAGCGGTGCATCCCGGTGGCGACCCACAACTCCTCCGCGTCCTTGCCGGTCTTGTCTTTCGCCAGGAGGTCGCCGGCGAGTTGCTCAGTCAGGAAGCGGTCGTACGGCTTGTCGTCGTTGAAGCTCTTGATGACGTAGTCGCGGTACTTCCAGGCGTGCGGGCGGTCGGAATCGATCTCGAACCCGTTCGACTCGGCGAACCGCACAAGGTCGAGCCAGTGCTGCGCCCAACGCTCGCCGAAATGCGGGGAGGCCAGTAGGTCATCGACCACTTTCTCGTAGGCCTTGGCATCCGTGTCCGCGACGAACTTCTCGACCTGCTCCGGCGTCGGCGGTAGGCCGTGTAGGTCGAACGAGAGTCGGCGGATGAGCGTGGCGCGGTCGGCCTCCGGCGACGGTTTCAACTTCTTCGCGGTCAGCTTCGCCCGGATGAAGGCGTCGATGGGGTGGGCCTCGCCGGTCGGCACCGGCGGCCGCTTCGGCGGCACGAACGCCCAGTGCGCCCGGTCGGCGGCGGTCAACTCCGGGTCGGAGTACGACGGGTCGGCGGCCCGCACCCGCACGACGACCGCGAGCATCAAGAGGGGGAGAACGGCGTAGCGCTTCACGGAGGAGTCTCCGGCGGGGGTTCGTTGGGTAAACGATACCGGAGATCGACGGCGGGTGAAAGGTTGGCAGCGGGATCCTGCCTCACTTCGCATTGACGCCGCGCGCCGGTGTCCGGTATACCGCCGGTCGGACACGGATGTCTTGCTCCTTCGGCGGACGGATCATGCCCCGATCGCTGGCCCTGCATCTGGAACACGTGAGCGTGCGGTACGGGCCGACCCTGGCCGTGGACGACCTGTCGGTCGAGGTGCGGCGGGGCGAGATCGTCGGCCTGCTCGGGCCGAACGGGTCCGGCAAAAGCACCAGCCTGGCCGTCGCCGCCGGCGTGCTGGAGCCGTTCGCCGGCACCGCCACCGCCTGCGGCATCCGCCGCGCGGACGACCCGACCGCCTACGCCATGCACATCGGCCTGGTGCCGCAGGAACCCGCCCTCTACGACGAACTGACGGCCGAGGCGAACCTGACGTACTTCGGCCGGCTGTACGGCCTGAGCGGGTACGACCTGCGGTGTCGCGTCGGGACGGTGCTGGAGCGGGTGCGGATGGACGACCGCGCCGACCAGCGCGTCGGCACGCTTTCCGGCGGTCTGAAACAGCGGCTGAACCTGGCCTGCGCGTTGCTGCACGACCCGCCGTTGCTGCTGCTCGACGAGCCGACCGCCGCCCTCGACCCGGCCAGCCGGGACGCCCTCTTCGCCGACCTGCACCGCCTCCGCGACGCCGGCCACGCGGTGCTGCTCACCACCCACCACCTGGACGAAGCCGAGACCGGGTGCGACCGCATCGTGGTGCTGGATCGGGGCCGGGTGATCGCCTCCGGCAAGCCGAGCGACCTCGTCCGCACCTCGCCGACCGGCCGCGCCGTCCTGTACGGCCAGCTCCGCGAGCGGCTGCCACTCTTCTTCACGCGCGGTTTGCGGAAGCGGCTCGGCCCGGATGTCGAGGTCGAAGTCACCGGTCGCCGGCTGCGGCTCGCCGCCGACACGCAGGAAGAACTCGGCCGCGCGCTGGCGCTGGTGCTGTCCGACGGCATCGCCCTGGACTCGTACCGCACCCCGCCCGGCCGACTGGAAACGCTCCTCCGGCACCCGGCCGCCGTCGAACCGCGGAGGGAACCGTGCGACGCCAGTTGAACGCCATCCTCGCCATCGCCGGCAAGGACTGGCAGCTCTTCTTCGCCGACAAGCGGGCCGCGCTGCTCTGCTTCGCCGTGCCCATCGTGCTGGCCTCCGCCTTCGGCCTCATCTTCGCCCGCCCGACCGACAAGGCCGCCGTCGTCAAGCTGCCGCTGCTGGTGGTGCTGGAGGACGACGGCCCGTTCACCCGCGCCGTGGCCGAGGATCTGGTGAACGGGGCGCGGGTGGACGCCGAGATCGTGACCGCCGAAGAAGCCGCGCGACGGGTGGCCGACCGTCGGCCCGGCATCGCCGTCGTGTTCCCGGCCGGCTTCGAGAAGCTGGCCGACTGGAAGCCGGGCGCGGCCGCCGACAAGCCGACGGTGCGGGTGCTGTTCAACCCCCTCTGCACCGGCGAGAGCCAGTGGGCCGAGGGGGTGGTGAGCGAGACCGTGATGCGGCGGCTGGCGAAGGCCCAGTTCGGCCCCCTCTTCGGTGACAGCGGGCTGACACTGCCGTTCGCGGTGGCCAGCGTCGAGGCCGTGGACGGGCACCACGGGTTCAACGCCTACACGCACAGCTTCAGCGGCATGACGCTGCAATACCTGCTCTTCTGGGGCATGGAGAGCGGCCTGCTGCTCCTCCGCGACCGCCAGCGGAGCCTGTGGCTGCGGACCCGCGCCGCCCCGGTGTCGCTGTCGTCCATCCTGCTCGGCAAGGCCCTGACGACCGCCGCCGTCGCGTTCCTGCAAGTGCTGGTCACGTTCGCCTTCGGGTACGTCGCGTTCGGCGTGAAGGTGTGCGGGTCGATGGCCGGGTTCCTGCTTCTGGCCGTCAGCGTCAGCGCGCTGGCCGCCGCGACGGGGTTGCTGGTGGCCGCCATCGGTGGCACCGAGTCGCGGGCGCGGAGCGTGTCCATCCTGCTCATCCTCGGCGTGTCCATGCTGGGCGGGCTGTGGCTGCCGTCGTTCGTGCTGCCCGGCTGGGCGCGGGACGTGGCCCTGAGCCTGCCCACCACCTGGGCCATGCGGGGGTTCGACGGCGTGACGTGGCAGGGCGGCAGCCTGTGGGACAGCCTGACGAGTACGGCGGCGGTGGTCGGTTTCGCCGCCCTCTTCCTGGCCGTCGCGGTGGCCCGACTCATCACCTCGGAGGCGCGCCGCCGGCGCGGACTCGCATGACTCGCATCTTGACGACGGTGGCGGTGCTGGCCCTGACGGGCATCGCGTTCGCCCAGAAGCCGGACGCCGGCAAGCCGGTGGAACTCGGCTTCGAGGACCAGTTCGAGCAGAAGAACACGCTGGCCGACCTGAAGGGACGGGTGGTCATCCTGGTGTACGGCGACCGCAAGGGGACCGAGGCCAGCCGCGAACTCGGCGAGAAGCTGCACGTCCTCTTCCACCCGACCGCCGCCGGCGCGACCCCGGCCAAGGCCCGCGTCGCGCCGGTCGCGCCGCTGGACGGCGTGGCTGCCGGCAAGCCGTCGCCGGACGTGGTGGTGCAGGCCGTGGCGTGCGCCGGTAGCGTCCCCGGCCCGGTGCGGGCACTCATCCGTAGTGGCCTGAAGAAGGACGCCGCCGACACCCCGGTGTGGCTCGACTTCGGCACCGTCATGGCCGACAAGTTCGGGATGCGGGAAGGGCAGTCGAACCTGGTGGTGTTCGACGCCGACGGCCGCCTGCGGCTGAAGGTGAACGGCGCGCCCGACCGCGCCACCTTCGACAAGCTGCTGCAAACCGCCCAGAACCTCCGCGCCGAAGCCGCCGGGTTGAAGTGAGACGCACGCGGGAGAATCCCCGTTGTGTTCCGGGGCGGGCCGACAGTTAGGCGGGGATACCCCCTCGCCTACCGGAGTCGGCACCATGTCCGCGTCGATGATTCGCGTTCTCGGCAACATCTGCTTCGTGTCCGGCTTCGCGTCGGTACTCGCCTCCATCGGCATCTGGTTCCTGATGAAAGAGCCGGACCCCGCCCACGGCGAGCGGTACGGCATCTTCGTCGGCCTGTGGGCCCCCCACCTTCTTCGCGCTGTCCGGCCGACTCGACCGGTACGCCCAGCGGAAGACGCTCACGGGATGAGCCGTGCCAGGCGTCACCTCTCGGCCGCGATGCCGTCGAACAGCCCCGGCTGATCGATTCGCTCATTCCCGCGTTTCCCGCGAGCGTCCTCGCTGCTGCCGGACACCTGAATCTCCGACGCAAAGCCGGGAAATTCGCGCGGTGACAATCTTGCCTATCCGGCGCTTCCGCCGCGTGAAAATGCGTCAATACTTCCGCCCCTCAGCGGGAGCTGAGCAGGACGAGCGGCTCGGTTCGTCACGGTCACTTCCCCTTGGTCGCGGCCACCAGCTTGAAGAGTTGGCCGTCGGCCTTCACCGCGAACGGGGCGTCGTCCTTCTGCCACGTCATCCGGTCGGCGGCGGTCGGTTTGCCGTCCGCCTCGGCGTCCGACAGGACCACCGTCTTCTCGCCCGGCAACAGGTGGAACTCGCGGTACGTCTCGCCCGGTTGCAACTTCACGCACTTGCCGCGGATCGGCCGGTTCAGCGGCCCGCCCGTCTCCTGGATCAGGATGACGTGCTTGGTGTCGTTCTTGATGGTCAGCCAGCCGGCCGACGCGGGCGACGCCCCTCCGAACAGCCCGAAAGCGGCGAGGACGGCCGGCAGGGTGCGGGGGAGGCGGAACATGGGACACCACGGTGCGAGGCGCGGACGGAGGGCGGGGGCGGTGGGACACTCATCCGAATAACGGCCGCACCGGCCGGACTTGCGCGGCGAAAATCGACGGCGGGCGGCGGAGTGAGGGAATTGTGGATGCGGGATGTCCGATTTCGCCGCTGAAAGAAATTGTGCGGGGTGGCCGTACCTTGTTCATCCCTTCACCTGGAACCTTTCCGATGCCCACCGTCACCGACAAATTCCTGGCCAACCCGGTCAAGTTCATGGCCTCCCACCTCGTCATGGTGCAGTTGGGGTCGCTCAACCCCGGCCCGACGCCCGTCCGCCTGGAGTTGGACACCACCAAGACGTGCCGGACGAAGATCGGCAAACTGGCCGGGAAGGGAAAGATACCGGTGTGCCGGCTGGTGCCGTGCAACGCGACCACGGACATGTTCAGCATCTACTGGCTGCCGTACCAGAACAACAAGGTGTACCACATGCAACTCGGGCACACCGCCCGATACCTGTTCACCCCGACCATGGACGGCTGCTCGTTCTCCGTCGGCGGGCAGGATCCGGTCGGCGCGCCGCTGGTGGCACACGCGAACATGCAGACCGACGACGGGCAGATCGACCAAGTGGAGATCGGGGTGCAACTGGACGCCGTGTACGGCGGCGACGCCTACGGGGTCATGAAGAAGGACCGGTACACGTCGTCCAAGCACTTCAACGTCGGGTCCGGCCACGTGCGGGCGACCACGTTCGGCGTCAGCGACGGGGCGGCGTGGGGGTTCTGGGCGCAAGTGTGGGAGGACTGCCACAAGGGGATGGCCAAGAAGTCGGCCCTGACGAACATGGACCCGAACAGCCCCGGCTACGGCAGCAACGCCTACTTCAACCAGTTGACCGCGGCCGGCAGCTCGTTCGAGTTGCTCGGGGTCAAGTCCCTGAAGCGGCGCGGCTGAGGCGATGGCGGCGGCAGTTCTGGCTAGTTCATCTTGAAGAAGAACAGCCGGACGAAAATGCCCATCACGGCCGTCAGCGTCGCTCCGAGCATCCACCTCATCAGAACCAGTTCGCCCTGAATTCGGACGAGCTTCACTTCGATTTTGGCGGCCTCCTCCCGCAACGAAACCCGCGCCTCCTGGCGGGCATCGGCGATCTCCCCGCGGGCATCGGCGATGTCCCGTTTCACTTCGGTGCGGAGGTCGCCGATCTCCCGCCGCAGATCCTTCACCGCCTGATCCAAATCCGCCTTCGTCACCAACTCGCGGAAGTTGATCTGGATCACTTCCGCGAATGCCGCCGCTTCGGCTTCGGCCTGCTTGTCCGGGACGCCGGCCGCTTTCAGGGTGTTGGCGAATTTCAGGGTGTCGAACGTGGCGATGGCCATCCGCGAACCTCCGGTGACACTGCCATTATACACCGGCCAACTTGTCTAGCAGCGGCTCGACCTGGTCGCGGGTGACGGCCCCCATGACGGCGATCTGCACCAGCCCCCGCTCGGCCAAGTACCCGCTCTGGCCGCCGATCAGGTAGCCCCACTTGCGGCACTCGGCGACGAACTCGGCGGCGGAATACGGCGGCGGCGGGGCGAACGTGACCAGCGACGGGTTGGCGATGTCGGCGGCGACGAGCGGCTTCAACCCGGCGTCCACCAGCCGCCGGCGGACGTACCCGCCCAGTTCGGCCACGGCCCGATACCGCGCCGCCCGGAGGGCGGGGGTGTCGAACGGCGTCAGGGCGACATCCATCGCCCGCACGAGCGGCGACACGACGGTGAACCGCGGCCCCACGCTGGCGAGCGTGGCGGGCACGTCCAAGTAAGTCGGAATGCGATCCGCGTCGAGGCCGGTCAGGTCGGCGGGGGCGGCGAACACGAACGACAGGCCGGCGAGCGAGCCGAGCGCTTTGCCGGACGCGCCCGACGCCAGGTAGACGCCGCTCAGGTCCGCGGGGACGGTGCCCAGGCTGCTGACGCAATCGAGGCAGACCCGTACCCCGTTCCGGGCGGCCACCGCCACCAGGGCGGCGAGGTCGTTCTGCACGCCGGTGCTGGTCTCGTGGTGCGTCCCCCAGACCCAGCCGCCGGCCAACCCCTTCAGGGCGTCGTCGATCTCGGTCAAATCCCACGGTCGGCCCCAATCCCACGTCAGCACGCGGGGCGCGAGGCCGACCCGCTTCGCCTGCCGCGCCAGCCGCTCGCCGAACTCGCCGGACACCAGCATCAGCCCGCGATCCGCGTGCGGCCCGGCGGCCAGCGTGGCGGCGATGGCGTCGTTCGCCAGCGTCCCGGAGCCGACGAAGACGGCCACCTTCTTCCCGCCGACCAGCGCCCCCAGCCGCGCCCGCACCCCCTCGAACAGAGGCAGGAACTCCTCCGACCGGTGGTAGACGAGCGGCTCGTGGAAGGCGGCGGTGACGGCCGGGGCGATGGCGACCGGGCCGGGCAACAGGCAGACCGGGTCGTCGGCCGGCGGGGTGTAGGGCCGCAACTCGACCTGGGGGGCCGGGGCGGAGCGGTCGAGGCGTTTCTTCCACAGGTGCATGGCCCGTCCCATCGAGTGTTCCACCCGGTCCAGCGGCAGCCACATCGGCACGAACGCCGCCCGCCCGTCGCCCACCGGCGGGCCGAGCGGCAGAAAGCCCAGGTGTTCGTACAGACTCCGCTGCTCCGTCACCCCGGAGATGACGAAGTGCGAGTACCCCCGGTCGCGGGCGTCCTGGTAGAGTGCCCACACCAGCCCGCCCAGCACGGGCGAATGCCGCTCGGCCGGCTCCACCGCCAGCAGCCGGATTTCCACCGGCACCACCCCGTCGGCCGTCAGCACGGCCGGGTCGGGCAATCGGGCGGCGATGGAAAACGGCGGCGCGTCGTGGGCGCACAGCATCCCCACTACGGTTTCGTCACGAACCGCGATCAGATACCGGTTTTTTTCGTGAAACTTGTCGACTAACTCGCCGGACTGGTCGTCCGCGTGCTGCGGAATCTCGCGGACGAAGGTGCGATAGTTAAGCTGGTGAATCTGCGCGAACTCGGCGGGCGTGTCGGCCACTTTGAACGAATACGGTCCGACGCGAAACATGGTCTCTCTCGGTTCGCGGTGCCGTCGTGGTCCGTGCCCCGCGTCCTGTGCGGGCGAAGCCTCCGAAACGATATCCGTCACTCGGAAAGTATAGACGGGCGAACCGGGTCGGCTAGGCAAAGGTGCGGACGGAAGCGGAGGCGGTCGTCCCGACCGACACCGGTCCGTCGCCGTCCGGATGCCACTGCCGGCCGAATCGCGCCCCGGCGTCGGCGCGATCCGGGGTCGGGTTGCCCGTCGGCGTGTTGCCCAAAACGAGTTCGCGGCGGAGCGTGCGGCCGTGGAAAGCCCCGCCGTGCAGGCCGAGGATGACCGGGAATGGCGGGCGGAATTGCGGGTCGAGGAAGTGCTGCGCGACGACGGGCACCGGCGGCGAATCAGGGTTCCGGTCCGGCAAGCCGCGACCGCGAGGGAGTGGCA
>JAYUFU010000535.1:0-3144 GCA_043738505.1 Fimbriiglobus sp. | reverse complement strand
CACCGGCGGGCTGACGCCGCGCCGTTCGCCTGCCATCCGCTCCCCCATCACTCCTCGCCCAGTTTCGCCCGCAACTCGGCCACCGCCTCCCGCAGGTTCATCAGCGTCGGGTTGATCCCCAGCGCGTGGACGAACGCCCGCAGCGCCGCCTTCGGCTTGTTCATCCGCAGGTGGCACTGGCCCAGGCCGGACGCCGCCCCGAAGTGGACCGGGTTCAGCCGCAGCACCGCCTCGCAGTCGGCCGCCGCCTTGGAATACTGCCCCCGCCCGTAGCGCACCATAGCCCGCTGGTTGTGCGCCTCGGCGAACTCCGGGAACCGGCTCACCACGTCGTCCAGGGCGGCCAGCCGTTCGGCCCCGTCGAACAGCGACAGGGCCGTGCGGAGTTCGCGGGCCTGCTCGTCCGTGTCGCCGCGGAACCAGACCTCCCAGAGGGCGTCGGCGGCCGCGCGGGGCACCCCGTCGTCGTCGTCCTTCAGCGCCGCCGCCAAGACCAAATTGCTGGCGAACGTGCCGACCATGCCCAGCGCCACGGCCGCCGCCCGCCGCGCGACCGCCGAGTCGCACGACTGCACCAGGCGGCACAGGGTGCCTTCGGTGTACCGGGCGCGGACGAGTTGGCGGAACTCGCGGCGGGCGTCCTCGGCGGACGCCGCGAACAGGTCCGCATCGTCGCCCAACTCCGGCTGCGGGATTTGCAAGTACGCTTCGGTCAACAGCGACACGGTTCCCCTCCGACGCGGCGACGGTTCGTCGCGCGAAAGGAGTACTGTATCGCCGCGCCCGGCGGTCGGAAGGGGGAGTCCGAAGGGAGTCCGCACTCTCCGAGCGCGGGTTCTTCAAGACCGCACTCGGAGAGTGCGGACTACCTTTTCATCCGCGCCAGTTCCTTCAGCACCGCTTTCAATCCCAGGGTGTTGAACACGTCCGCCGCCGTCAGCCAGCCCCGCCGCGCGACGTGGACGCCGAACCGCGTCAGGGCCAACTCGTCCGGATGGTGGGCGTCCGGGTTGATGACCAGCTTCACACCCAACTCGCGGCAACGCTTCACATAGGTCCAGTCCAAATCCAGCCGCATCGGCTGCGCATTGATCTCGATCATCTTGCCGTGTTCGGCGGCGGTGCGGATGACCTGTTCCAGGTCGATCTTGTACCCCTCGCGGCGGAGCAACAACCGGCCGGTGGCGTGGCCGAGCATGGTGACGGCCGGGTGCGCCAGCGCCTTGCACACCCGCGCCGTTTGCTCCTCCTCGCTGAGGTTAAAGTGGGTGTGGACGCTGGCGACGACGTACTCGAAGCCGGCCAGCAACTCGTCGTCGTAGTCCAAACTGCCGTCCACGAGGATGTCGCACTCGGTGCCCTTCAGGATGCGAATGCCCTTGAGTTTCTTGTTGAGGGCGTCGATCTCGGCCCACTGCGCCCGCACGCGATCCGGTCGCAAGCCGTTCGCCACCGTCAGCGATTGCGAGTGGTCGCCGACGCCGAAGTATTCCCAGCCCAGAGCCTTCGCCGCGAGCGCCATCTGTTCCAGGGTCGCCGCGCCGTCGCTGTACGTCGTGTGGTTGTGGAACACGCCGCGCAGCGCGTCGTGTTCGATCAACTCCGGCAGCGCCTTCTTCTCGGCGGCGGCGACCTCGCCGGTGTCCTCGCGCAACTCCGGCGGGATGTAGTCCAGCCCCAGCGCGGCGTAAATGTCGGCCTCCGTCTCGCACGGCACGTTGCCCTTGTCGCCGGTCAACCCGTACTCGCTCAGGCTCAACCCCTGGTCGATGGCCCGCTGCCGCATCTGGATGTTGTGGTCCTTGCTGCCGGTGAAGTGCAGCAGGGCGTAGGGGAACAGGTCGTCGGTCACGATCCGCAAGTCGGCGTTCAGCACTACCTTCTCGGTGCCGAAGGCCAGCTCCGCGACGATGCTCGACTTCGTCGGCCCGTGCCCGGTCACTTGCAGCACTTCGGGCAGTTTGACGAACGCCTCCATGATCGGCCCGGCGTCGGCACTGCTGATGAGGATGTCGATGTCCTTGGCCGTCTCCCGGCACCGCCGCAGGCTGCCGCACAGTTCGGCGCGGGTCACGCCGGGCAGCGTCTTGAGTTGTTCCAGCAGACGCCGGCCGAGGGGGAGCGCCAGGTCGATCCGCACGCGGTTGCCGACCCGGCCGAGGAAGGCGATGCCGTCCAGGATTTTCGCCTGCGTCTTCGCCCCGAAGCCTTTCAACTCGGCCACCGTGCCGGCCTCGCACGCCTTCTTCAGTGCGTCGATGGTGTCGATCTTCAGCTCGTCGTGCAGCGCCTTCACCTTCTTCGGCCCGATGCCGGGCAGCCGCAGCATGTCGAGCAAACCGGCCGGCGTCTCCGCCCGCAGGTCGTCGAGGTACTTCAACTTGCCGGTCGTGACGAGGGTGGTGATCTTCTCGGCGAGGGCGTCGCCAATGCCGTCGATGTCGGTCAACTTCTTGTCGGCGACGATTTTCCGGAAGTCGCCCTGGAGCTGACCCAGCACCCGCGAGGCGTTGTGGTAGGTGCGGGTGCGGAACGGGTTCTCGCCCTTCAACTCAAGTAGCGTGCCGATCTCGTCCAGCGCGGCGGCGACTTCGTCCTTCGTCATGGCCGTGGCCCTCACGGGTGTTGTGAGGAAAGCATAGGCGAGCAGGGCAAGCGAAGGAATGTCGGTTGCCCCAGGGCCATCCCGTTATCGGGTTCGTCGGGATGTCGATGAGCTTGTGCGCGAGGTCGGGGTTCGCTTGCAGGTGTTCGAGGGCGGCCGGGTGGCGGTCCGCCGGCACCCCGGCGAGCCGGTGCTGGCGGCATTCCGCAACGCCGCCAGCACCTGCGGGGCGGACCCCGTCCGCACCCGGCGGGCGTCCTCGCCGAGCGTCACGTCCCGCACGTCGTGGAGCAGGTTCTTGATCGCCCCGTGGTCCCGCACGAACACCCGCAGGCGTTCCGCTCCCGCCTCGTCGGGGGACAGGCTGGTGATGGCGTACGACACCTCCACTTCGACCGTCCCCTTCACCCGCCGCTCGCGCCGCCATTCGATCCCTGGCCGTAGCCCCGGCCACTTCGACCCGGCGGTGAGCACCGAGGTGGTCCGCAGCGTCCGCACTTCCACCCGTCCACCGTCGTGGCAACCCGCTCCGGCGGCGG
>JAYUFU010000534.1:0-3154 GCA_043738505.1 Fimbriiglobus sp. | reverse complement strand
AACCGGCCTTTCAGGCCGGAAGAAACTCCCCGCCCGAAGCTCGCAACACAGCACCCGTTGGGGGGAGGTCGGTTGCGCAGCAACCGGGAGGGGGGCTTCGCTTGAGTGATCGGAATCCTCCTCTTGGTGCGTGCGGGGCAGGGGCCTGTTACAATCCGGCGACCCCTCCGGAGGTCCGTCATGCGACTCGCCGTCTTCCTCGCCCTCGCGTTCCACGTCTCCCCCGCGCCGGCCGAAGAGCCGGCCACGCTCATCGTCCACAACGCCAAAGTCCTCACGGTGGACGCGAAGTTCCGCACCGCCGAGGCCGTGGCCGTCCGCGACGCCAAGATCGTCCGCGTCGGGACGAGCGAGGACGTGCTGAAGCTGCGCGGCCCGAACACCCAGGTGATCGACGCCGACGGCCGGACGGTGATGCCGGGGCTGATCGACAGCCACGTCCACCCGGTCGGGGCGGCGGCCAGCGAGGCCGTGAAGCCGATGGAGGTGTGGCAGTCGCTCAAGGAAGTGAAGGCGTACATCCGCAAGCAGGCCGAGACGACGCCGAAGGGCAACTGGATCGTCCTCCGGTACGCCTTCCCGACGCGGCTGGACGACGCCCGCTTCCCGACCAAGGCGGAACTCGACGAGGTCGCCCCCGATCACCCGGTGCTGTACCACGCGGGACCGGCCGGGGTCGTGAACGGCATGGCCCTGAAGGTGTCCGGGGTGACGAAGGACACGCCCAACCCGGCCAACGGCGTGGTCGTGAAGGACGAGAAGACCGGCGAGCCGACGGGGATGCTCCGCAACGCCTACGGCGTTCTGAAGGGCGTGCCCGGCGAGGCCGATACGCTCTCCGCCGACGAGCGGCGCGCCGCCGTGAAGAAGCTCTTCGCCCGCTACAACGCCGAGGGGTTGACCAGCGTGGCGGATCGCAACGCGAGCCGGAGCGACCTCGACCTGTACCTGAAGTTGCGGAAGGACGACGAACTGACCGTCCGCGTGAACGTGGCCCGGAGTTTCGGACCCGGCGGCACGACGGACGAGATCGCCAAGCGGTTCGACGAGATGCCCGGTGCCGACAAGCGCGGTGGGCCGACCGGGGCCGGGGACGAGTGGGTGCGAATCGGGCCGATCAAGCTGTTCCTCGACGGCGGCATGTTGAACGGCACGGCGTACATGCGCGACCCGTGGCCGAAGGGCGACACCTATCAGGTGACGCGGGACGACTACCGCGGGCTGCTGTTCATCAAGCCGGCGCAGCTGGAACTGGTGGTCGGCGAGGCGGCGAAGCGGAAGTGGCAAGTCACCGCACACTGCGCCGGCGAGCGCGGCATGGACATCCTCCTCGACGCCTACGAGAGCGTGAACGACACGACGCCCATCGCCGCGATGCGGTACTGCATCACGCACGCCAACTTCCCGTCCAAGTTGAACCTGGAACGCTGCCGCAAGCTCGGCGTCTGCGCCGACGTGCAACCGGTCTGGCTCTACAAGGACGGCAGCACGCTGATGAAGGTGCTGACCAAGGAGCGGATGCGCTGGTTCCAGCCGTACAAGACGTGGCTGGAGTACACGACCGTCGGCGGCGGCAGCGACCACATGCTCCGGCACGACCCGCTCCGCGCCACCAACCCGTGGTCGCCGTGGCTGGGCCTGTGGGTGGCGGTCGCGCGGAAGACCGAGCGCGGCGACGTTCACGAACCCGGCGAGGCGCTGACCCGCGAGCAGGCGATCCGTTTGTACACGATCAACAACGCCTACCTCCACCACGAGGAGAACGAGAAGGGGAGTCTGGAAGCCGGCAAGCTCGCCGACCTGATCGTCGTGGACCGCGACATCCTGACCTGTCCGGTCGCGGAGCTGCGGGACACCAAGGTCGAGATCACCGTCGTCGGTGGCAAGGTCGTCCACCGCCGCGAGCCGGCCAAGTAGCCTCGTGGGTGGGTCGGCAAGCGGGTTCCGAATGCCGGGCGACGGGATGCCCAACCCGCGCGTCGGATGGTGCGTTTCGCGGTCGTTGTGGGCTACTCCGGTCTTGGCACGCCCTGTGCAAACAACGCGGTCGCCCTGTCACCGCTAAAAAGGAGTTCAACATGATGCGCACCGCCCTGATCCTGGCCGCCGCCGGGATGGCGACCGCCCGCGCCGAAGACCCGAAACCGGACGCACCGTACACCGACGCCGCCTTCGTGGCCCTGGCCGCCGGCTGCTGCGACGGCGGGATGCAGGCCGCCGAGTTGGCCACGATCAACGCCAAGTCGGACGCCGTCAAGGCGTTCGCCAAGCGGATGATCGCGGACCACAAGAAGACGGGCGAGAAGCTGGCGGCGGCCCAGAAGACGAGCCAGGTCGCGCCGGCCAAGCTGTCCGCCGAAAACCAGAAGTGCCTGGACACCCTCCGCGGCCTGAAGGGGGACGAGTTCGACACGTACTTCATGACCGAGACGGTGAAGGGTCACGAGATGGCGGTCAAGGAGTTCAAGCGGGCCAAGGCGGAGACGAAGGACGAGGCCGTGAAGGACTTCGCCGCCTCGACGCTGCCCATCCTGGAGAAGCACCTGGACATCGCCAAGAAGATCCAGGCCGACGGCAAGTGAGCTGACGGACGACCCGCTGTCGGCAACCCCGCCGGCCGGCCACGGCCGGCGGGAACCGTTACCACCCCGAGTTGCGCGGGTCGTCGGCCGGGCGGTAGGACAGGCTCGCGCCGAGATTCGTATCCAGCATCTTGATGTGCCGACTGCTCGCCGACCGCGCCGTCGTTTACCCGATGAGCGTTGCGATGCCGAAGGCCGCCGCCGCCGCCAGCCCGCCCACCACCACTGTTTGCCACGCACTTCGGAACGGTTTCGGCGTGGTGAACCGCCCCTTGACGTAGCCGAAGGCGAACAGCGCCACAAGGGTGAAGCCTACCGACCACAGCAAGGCTTCGTGGACGGAGCCGAAGAAGAAGTACGGGGCGAGCGGCACCATGCCGCCCGCGATGTACGACAAGGCAATGGTCAGGGCGCTGTTCCTAGCCCGCTTCGGGTCCGGCTCCTCTAGGCCCAACTCGAAGCGCATCATGAAGTCCACCCAGCGCTCGTCGTCGGCGCGGATGGCGTTTACCACGGCGTGTACCGTGGGGTCATCGAGGCCGAAGTCGCGGAACACGTCGCCGACTTCGGCG
>JAYUFU010000533.1:0-26137 GCA_043738505.1 Fimbriiglobus sp. | reverse complement strand
ATTCTGACTTCGTGGGATTGCCACTCGGCCGAGTCGTGAGCGGCGTTGATTCCTCGGCCGGCACGCGAATTCTCGCTTCCGGCGTTAGCGCGTTCCGCACGCGGGATCGGCTCACTTCGCCGCTTTCGCCGTTTTGTTGGCGGCGTTCTCCAGCGCCTTGGCGATCAACCCGGTCACGGTCACGGCGTCGTGCCGGGCGAGGATGATGAAGGCCACGCTCAGCACCCGCGACACTTCGGCCGCGCCGATCTTCTGGGTGTCGTTGTCGGCCTCGGCGGCCACGGCGGTGTAGAAGTCCTTGATGGTCATGGGCGATGACTCCATTGGGGGAAGATACGGAACACACAACTATTCCCGCGCCTCGTCCCCGGCTCCGTCCGTCGGGGCCGCGTTTTCGCCGGCCGGCGGGCGCGGCACGTCCGGCCGTGCCGGTGGCAGCGGTCCTAACTTCGTCCGCGGCACCACCGCCGGGTGCGGGACGTGGTAGGTGTCGGCGATGAACTGGAGCTGCGTCGCCAGCCCGTGGAACACCTGAAGCTCCTTCTTCGTCGGCAGCCCCCGCGCGATGACGGCCCGCAGCAGGTGGAAGATGCCGTCCGCCCGCAAGTCCCAGAGGAACCGCTGCGACACCAGCGCGTCCCGCAGGTGGTCGAACATCCGCTCCACGTCGGCGTACTCGGCCGGCACGTCCGGGTTCTTCTTTCGCGCGCCGCGCTTCAGCCACTGCCGCCGGAGTTCGTACAGGCAGACGGCGACCGCCTGCGCCAGATTCAGCGAGTCGTAGCGCGGGTCGGCGGGGATGTGAATCATGCCGTGCGCGTGGCCGAGTTCGTCGAGCGTCATGCCGTGCGGTTCGGGGCCGAACAGCAGCGCGGCCGGGGCCTGGTCGAGGGCGTCCAGCACGGCCGGCACCTTCTCCTCCGGCGTGCCCCAGAAGCCCTTCCGCATGAGGCCGCCGGTTTCGCCCGACGTGGCGATCACCAAGGTGCAGTCGGCCACCGCCTCGGCGATGGTGGCGACGATGCGGGCACCGGTGAGGATGTCCAGCCCGCGCGTGGCCATCATCACCGCTTCCATGCTCTGGCGGTTGGCGATCGGTTCGACCAGCACCAAGTCGCGCAGGCCGAAGTTGGCCATCGCGCGGGCGACGGAGCCGAGGTTCCCGGCGTAGTGCGGGCGGATCAGGACGACGCGGCAGCGGTCAATGGCCATGCGGGGATTGTATCGGGACGGGCGTGCGGAACAGCGGTCGCCACCACCGCCAGCCGACCAGCACGCCGAGCGTGACGCCGGCCCAGTCGATCAGCACGTCGAGCGCGCGGCCGGAGCGGTTCGGCACGACCGTCTGGATGATCTCGGTGGCCATGCCGTGGAACAGCATCAGGGTGAACGCCAGCACCAGCGGCCGGCGGCGGCGCGGCACCCAGATGCCCAGCACCACCGTCAGGTAGGTGTTGCCGAGCAGGTGCAGCGTCTTCGCCGCCAGGTACTTCGCCAAGTCCGCACCGGAAAAGAGGTCCAGCACGCCCTCCGGCACCGGGTTGGGCTCGACCAGCAGCCACGTCCAGACCGCCAGCGGCGGCCAGAACAACAAGTGGCCGAGCCACCGGAGACGTGGGGATTCTGGGTCTGTCATACAGACTTCGCTTGTGTGTTCTGCTCGCTCCGCGAGCGGGACTCGGTTCGCCGCGCGAAGACCGCTCGCGGAGCGAGCAGAACACTTCGGCCAGAAACGGCCTCACTCCTTGCCCCAGTACGGGTTCCGGTCGCGGAGGCCCTGCGGGGCGATCCGCTCGGACGGCTTGTCCGGGTCGGCCAGCCCGAAGGCCACGCCGAGCAGCGACCGGCCGGGGCGGTCGCCGGGGGTGTGGGCGCTGCGACCCCAGTGGTCGCCGACGCCGGCGATGTCGAACGTGTCGAAGGTGCCGAGTTTCGGCCGCCAGTTCAGCTTGCCGCGCAGCTTCACCTCGAAGCCGCGGTCGGCCTTGGTCAGGTCCGCGTCGCTCGCCAGCGTCGCCGCGCCGTCGAGCCGAAGTTCCACCGCGTTCGCCTCGTCCACGGCCACCACGGTCAGCGTCATCTGGTTCTTCCGCACCTCGGTCCGCTTCCAAAAGCTCGGTTCGCCGCGGGTGTTGTCGGTCAGGTGGAAGCGGGCGATCCGCTCGGCCACCTTCTCCGGCACCGCGTAGCTGAACCCAACTTCGGCCTGAGTCGGAGCCAGCGCCTTCACTTCCTCCTTCGTCAGCCAGAGGAAGTCGCGGGACGCCCTGTCGCCGCCGGCGAACTCGCAAGTGCCCTTGGCGAAGGCGTCGCCCTTGCGGTCGAGGATGCGGGCGTTGGCGCGGACGACCAGCGTGCCGTCGGGCATCGGCCGCGTGTAGTTCGGGTCGAGCTTGCCGTGCGCCGGCACCGTGACCGCGCCGGGTTTGGTCCGCGTCGCCGGCAGTTTCTTGAACTTGGCCAGCGCGTCCGCGAACACCTGCTTCATCACCTTGGCGTCCTGGCCGGCGTTCTTGTAGCCGAGCAGCTCGCCGTCGGCGGTGAACACGTAGATGCCCTGGCGGGTGCCGTCGCGGTCCTTGCGGGGGCCTTGCACGGCGACCTTGTGGAAGAACTCGCCCTCGTCGTCCCGCCGCCGGCGGGTGTACCAGTCGTCGGTGCAGACGGGCACGAAGGCGGTTTCGCACAGCTTGATGACTTCGGGATCGGCGAAGGTGGACACACGGCCCACGACGACGTTGTTTCAGCCGCAGCCGAGCGGGTGCCCGTCCATCTCCCACAGCAGGATCGGCTTGCCCTCCTTCGCCGCGACCGTCCGCGCGTCCCAGAGGCTGGTGAGCCACGGAATCTTGTCGAAGTCGTCCTCGCCGGCGACCGGCCGCACGGCGACCAGGAGCTTGTCGAACTCGGCGGCCGTCAGTTGCTCCGGCACCGGGGTGGGTTTGGCGTAGCCGAGCCGCGTGTCGAACACCGCGACCGCGACGACGACGGAACCGAGGGCGACGAGCCCGTACCACTTCCGCATGGGACACCTCCGGAGTTGGGAACACGAGGAGTATGGTACACGGTCGCGGGTCGGGTAAAATGCTCCGCACCCGCGCCTGGGGCCGCTGCCGCCCGTCATTCCCCAAACGCCTTCGCAACCGTTGACCCGTCGCGGTATGATGGGAGTGTCGTCTCGCCCTCGTCCCGTCTCCGGAGAACCGCCATGTCGATCCGGTCCCCCCTCATCTGGTTCCTCGCCGCCGCCCTGTTGGTGTCCGTCGCCGCCGCGCCCGGCCGCGCCGCCGAACCCAACGACGACCTGGAGGCGCTCCAGAAGCGGCTCCTCGACCGGATGTTGAACGGCAACCCGACGGCGGGCGAACTGCGCGGGCTGATCGACGAGATGAACAAGAAGATGCTGAAGCGGTTCCCGGACCTACCGCCGTTCGAACAGCCCCAACTCCTCCCCCTCCGCGGTCAGCCGCTGGAGTTCCCGCAACTCCGACCGGGCCGGCTCCGACCGGAGTTGGCGGTGCCGCAGCCGGTCGCCGTGCCCGACGAGGCGGCGGACAAGCAGTTGAAGGAGTTCGACGACGCCATCGACAAGTTGAAGGACGACCCGGAGGCGCAGGCGGAACTGAAGAAGGCCCGCGACGAGTACAAGAAGGCGCTGGAGGAGGGGTTGAAGAAGAACGGCGGTAACGTCGAACGCCCCCGCGGAGAACAGCCCGCCCGCCCGCAACCGCCGGCGTTCGGCCGCGTGCGGCCGATCGACATCGACGTGCCGGTCGAGAACTTCCGGGGTCTGAACCTCGTGCGGCCGGTCGGCCCGGTGCGCCTCGGCGTGGTGTTCGAGCGGCCGTCGGCCGTGCTGAGCGAGCAGTTGGACTTGCCCGAACAGGTGGGCGTGGTGGTCGTCGAGGTGCAGCCGGGATCGCCGGCGGAGAAGGCCGGGCTACGGAAGAACGACGTGGTGGTGAAGCTGGGCGGGAAGGACGCGCCGAGCGAGCTGACCCGTTTCCAGGAACTGGTGGCCGGGCTGAAGTCGGGCGAGAAGCTGGAGGTGGTGCTGTACCGGAAGGGGAAGAAGGAGACCGTCAAGGGGCTGGAACTGGCCTCGCCCCGCGCGGCCGTGGCGGACTGACGGGCGGTCGGCAGACGCCCCCGCGCCGTAACATGACGCTTCCGTTCACGTTCTCCTCCGGTGCTTCCCGCGAATGCTGCTCAAGCGCGTCATCCCGTGCCTCGACATCGACCGCGGGCGGGTCGTCAAGGGCGTGAACTTCGTCGGCCTCCGCGACGCCGGCGACCCGGTGGAGATTGCCAAGAGGTACGACGCCGACGGCGCGGACGAGCTGGTGTTCCTCGACATCTCCGCCACCCACGAGGGGCGGGACATTCTCCTCGATGTCGTCCGCCGGGTGGCCGAGTGCTGCTTCATGCCGCTGACCGTCGGCGGCGGCATTCGCACCCTCGACGACGCCACGCGGCTCATTCAAGCCGGCGCGGAGAAGGTCAGCCTGAACTCGGCGGCGGTGAAGACCCCGCAATTCATCGCGGAAGTGGCCGGCAAGTTCGGCCGCTGTGCGACGGTGGTGAACATCGACCCCCGTCGGGTCCGCCGCGACGGGGCCGAAGTGTGGGAAGTGCATATCAACGGCGGTCGCACGCCGACGGGATTGGAGGCGGTGGCGTGGGCGCGGGAGGTGGTCCGCCTGGGGGCGGGCGAGATCGTGCTGACCAGCATGGACGCCGACGGCACCAAAGCCGGGTACGACCTGCCGATGCTGGCGGCGGTGTGCGCGGCGGTGAACGTGCCGGTGGTGGCCAGCGGCGGGGCCGGGCACCCGGACCACCTGGCGGCGGCGTTCCGCGCCGGCGCGTCGGCGGCGCTGGCGGCCAGCATTTTCCACTACGGCGAATACCCGATCCCGGTGACGAAAGCGGCCCTGGCGCGGCTCGGAATTCCCGTGCGAATCCCGGCGGCGGCGGGGTAGAATTTCTCGACGGCTGCGGATTGTCGTAACCGTCCGTCCCATCCGATACCGTGGCCAACATGACCGCCGTCACCCAACTCGAGACCGCCGTCCGCTCCCTCGACACCGAGGAGTTGACCGCCTTCCGCGCCTGGTTCGCCGACTTCGACGCCGAGGTGTGGGACCGACGTTTCGCGGAGGACGTGGCGAACGGGAGATTGGACCAGTTCGCCGAGGATGCACTCGACGACCACCGCGCCGGGCGGTGTACCGACCTATGACCCACCGCGCCACCCCCCGCTTTTGGGACTGCTACAACTCGCTGCCCGAGGCCGTCCAGCGGGTGGCGGATCGCGGGTACGAATTGCTCCGCGCAGACCCCCGGCACCCGTCGCTGCATTTCAAGAAAGTCGGCCGCTTCTGGTCGGTGCGGGTCGGGCTTCAACACCGCGCGTTGGCCGTCGAGGACGGGGAAGCGATGGTCTGGTTCTGGATCGGCACCCACGCCGAGTACGATCACCTCCTCGGGCGGCGGTGACGAGTATCGGAATTCCCGTGCGACTCCCGGCGGCGGCGGGGTAGGATTCAGGAATTCGAGGTGGGAACCGCCGTGAGTCGTATCGTCTCACTCGCCGATCATCTGGCACCGGATTCCATCCGTTCGCTCCGTCGCGCGGCGACCATGCGAGTCGGCGAAGCCGACGTGCTGAGTCAGGCCGGCCACTGGACCGCAGCCATTTACCTCCTCGGGTACGCCGTCGAGATGTGCCTCGGGGCCGCCGCGTTCCAGGCCGCCGGGTATGACATTCGGCAGGAGATCCCTCGGGACGAACGCCTCGCGAAGGCCAACCAGTTGAAGGCGATTCCGGGTGCGGATGGGAAACGGCTGATGACGACCGACCCACACGACTTCGTCGGCTGGGCGCGATACCTGGAATGGCACCAGTCTCCGACCGCGGATGCAGGTCGGAAGGTGGTTCTGCAAGAGGCCGTTCGGCGGGCGAAGGTGGTGTATCAACACTGGCGGCCGGAGTTGCGGTACAAGACGACGACGGATTCGGAACGCCAGTTGGCCGTTGTCCGACCGGAATCGGAGTGGTTTCTCCAGCGGATCGATACCCTTTGAGCGAGGTGCGCGATGCCTGTCATCCGCGAACGAGTCGAACGCCGCCCCCTGACCGATGAAAAACGGGACGCGCTCCGACGAGGGTTGTCGGCCGAACTCGGCAGCGCTCCCGCGACCGGCGAAGGGCCGGTGCTGTTCGAAATTCCCATCGACGGGACCGAGCAGTTCGATGTGATCGCCGTGTGGGGTGATTGGGACGGCGTCCACGCGAACGACCGGGCGGCCATCCTTCTGGACGCCTACCGCGCGACCGGGCGGGAGCCGTCACTGGTCATGGGCGTCACCAGCGATGAGGCGAAGGATCGGGGATTGCTGCCGTGGCGGGTGCGGCTGATTGACGGCGATCTGAACGGCTTCCCGGCCGAACGCATAACCGAGGTCTCTCGGAAGGCCGGAGGGTTCCTCGTTCGCGATGGCCGGTACGAGTTCCGCGTTCCGACGGAACGTCTCGCGACCGAAGTCATTTCCGTACTCCAGCAAGGGTTACCCGGAACCCAGTGGTTTGCCTCCGTCGGACTCCTTTGATCATCTGACCGGCCGACACCCCGGCTGCCCGTCCGCCTTCCACCTGGTTCCCGGAGATTCGCCCGTGTCCGACAGCAAAGATAAAGACAAGCCCGTCGTCGCCAAGCCGGCCATCCGCGCGGTCGTCGCCCGGCCGCTCGGCGCGCCGCCGGTGGCCGCGCCCGCCCCGGCCGTCGCCCGGCCGGTCGCCGCCGACGTGACGGCCGAGATGCCCCGCCCGCCGCTGCCGGCCCCGACCATCCCGCCGGCCCAGGCCGCCGGCGGGCCGGGAGCCACCGGCACGGCCAAGTCCACCATCGCCATGTCCACGGGCGCGTTCAGCAGCCCGCACCCGATCAACGGCGACACGCCGGGCCTCGACCTGGCGACGGCCGTGCCGGGCGAGCCGCCGATCAACGTCCTGTTCCGCACGGTGATGCGGCACAACGGGTCCGACCTGCACCTGAAGGCCGGCCTGCCGGGGGCCATGCGGCTGCGGGGCGTCATCCAGAAGATGGCCACCAAGCCGATCCCGCAGGACGACATGGAGAAGCTGTTCATGGCCATCCTCGGGCCGAAGCAGCTGAAGGTGCTGGAGGAGACCGGCGGGGCCGACTTCGCCCACGTCGTCGGCGACGACGAGTGCCGCTTCCGGGTGAACATCCTGAAGCAGCGGGGCAAGTTCGCCATGGTGGCGCGGCGGGTGAACACCACCATCCCGACGTTCGAGAAGCTGGGCCTGCCGCCGAGCATCGAGAAGCTGTGCCACTACGACCAGGGGCTGGTCATCCTGGCCGGCGTGACGGGGTCGGGCAAGTCCACCACCATCGCGTCCATGCTGGAGTACATGAACCAGCGAGAGGCGCTGCACATCCTCACCATCGAAGACCCGATCGAGTTCGTGTTCCAGGACAAGATGTCGATCGTCAACCAGCGGGAGGTGTTCCTGGACGTGATCGACTGGCACACGGCGCTCAAGCACGCCGTGCGGGAAGATCCGGACGTGATCCTGGTCGGCGAGATGCGGGACCAGGAGACGTTCGAGGCCGGCGTCCACGCGGCCGAGACCGGGCACGTCGTGTTCGGGACGATCCACGCCAGCACCGCCGCCAGCACCATCAGCCGCATCCTCGACCTGTTCCCGCCGATCCAGCACCACGCCATCCGCCAGACGCTGGCGTTCAACCTGAAGGCGGTGGTCGCGCAGAAGCTGCTGCCGAGCATCAAGCCGGGGGTCAGCCGGGTGCCGTCGAACGAGATCATGATGCTCAACCCGACGATCCGCGATTTGATCCTGAAGTCGAAGGACGACAAGCTGCTGGACGCCATCCGCATCGGCTTCCTGGAGGGTATGGTGGACTTCACCCAGAACCTGCTCGACCTGCTCGACCGCGGGGACATCGACAAGGCGACGGCGCTCGAGTTCGCCCCCAACCCGGAGCAGATGAAGATGGCCATGAAGGGCATCAAGGTGGCCGCGCCGGGCATCCTGTGACGTGTGGGGTTGAGGCCGTCGGTGAGTGGCTGCTGGGCGAACGGCGCGACGTGAGTCCGCCGGTGGCTTCAGAACCGGCGGACTCACGTCGCGCCGTTCGCCCCGACAGAGTCCACTCCCTGGCGGTCGCGGCTCGCAAGACTGTCCCTCTCACCGTTCCTTCAGATTCACTCGACTACACTCGCCTCACTCTCACATTTCCCCATCCGGGTTCCCGCCATGCCACGCCGCGCGTTGATCCCCGCGTTCCTGCTCGCGCCGCTCGTCGCGTTCGCCGCCGACGTGGAGGTGGCACCAAAACCCCGCCCCGTCGAGCCGAGCCAGACCAAGGCCGTCGAGATCGACCTGACGGGGTACAAGACGACGGCCACGGCGGCCAAGGCCGACCCGAAGACGTTCAAGGCGCTGGCCGGCGACAAGCCCGTCCTGGCCGGCTTCGTGGGCATCGAACTGGTGCCGATGCGCGGAGCCGGGGTGTCCATTGGGGCCGTCGCGCCGAGTTCGCCGGCGGACAAGGCCGGGCTGAAGGTGGGCGACGTGCTGACCAAGATCGGCCCGGACGCGCTGGCGGGGGTCGGGGCGGCGAAGGACCGGATGCGGGGGCTGGCCGCGAACGAGAAGGTGACGCTCACCGTCCAGCGGGACGGCAAGGCGGTCGCCGTCGAAGTGACGCCGAAGCCGCTCAGCCAGCCGATGACCCCGACCGGCGGCGGCGGCGGGACCGGCGGCACGCTGCGGGCGCGGATCGGCATCCAGTCCGAGCCGAAGAAGGGCGGCGGGGTGGAGGTCGTCTCGATCACCGAGGGCGGGGCGGCGGAGAAGGTCGGCGTCAAGGTCGGCGACATCCTCGTCAGCATCGACGACAAGAAGCTGGACGCCGACGTGGGCCTCGTCGATCTGCTGGCCGGCAAGCGGCCCGGCGACGTGGTGAAGGTGGCCCTGACTCGGGGCGGCAAGGATTTGGAAGTCCGCGCCACGCTAGGCGGCGACGACGCCGGCGGGCCGAAGGGCGGGCGACCGGGCGCGGGTGGGGCCGGCGGGTGGGACGAGCGGCTGCCCGGCGCGTGGAAGAAGCCGACGTACCGGCTGGCCGTCGTCGGCATCGAATACCCCGACGTGAAGCACAACGACAAGATCAAGGACGGCGACTGGGAGGCGTCCATGTTCAGCCGCGGCAAGTACGCCGACAAGTCCGCCACCGGGCAGAAGACCTACGGCAGCATGGCCGACTACTTCAAGGAGATCAGTTACGACAACTTCAAGGTGGAGGGCAAGTTCGTCGGCTGGGCCGAGGTGGCCAAGAAGCGGATGGAGTACAGCAGCGGGAACGGCACCAGCCAGCGGGAGAAGACGGCCCTGCTGAACGAGGCGATGGACGTGCTGCTGAAGAAGGACAAGGACGCGCTGAAGGACTTCGACGGGGTGTTCTTCCTGTTCGCCGGCGGGCGGGTGCAGACCACGCGCGGCAGCCTGTACTGGCCGCACCGGGCCAGCGTCACCCACGCCGGCAAGCGGTGGCCCTACTTCATCGTCCAGGAGGGCGGCGACACCATGACCAACATCAGCGTGTTCTGCCACGAGTTCGGCCACATGCTGGGACTGCCCGACCTGTACGCCCGCCCGGAAGTGCCCGGCATGGAAGGCGTCGGCGTGTGGTGCGCCATGAGCCAGCAGTTGCCGAACGGCCGGCCACAGCACTTCAGCGCGTGGAGCAAGGAGCAACTCGGCTGGCTGAAGCCGGTGATGGTGGACCCCCGCGTCAAGCAGAAGTTGATCCTGTCGCCCGTCGAGGACGACGCTACCCAGTGCTACAAGGTGCCGCTGAAGGCGGACGGCAGCGAGTACCTGCTGCTGGAGAACCGCAAGAAGAAGGGGTGGGACGCCGACCTGCCGGCCGAGGGGCTGCTGGTGTGGCGGGTGATCCCCGGCAACGGCACGCAGAAGGTGTTCCTGGAGGAGTCGCACGGCATCGAGGGGCCGGCCGGCCCGCGGTCGAACGTCGGCGCGGTGCCGTTCCCCAGTCCGGCGAACGACAGCTTCACGCCGTTCACCACACCGAGCAGCAAGGCCACCACCGGTGGCGGGTTCGACGTGTTCGTCACCAACGTCCGCCGCCTGCCGGACGGCCGCATCGCCTTCCACCTGGGCTACGAGTACCAGTGAGCCGCAAGTCCTGCTCCCTGCGGTCGCGGCGACGACAAGGTGGTTGGCGTCGCCGCGAGCCTGCGAGTGGGCCGTCCGTGGTGCCTTGCTAAGGCGGTGTCAACTCTCCGAGTGCGGAGAACTCCACGACGACCAGCCAATCGCTCACTTGCGGAGACCGCGCGATCCAGTGATCGTTGACCCACACCGAGGTGAACCCTGGTTCCTCTTCTGCGTTGACGAGGATATCGCTACCGTCCATGAGTGTGATTTTGTAGTCCAGGCCGCGCGTGTTCACAATGCAGACCTCGCCAAACTCCGGGTGTAGTAAGGCGGAGATCGTACCACGAGCAACAACGGCGTCATCGGCGTGCCAGATGCAGTTGTAGAGTACCAACGGTTCTGGCCCACGGAGGTTTTCCGGGATCACCCGCCAGAAGGCGAAATCCGCGGTCAAACCGACCTCAAGCGGTGGGTCGAGTTCGTACCAGCCTGGCACCCATGCGGCGACCGCCGGTCGGCCTCCCTCCGTTAGGAATCGATGATGTTGGGCTGCGGCCGGATCGACTTCTGGTTCCATCCCTGAGCGGTACCGGCAGTACCGGTTCCGACACCGCGTGCCATCCCAGGCGAATAGCCGGCTGCATCGGGGGCAGGGTATGCTCACAACACTCTCGCAGGCTGTGTGATTCGCGCATGCTCGTGAAGGATCGTGGACAGCGATTGTAGTCCCTATTGCCCCTACCCCACCCCTTTCTTCGCAGCCCCAAGGCGAGCTAGTCGTAGTTCGCGGCGATCTCGTTCGCCGCCACCCGAAGGATGACGGTGTGGAACTTCATGACTGGGGCTTCCCCAGCGACTCCAGGAACGCGCGGGTCGGCACGGTTCGCCCGGCGTCGGCTTTCGCCTCGCGGAGGTACGCGATCATCTCCTCCCGCTCGGCCGCCGCGACCAACTCCCGCAACTCGGCTTCGTTTTGGACGGTGATCGTGCCGCCATCGACCTCATCCACAGCCATCAGTGTGAAACATGAAATGGCCCGGACCCGCAGTCGGCGTTGACCGCGACATTTCCCCACGGTATTCGGCGGCGAACGGTCGGGGGGCGACCGCGCCCGGCGAAGAGGGGGACGACGTGAACCGACTCATCATCGTGGGATTGGCGGTCGCGGCCGGCGGGCTGAGCGGGTGCGCCAGCACCTGGGACGCCGTCACCAGCCGCGACTTCCGCAAGGCCCCGTTCCACAGCACGTTCGGCTCCGACGACCCGATGGTAGTGCTGCGGACCAAGGTGGACGGCGACGCCCGCGCCAAGGCGATGCGCAACCTGAAGGAGCCGGCCGCCGGCAAGGGCAGCGCCGCCGAGCAGGACGAAGCCCTGCAAATCCTCGGGAATGCGGCCACGACCAACCCCAGCCCGGTCCTCCGCGCCGCCGCCGTGGACGCCCTCGGCCGGTTCAAGGATCCCCGCGCCCTGCCGCTGCTGATCGCCGCGTACCACAAGGCCGACGGCCTCGACGACGCGGCGCGGAAGGTCGCCGACCGAGACGGCGACCTGGTGCCCGTCGCCGGCCGCGGGGCGGCAACGCCCGACCCGTTCTCGCTGACCGGGCCAGCCGGCTTCCCGCCCGAGTTCGTCGTCGGCGTGCGGTCGCGGGTGATCGACGCGCTGGCGGCGACGGATCGGCCGGAGGCAGTGAGGTTCCTGGCCGACGTGGCCACCGGTCAGACGCAGAAGGAGACCGACCCCGACGACCAGAAGGTGCGGGTGGCGGCGGTGCGCGGGCTGGGCCGGATGCGGCACAAGGAGTCGGTGGTGGCGCTGGCCAAGGTGCTGCAAACCGACGGCAAGAAGGACATCCTGATGGCGGATTCGGCGCACAAGGGTCTCGTCGATCTGACGGGCAAGAAGCTGCCCGCCGACGGCGACAAGTGGGCCGAGGTCATCCAGGCTGGGTTCGTCGTGCAGCCGGAACAGACCGGCTTCCGCCGGGTGTTGGGGGCGATCACGCCGTAAGATAGAGGCGAAGACAATTTGAACCGCCAAGACGCCAAGTGCGCTAAGAATAGTAAGAAGAGATCAAGATTCGGAGGGAAGAATGCGGGGTCGAGGCGAGTGGCTTGTTGCACCTTCCTTCCTCAATCTTGCTTCCTCTCTGCTTATCTTGGCGACCTTGGCGTCTTGGCGGTTCAATTCTTCCCCAACCGGGGTCTTCTCATGAGCAAAGCGAAACCGGCCGTCGTCCCACTTCACCAGCTTGTGCCGCACCAGCCGGCCGACTTCTTCGCCCTGCTGGCGGAGAAGACCCGCAAGACGACCCGCGACGGCCGCACCTTCTTCGAGCTGAAGTTCCGCGACCTCCGCCGCACGGTGGCGGTCGCCGTGTGGCCGGAGAGCGACCT
The DNA here is from genome assembly GCA_043738505.1 of Fimbriiglobus sp. Taxonomy (GTDB): domain Bacteria; phylum Planctomycetota; class Planctomycetia; order Gemmatales; family Gemmataceae; genus JALHQU01. Next base: position 13,507 of record JAYUFU010000533.1, on the reverse strand, counting down.
GTACGCCCGGTGCGAGACGGAGTTGCAAGCCGGCGGCTTCTTCAAGATTCGCGGCACGTTCGCCGAACACCCCAAGTACGGTGCGCAGGTCGAAGTCGCGCAACTCCGCGAAGTCCGCGAGGCGGACGCCGCCGACGGGTTCCGCGAGGCGGACTTCTTCGACCGCTCGCGGTTCGATTCCGAGGCGATGTTCGCGGAACTGCGAACGCTCGCCGAGGCGGAAATCGCCGACCTGCCGCTGCGGAAGCTGACCGTCGAACTGCTCGACGCGAACGCGGTAACCCTCAAGCAACTGCCGGCGACGAAGGACCGCTTCCACCCGTTCCCCGGCGGCTGGCTCGAACACGTCCTGAACGTGACGAAGAACTGCCTGTTCCTGGTGGACCGCTATCGCGCCCACTACCCGGAACTGACCCCGCCGCTGAACCGCGATGCGGTGATCGCCTCGGCGATCCTCCACGACCTCGGCCGGGTGGCGGAGTTGCAGTTGCCGGCGGTGCCGGGTCAACCGGTCGGCACGACCGTGGACGGCGAACTGTTCGGCCACCAACTGCTTTGCCGGGACATGGTGCGCGACCACGCGCGGACGATCCCGGAGTTGAATGCCGACCTGCTGAAGCTGATCGAACACGTCATCGTGTCGCACCTCGCGCTGCCGGCGTGGGGGTCGTTGCGACTGCCGGCCGTACCGGAGGTGCTGATCTTGCACCACGCGGACGATCTGGATGCCAAGATGGAGATGTACGCGCGGTGCCTCATCCGCGACCCGTCGGCCGGCCCGTTCACCGACCCCGACCCGGTGCTGAAGCGCCCCCTGTGGAAAGCGAGGAGTGTGTAGGAGTGGAAGAAGAGAAGAGATTGAACCGCCAAGACGCCAAGAGCGCGGAGAAAGACAGGAAGAGAGTTCGGAAATCCAGAATGCACGCGGTCTGCCTTCTTGGCGGTCTTGGCGACTTGGCGGTTCAATCTCTTCAATCCTTTCACGAGGTGAAGCCATGCGAGAGCCGACGGAGCAAGAGGACGAGTGGGCGCGGCGGGTGATCGGGGCGGCTATCGAGGTGCATCGGCATCTCGGTCCCGGATACCTGGAAGACGTGTATCAGGAGGCGCTGGCGGTCGAGTTCGCGTTGCAGGGCATCCCTTTCTCGCCACAACATCCGGTCGCGGTGTCGTACAAGGGGCACAACGTCGGTGAAGGGCTACTGGACTTTCTCGTCGCTGAAACGCTGGTGGTGGAGTTGAAGGCGGTGGAGGCGTTCGCCGATATCCACAAGGCACAAGTCATTTCGTACTTGAAGGTGACGAACCTCACCCTCGGTCTGCTCATCAACTTCCGCGTCCCGATGTTGCGCGACGGCGTCAAGAGGGTGATCCGCACGCAGTGAGAACCGTAGAAAGACAGGAGTTGAACCGCCAAGACGCCAAGTTCGCCAAGGGAAAACAGAGCCGCACATTTTTCCGGCGTTCAAGCTCTCTTCCTTTTTCTTTCTCCGCGATCTTGGCGTCTTGTCGGTTCAACTCCTCTTCTTTCTTCCTCTCCCCTTCGCTTCCACCTTGCGCCGAAGGCGGTAACCGTCGCCGCCCTTGAAGGTCATCAGGATGGTGCCGACGCCGGCGCAGCTCTCGAACAGGTCGGCCGTGGTCTGCTCGTCGTCCGGCCAACTGTACACGAAAATGAGGTCGAAGTCGTCCGGCTCCAGGCCGGACTGCGGGTAGGCGTCGTCGCTCTCCGTGACCAGCCAGGAGTACTCGCCGGCGGTGATGTCGTCGTGCCCGCGGGGGATGAAGCTGCCGTGGACGAACTCGACTTCCACGTCGAAGGCTTCGGCCAGTTGCCGGGCCGACGCGACCAGATCCCACTCCGTCTCGATGCCGACGGACTCGTAGCCGAGCATGGCGGCGAGGCTGGCCGAGACGCCGATGCCGCTGCCCCACTCCAGGAAGCTGGTGCCGCGGAGCAGCGAGGCGTCGGTGATGGCGCGGAGGGTGCGGTAGAAGGCCTCGTAGTCGCTCGGCACGAAGCCCGGAATGCCGGCGTCGGCGAGCGCCTCCTCGACCCGCCGGTCGGCCTCGGCGAGGAACTTCCGCACCGGGTACGGCACCGGCGCGGCGTCCAGTTCCGGCAGTGGCACATCGACGAGGGGCATGGCGGTAGAAGTGTTGCTCGTCTTCACGCCGGAGGCGTGGCGGAATGTAGCCAGGGGTGAAACCCCTGGAAGGCGGTCTGACTCCGCACCCCGGAGGGGTGCCGGATCGAATTCCCGTCCCGGCACCCCTCCGGGGTGCGTGTCAATCTCGAACGGTTTCCAGGGGTTATGCTCGCTCCGCTCGCTCACCCCTGGCTACAGTCCGTCACGCCTCCGGCGTGAAGACTCGAACGCCAGGCTCATGCCGGCACCAACTCCTCGACCCGCTCCTCCAACCGCCACGCCGCGTAGCCGAGGGCGGCGTCGATGTCCTCGGCTACGAGGTAGGGATACGCCGCGAGGACGCGCTCGCGCGAACTGCCACTGGCGAGCAGTCCGAGGACGGTCGCAGCCGTCACCCGCGTTCCGCGGATGCACGGCTTCCCGCCCATGACCTTCGGGTCGAGCGTGATGCGGTCGATGTCCATCGTCTGTCTCCTGTTCAGTCCCGCGCCTTCCGCTCGTTCTTCTTCCGCTCGGACTCGGTCAGGTACAGCTTCCGCATGCGGATCGCCTTCGGCGTGATCTCCACCAACTCGTCGTCCTCGATGTACTCCATCGCCATCTCCATGCTGAAGTCGCGGGGCGGCTTCAGCGCGGCGGCCTTGTCCGACCCGGACGCCCGCATGTTGGTGAGCGGCTTCTTGCGGGTGACGTTCACCGTCAGGTCGTTGTCGCGGCAGTGTTCGCCGACGATCTGCCCGCCGTACACCGCCTGCTGCGCGTCGATGAACAGGACGCCCCGGTCCTGCAACCCGTCCATCGCGTAGGCGGTCGCCTTCTCCGTCTCCAGGCTGATCAGCACCCCCAGCGCGCGGCCGGGGATGGTCGCCTTGATCGGCCGGTACTCGTGGAAGTTGTGGTGCAGGATGGCCGTCCCCTGGGTGGCCGTCATCATGCGGGTCCGCAGGCCGATGAGGGCGCGGGCCGGGATGTAGAACTCGATGTGCGTGCTGGCCCCGTGGTTCTCCATCTTCTCGCACTCGCCCTGCCGCTCCAGCACCAGCCGCATGACCGAGTTCGAGTGTTCGGTCGGCACCTCCACCACCAGGTACTCGATCGGCTCGTTCAGCTTGCCGTCGATCTCTTTGTTGATGACCTTCGGCTTGCCGACGGCCAGCTCCATGCCCTCGCGGCGCATCGATTCGAGCAGCACGCCGAGGTGCAGCATCCCCCGCCCGGAGACGATGAATTCGCTCTCCTTCTCGCCCGGTCGGACCCGCAGGGCGACGTTGGCCTGGAGTTCCAGGTCCAGGCGGTCCCGCAGTTCGCGGCTGGTGCAGGGCTTGCCGTCCTGCCCGGCGAACGGCGAATCGTTCACCTTGAACAGCATGTCCAGCGTCGGCTCGTCCACCGTCAGCGGCGGCAGGGCCATCGGGTTGTCGAAGTCGCAGATGGTGTCGCCGATGTCGGCGTCGTCGATGCCGACGATGCAGCAGATGTCGCCGGCGCGGATCTCCTCGACCTCCTTGCGGGACAGGCGGTCGAACTCCAGCACCTGCACCACCGTGTCCGCGAAGGTGGTGCCGTCCTTCTGCTTCACCACCGTCACCCGCTGGTTCTTCTTGATCTTCCCGCCGAACACCCGGCCGACGGCGATCTTGCCGAGGAACTGGTCGTAGGAGAGGGCCATCACCTGGAACTGGAGCGGCAGCGAGTCGTCGCCCACCGGCGGCGGCACGGTGTCCAGGATGGCGTTGAACAGCGGCCGCAAGTCCTTCGGCTCGACGGTCATGTCGTCGGTGGCCACCCCGTTGCGACCGGAGGCGTAGATGACCTTGAAGTTGGCCTGTTCCTCGGTCGCCCCGAGTTCGATGAACAGGTCGAACACCATGCTGTGAATCTCGTCGATGCGGGCGTCCGGCCGGTCGATCTTGTTGATGACGACGATCGGCTTCAGCCCGCAGGCGAAGGCTTTTCGCAGCACGAACCGGGTCTGCGGCAGCGGCCCTTCGGCCGAGTCCACCAGCAGGAACACGCCGTCGGCCATCTTCAGGATGCGCTCCACCTCGCCGCCGAAGTCGGCGTGCCCCGGCGTGTCGATCAGGTTGACCTTCACGTCGCCCAGGCGGATGGCGCAGTTCTTCGCTAGAATCGTGATGCCGCGCTCGCGCTCCTGGTCGTTCGAGTCCATAATCAGGCCGTGCTGGCCGCCGACCAGTTTGTCCAGTTCCTCGGAGCGGAACAGGCCGGACTGGCGGAGCATCTGGTCCACGAGCGTCGTCTTGCCGTGGTCGACGTGGGCGATGACGGCGACGTTGCGGAGGTCGGTGCGGGTCATGAGTGGCGTGCGGGTCTTCGGGGGTTCTCGAAACGTTACCGGATTATCTTATCGCCGGCCGGCGACTGTGCGAGTCCGGTTGTGTGTGGGTTGTGTGAACGGGAGGGTCGAAGTGTTCTGCTCGCTCCGCGAGCGGGACTTGTCCGAAGACCGCTCGCGGAGCGAGCAGAGCACGAAGAACGGGAGGGTTTCCCATGCGGCTGATCCTCATGCGGCACGCCCAGGCCGTGGCCGTGGGCGAAGACGGCGTCGAGACCGACTTCGACCGCCACCTGACGCCGGTCGGCCGGCGGCAGGCCGCCGCCGTTGCCGCGCACTTGGCCGGCCTCGGTGTCGCGTTCGACGCGATCTTGAGTAGCCCGTTCAAGCGAGCTTTGGAAACCGCGGGCGATTTGCTGCCGCTGCTCGGCACACCTGGTGGCATCACGGTGGCGAACGAGCTGGCGTCCGAAAGCGGGCAAATCGAGGGGGTGACGGCGGCGGTGGCCGCGACCGGGGCGGACACGGCCCTCGCCGTCGGCCACATGCCCGACATCGCCCGCCTGTGTCGCTGGCTGGCCGGCGGCGGGGTAGGTTCGTTCGACACGGCCCAGGCGGTCTGTCTGCGGTTCGACGCGGGAATCGGAGCCGGGCGGGGCCGGGTCGAGTGGGTGTTCGTGCCGACCGTGTGAGGCGCGGTCAGATGCCGATGGCCGTGCGGAACGCGGTCAGGTTCGGGGCCGTCGCGGCGGCGCGGTGCCAGCGGCGCAGGGTGTCGAGTTCGGCCGAGACGTTCACCAGGTCGGCGATGTCGGCGGGAATGTCCCCGAAGCGGGCTTCGAGCAGTTCCAACACGGCGGCCCGCATGGCCAGGATTCGGCCCTTCTCCATGCCCTGCTCCTCCGCCAGTTGCACTCGCGTCTTGTTCACGGGCTGGACCCTCCCGGTGGCGTTGGCGTTGATGATCTCCCGGAACCGCACCAGTTCGGGTTCGGGCAGTTCAATATACGTCTCGATGCAGTCGCCGAGCAACGCCTTCTTCGCGTCCGACAGCGGCGAGTCGGCGATCCGCCGCACGGCCGTCACGCCGATCCGCAGGCGGTCGTCAGTCGCCGCCCCCATGAGCACGGACAGCGCCACGCCGAGCCAGTCGCCGCCGTTCAGGTATTCTTCGCCCGCCGTCAACCCCGGCAGCGCGACGTACCGGTAGCGGAACGTCATCACCGCGTCGTCGTCCGGCGGGTCGGAGATGACCCGCACGCCGACCCCTTCAAGGCCGACCTTCAGATACAGCACGATCGGCAGGACGCGCTTCCCGTGCGTCCGACGGAGGTGGAAGTAGTAAGCGGGCAGCCGCCGCTCGAGGTCCGTGACCGAGTCGGCCGACTCCACTTCGACGTGGATGAGGGCGAGCGCGGACGCCGGGTCGGAGCGGCCGACGGCGGCCAGCTCGGCCACCATGTCGAGGATGTGGCGGGGGCCGTCCGGCGGGTCGGCGAACACCTCCTTGTCCAGCCACGTCACCGCCGACAGGTCGTACCGGGCGGCGCGGTCGGGGAAGAACAGGTGGAGGAACTCCGGGAAGAACGTCCGGATCACCGTCTTGAACAACTGGTCGTGGTCGATGGGGTCGGTCACGGTCGTTCTCCGAATGATCGGGGGCGATCACTTGTTCAGAGACTTCACCACCCACCCCTTCCACAGGGTGTCGAGGACGGCTTCGTCCTTCCACTCCACCGCTTCGAGGGCGTTCGCCGTGGTCGGCGTCGGGGTGCCCTCGCCCGGCTTGAAGGCGTTCGCGAACTTGTCGAACTTGGCGTCCGGCCCGAACAGCAGGAACTCGACGAAGCTGGCCGCGAGGATGTCTTGGTCCTTCGCCTTGTCCGCCCCCCACACGGTGCCGACCTTGAACGTGCCGACGGTCTTCTTGGCGAACACGGCCCGCTGCTTCGCCTTGAACGCCGTCAGCCTGGCCGCGTTCCCCTCGGTGCGCATCACCGCGACCTTACTGAACCCTTCGGTCAGCCAGTACGGCAGCTCGGTGACGGTGCTGCTGGTGCCGAACTTCCGCGCGAGGGTGACGGCCGCGACCGTCTGGCTCAGCTCGTCGGCGATACTCGCGTCCGTCGGCGTGGTGCCGGGTTCGACCCCGACCAGCACGAACGCCGTGTCCCCCTTGCTGCTGGTGCGGTGCGACTCGACCGCCTCCGGCCGGTCCTTCAGCACCAGTCGGACGAACGAGTTGTAGTGCGTCCGCGTCGGCAGCACGAAGGCGGTCAGTTTGCCCGGCCAGAGTTTCCCCTTGTCCTCGACTTTGAGCAGCTTGTACGTCGCGTCGAACGTCTTCTGGGCGGCGGCGGCGAGCGCCTTGGCCTTCGCCTCGGGCTGCGTCGTGTACAGGAGGATGGCGTCCGTCTCGGCGACGGTCGGCTTGTCGAGTTTCGCCTGTTTGATGGCGTCGTCGGCCGCCTCCTTCTGCTTCTTCAGCGCGGCGTCGGCGTCCTGCGCGACGGCGACGAGCGGCAGGGCGAGCAGCGCGGCGAGGGCGAGTCGGAGCATGGGAGGGTGTCCGTGAGGGTGATGCCAAGAACCTCACCCGGCAGCCTTCGGCTGCCACCCTCTCCGTCCCGGAGAGGGTTTGTCGGTTTCTTTCTCCCCTCTCCGGGACGGGGAGGGGCCGGGGTGGGGTCTTCGGCCTTCGGCATTTCGCTGGCGGGCGGTGCGGCAGTTGCCATACTATCCGATGTCCGAAACCGCGTCAGGGTTCCCGCCATGCTCCGTTTCGTCCCGCCGGTGCTGCTGCTCGCCCTCGCGTCGCTGCTGGTCGCCGCCGACCCGCCGACGGACAAGCCCAAGGGCAAGCCGAACCGGCTGGCGAAGGAGTCGTCCCCGTACCTGCTCCAGCACGCGCACAACCCGGTGGACTGGTACCCGTGGGGGCCGGAGGCGTTCGCCAAGGCCCAGAAGGACGGCAAGATCATTTTCCTCAGCATCGGCTACTCGTCGTGCCACTGGTGCCACGTCATGGAGCGGGAGAGCTTCGAGAACGCCGACATCGCCAAGACGCTGAACGAGCAGTTCGTCTGCATCAAGGTGGACCGCGAGGAGCGGCCGGACGTGGACGAGGTGTACATGAACGCCGTGCAAGTGACGGGCATCAACGGCGGCTGGCCGCTGAGCGTGTTCCTGACGCCCGACGGCAAGCCGATGTTCGGCGGCACCTACTTCCCGCCGGAGGACAAGAAGGTCGAGGGCGGCACCGTCACCGGCTTCAAATCGATTCTGTCGCGGGTGCTGGACCTGCACAAGAACAAGAAGGACGAGATTTACGCGCAGGCCGACAACATCGCCAAGTTGACCGTCGAACGGATGGACGGCAGCGCCCGCGGCGCGGCGGTGGTGCCGCTGACGGCGGAACTCGTGAAGGAGGCCGTCGGCGAGTTCGAACTGGATCCCGAACACGGCGGCCTCGGCCGGGCACTGATGAAGTTCAAGGGCACCAAGTTCCCCCGCGCCGGGGCGCTGCGATTCCTGCTCTCGCAGACGGCGAAGCCGGGGAACGAAGCGGTCGCCAAACTGATGAAGACGACGCTGGAGAAGATGGCCGAGGGCGGCCTGTACGACCACCTCGGCGGCGGCTTCCACCGCTACAGCACCGAACGCACCTGGACCGTCCCGCACTTCGAGAAGATGCTCTACGACCAGTCGCAACTGGTGGAGCTGTACGCCGACGCGCACAAGCGGACGCCGACCCCGGCGTACCGCCGGGTGATCGACGAGACGCTGGCTTTCGTTAAGCGGGAGATGACCGCGCCGGACGGCTACTTCTACTCCGCGCTCGATGCCGACAGCGACGGCGAGGAAGGCAAGTTTTACGTCTGGACGGCCAAGGAACTGAAGTCGCTTCTGGGTGCGGACGCCGAGTTCTTCGCCACCGTGTACGGCACCGGGAAGCCGAACTTCGAGGAGAAGTATTCCATCCTGCGGTTGTCGAAGCCGCTGGCGGACACCGCGAAGGAGCAGAAGACCACGGAAGACGAGTTGCTGAAGAAACTGGCCCCGATGAAAGCGAAGCTGCTGGCGGAGCGGGCGAAGCGGAACCGGCCGTTCCTGGACGCCAAGCTCATCACCGGCTGGAACGGCCAGATGATCGCCGCCTACGCCCGCGCCGGGCAGGTGCTGAAGAACCCGGAGTACGTCGCGGCGGCCGAGAAAGCGGCGACGTTCGTGCTGAAAACGATGAAGAACGGCGACGGGCTGTTCCGCACCTACGCCGCCGCGCCGGGCGAGAAGCCGACCGCGCGCGGGGTCGCGTTCCTGGACGACTACGCCTTCCTGACGCACGGGTTGCTGGCGCTGCACGACGCGACCGGCAAGGCGGAGTGGCTGGCGGCGGCGCGGCGGGTGTACGGCGGGCAGACGGCCAAGTTCACCGCGAAGGGCGGCGGGTACTTCAACACCCCGTCCGACGGCGAGAAGCTGTTCGCCCGCGGCAAGGACAGCTACGACGGCGCGCAGCCGTCGGGCAACGGCGTCTCGCTGTCGAACGTGCTGCGCCTGTGGCGGGCCACGGAGAACGAGGGCTACCGCCACCGCTTCGAGCCGGACCTCCGCCGGTTCGCCGCGTCGATGAAGTCCGAACCGACCGCCGTTCCGCTCGCGCTGCAAGCCCTCGACGCCGGACTGGCCGTGGATGCGTTCAAGGACGCCCCCACGCGGCTGGCCGAGACGGTGAAGGACCCCAAGAGTTCGGCCGACGTGGTGAAGGTGGAACTGCTCCCCGGCAACCTCGCCGACGGCCTGGAGACGTACCACGTCGTGATTTCCGTGGCGAAGGGCTGGCACGTCTACGCCAACCCGGTCGGCAACGACACGCTGGCCGAGTCCGCCACCCGGATCGAGCTGCGCGCCGACGGCAAGAAGCTGGGGCACCACGAGACAACCTACCCGAAGGGGACGAAGCAGAAGTCCGAGTTGGGGGAGTATCAGGTGTACGAGGGCGAGGTGTCCATCCCCACGGTGCTGGCCCACGACCAGATCAAGGACGCGAAGGCGATCACGGCCAAGGTGACGATCACGGCGTGCAACGACAAGGTGTGCCTGAAGCCGGCCACGATCACGGTGAACACGAAGTGAGCCACATGGCCGTGCCGCCTGCCGTCACTCTCGACGCGCTTGTCCGCCAGGCGGTCGCCGCCCCCGTCCGCGCCGACCAGCTCCGCGCCGTGGACGACCTCATCGCCCGCACCTACCCGACGCCGCAGACGGTGGCGGCGTTCAACCTGCTCCGCGCGTCCGGATCGGACGGGAACAAGCGGGCGATGGAGTTCGTCGCGCGGATGCCGGAACCGATCCCGCCGGCGCTGCTGCTGCTCGCCGCACAGGCGTTGCAGATTCGCACCACCCCGATCCAGCTCCGCCTCGCCGTCGCCGGCAAGCTGCTGGCCAGCGTGCCGGACACGCCGCAGTCGGTCGGCCCCATCGTCCGCTCCGTCACGGCCGGGATGTCGAAGTCCCGCACCCTGGAGCGGATGATCCAACTCCAGAGCCGGGTGGACAAGTGCCGGGTGCTGGACGACATGGTGTGGACCGGCGAGCGGCGGGTGAAGTGGAAGTGCCCGAAGTGCAAGGCGAAGCTGCACCGGCGGGAGTTCATCCGGCACCTGTGGGACGACCACCGGCTGCGGTTCGACCGCGGCGCGGCCTACGACCCGCGCGGGGCGGTCGAGACGGCGGTGAACGCGGCGGCCGCTGGAACTTCGCCGGAGGCGGTCGAATCGGCCTTCGCCGCCACCACCTTCTACTTCCCCGAAGCCAGCCTCGCGCAGGTGTTGCAGGGGGTCGCCTCGCGGCAACGGCTGAACGGCGCGGGCATCCCCGCCGCACTGACCAAGACCGCGACCGACCAGAACGCCGGACTCTGTCCGAGTTGCCTGACCGCCATCCCCGACCCGATCCCGCTGCTCCCCCCGCCGCTCGCGCTCGGCGGCGGACGGCTGGCCGGCGACGGCTACGCGGTGCAAGTGACGGACACCGCCCTCGGCCAATCCGCCACCGTCGAGACGCCCGACGGTGCGCAGGCCCTCGGTTCGGACGCCCGCCAGTTCAGCCCGCGCGGGTATGCCGTCCTCGTCACCGCGCCGCTGCTCCTGGTCGTGGTGCTGACCGTCGCGCTGATGCCGAGTCGGCTGGCCTCGCCGGGGTGGGTGGCCGTCGGCCTGAGTGTCCTCGCCTGGCTGCTGTATTGGGCCGTGCAGTCGTCCCGCCCGCCGCTGCCGTCGCCGGACGATCGCGCGGTGGAACTGGCCTGGGAGGCGCTCGCGCCGGGCGTCGGGCGGTCGAAGAAGGCGGTGCGGTTCCTCACGCGGCTGTGCCGGTCGAGCGCCGGCGTCGGGTCCACAGTGGACCGCGTGCCGAAGGTGTGGCAGTGGGTCGAACAGGCGGAGGTGCTGGCGGAGAAGAGCGCCGCGCACGCGCAGTTCCTGGCGGCGGTGCAGGCGCTCCAGGCGTTCGACGGGGTGACGTTCGGCAAGGACAAACTCGGCGGGCTGGCGGTGGCGTTCGGCCGGTTCGTCCGCGGCGACGCCGGCGCGGTGTACGCCGAAGCGATGGCCGAATTCGCCCTCACCTCCGGCCAGTTGACGACCGGGGAAATGGCCCGTCTGGCGGTCCTGCTCACGGCCGAATCCTTCGAGGCGGGGTTGTTGCCGGGCGATCTCGTCCGCGTCGTCCGCTTCCTGCCGTGGGTGCGGCGGCTGCTCGGACGGCCGACGGCGACGGTCCTGCAACACCGGTACGCCGTTTGGCGGGGGCGGAACACCGAGCCGTGGGCGGCGGTTGGCAAGGCGGCGTCGATCTTCGAACTGGTGCAGTCCGCGCCCGCCACCGCCCGCCGGGTGCTGGCCGCGCACCCGGACGCGGTGCTGAAGGTGGACTTGCCGGACAGCGCCGACCGCGATCTCGGTGACACCGTGCTGACACCGAAGGGGCTGGTGGTCGGCGGCAAGGTGCTGTCCGACCCGACCGACGGCTTCGCCCTGAGCCGGTCGCCGAGCGGGTCGGGGTGGTGGCTGGTGCTGGGGGTGGAGCGGCTGACGCTCGACCGCCGGCTGACGACGGACGTGGTGAACGTCATCCGCGAGTGGGTGAAGTACTGGGCGGCCAAGCAGGTGCCGCAGGCGACCGCGGCCGACCGCTCGAACCCGGCGAAGGTGGCGAAGCTGCTGGCGGCGGTGGCCGTCGCCTGCCCGCTGTGTGGGGCGACGTGCGCCTGCCGCGCGGGGAAGGTCGGCGAGCCGTGGCCGCTGGGGTAAATTCGCACCGTCTCTTCGCGGCGACCGCAAGGAGCCGCACGCAAGAGATGCCACTCCCTGGCGGTCGCGGCTCGCAAGAAGATGCCACTCCCTGGCGGTTGTGGCTCGCAAGACCGTTACCCGCTGCGCGCGCTCAGTTGCGTCGTCAGCTTGATGGCGGCGCTGAGCTGGTCGAGTTGGAAGTGCGGGCGGAGGTACACGTTGCACCGGTACGCGCCGGGCTTGCCGGGCACGTCGGTCACCTCCACGCGGGCCTCCCGCAGCGGGTACTTGGCCTTCATCTCGTGGGTGGCCGATTCGTTGCCGACGGTGTACCGCTGGAACCACCGCCGCAAGTCCTCCTGGATCTCGTCCGGCCCGGTGAACGAGCCGATCTTGTCGCGGATCATCGCCTTCATGTAGTGGGCGATGCGGGACACGCACAGCATGTACTGCATCATCCCGGACAGCTTGGCGTTGGCCGTGGCCGCCGGCTCGTCGTAGGTCTTCGGCTTCTGCACCGACGGGGTGGTGAAGAAGGCGGCCTTGTCGGTGCCCGGCAGGTGGCAGAGCGGGATCAGGCCGAGGTCGGACAGGTCCTTCTCCTGGCGGTCGGTCAGGCTCACGTCGGTGACGGCACGCGGGGTGTCCGTCAACCCGTCGCCGAACGACAGCGCGGGCAACCCGGTGACGACGCCGGCCGACTCGCCGCCCGTCCGCGCGCCGCGGATTTCCGCCAGCCACGCCGACTCCGCGAACGCGCGGATGGCCACCGCGCCGAGGGCGAACGCGCCGTTCCCCCACAGGTACTCGCGGCCGTCGGGGGCGGTCGTGGACTCGCGGAACGGGAAGCGGTGGCCGTGCGCGCCGCGGTCGGAATACGGCTCGCGGAGCAGTACGCGCGGCACCACGAGGCCGACGAACCGCGCGTCCTCGCCGTCGCGGAAGCCCCGCCACTTGACGTAGTCCGCCTGGGCGAACGTCTTGGTCAGGTCCATCGTCGGGTCGAGGTCGGCGTAGGAGTCGAGTTCGAGCAGCCGCGGATCGACGCCGGCGATGAACGGCGCGAAGGCGGCGGCGGCCACCCCGGACACGCCCCGCAGGGTGGCCACGTCGTCCGTCAGGTGGTCGGGGAACGGCCGGTGGGTGACGGCGTAGTTGCCGACGAGCAGGCCGAACGGCTCTCCGCCGGGGGTGTCGAACTCCTCGCTGTACACCTTGCGGAACAGGGCGCTCTGGTCGAACTCGAGCGACCGTTCCTGGTCCTTCGTCAGGTCTTTCCAGGTGGCGTGCAGGACGCGGACCTTGATGTTCGCCCCGTCCGGCACCTGCTCGGTCAGGAACTTCAGGCCGCGCCATCCGGCTTCCAGCTTCTGGAGTTCGGGCTGGTGCAGGACGGCGTTCAACTGGTCGGTCAGCAGGTCGTCGATGCGGGCGACGGCGGCGTTCAGGCGGAGGACGAGCCGGTCCTTGGCCGCCGGATCGGCGGCGGTCTGCGGTTCGCCGAACCAGGCGGTCAGGGCTTCGGCCACCGTCTCGGCGGACTGGAACGCCGACAGGCGGTTGGCGACCGGAGCCGACCCGGTGCCGAACGGTTCGTTCAGGAGCTGGTCGAGGATCGACACCGGCGGCGCGGGGGCCGCGGCCGCGACCGGCCGGGTCGTGACGAGGGCGTCGAACAGGGAAGCGGGGGCGCGGCGTGCCATGAGATAGCCCGGAACGAGAACGGCCCCCGGCGGTCGCCGCGAAGAGTGGTGTCTTCGCGGCGA
>JAYUFU010000532.1:0-9601 GCA_043738505.1 Fimbriiglobus sp. | reverse complement strand
CACGGCCTTGGCGGGTCGGGTTCGCCAGGAAACTTCGGCGCATCCCCACGAAGAAGATGCCGCTCCCTCGCGGTCGCGGCTCGCAAGACCGCCGTTCGTATGCCGCCAGACGAAGACACGGGAGGGGGTTGGCCCCTCCCGTGTCGCGGTGTCATCCCTCCATCCGTGGCCTCAGCGGTCGTCGCTGCCCCGACCGCCGGGGCCGGTGCCGGTGCCTGGCGGCGGCGTCACCCCTTGCTCCTTCCGCTTCATCACGTCCGCCACCCACTTCGTCCACAGGTCGAGCCGCTTGGTGCGGGTCGCGTCGGCGGCCGCCTGCACCTCGCTCAGCACCTCGACGGTGCCGTCCGACCGCAGGACGAGCAGTTCGTTGGCCACGTCGTTGTCCTCCTTGTCCTTGTCCTTCGCGGCCACCGGCGTCTTCCGCCCGTCGAAGTCGACGAGCAGGTTGGGGGTGGTGAAGTTGACGATCTGTCCCGGCGGGGTCTCGTCCGACCGTAGCCCGGCGATGCCCCCCTTCTGGAGCTTGCGGGAGGACATCACGTAGGTCTCGGTCTTGGACGACCAGAGGGGCAGCGGGACGAGCGCCTTGCGGCCGATGAACTCGCCCGGCCCGACCGGCAGGTCGGCCGTCACCCACGCGCCGATCGGCTCCTGGGAGTTCGTCCCCGGCAGGATGAGCTGCGGCAGCCACCACTGCACCTGCACCACGGCCTTCTTCCCGGCCGCCACGTCCTTGGTCTCGGTAAAGGCCAGGTAGGCCCGCTGGGCCTCCGGCTTGCGGGTCGAGTCCTTCAGGGTCTCCAGTTGCTTGGTGATCTCCTCGGTGTGGGCCGTCTCGTAGGTCTTGGCGGTGCCGGCGAACAGGTGGAACTCGGTCGGCAGGGAGGCCGTCTGCGGGCACTCGTACCAGTCGTCCGGCGACTCGATCTCGAGTTTGTCGGCGTCGGCTTCGGTGGCCATCTGGTCCTTCTTGCCGAAGTTCGGGTTCCGCATGACCAGCCGGGCGCGGTACTTGTAGCTCTCGCCCGGCAGCAGGGTCGGGTCGAGGAAGCGGATCAGGATGAACTCCGCGCCGATGGCGTTCGGGTCGGTCAGGTTGCCAGTGCCGGACATGTTGCCGGAGCCGGGCATGCCGGGGCCAGACATGCCGGGCATGCCCAGGCCACCCAGACCCGGCCGACCGCCGGGGCCAGGCATAGGCATGCCGGGGTAGCCGCCCATCGCTTCGCCCGGCCCCGTCGGCGGGACGGACAGACCGCCGCGGCCCTCGTCGCTGCCCGACCCGAACCCGATGCCGTTGTTGCCCTGGGTGCCGAGTTGGCTGCCCAGCGAGTACGGGTTACTGCTATTCTTCTTCTCGAACTGCTTCTCGAACTTCTGCTTGTCCTGCGGGTTCTCCAGCAGCTTGGCCAGCCGGCGGGCGTTGTCGTGGATGTACCTCAGGTTGACCGCCGGCGGGTAGTCGAGGGCCATGTTGTCGGCCACGCGGGGCAGCGGGGCGGTCAGGCCCTGGGTCTCCCGCTTGAACATTCGCAGGTCGAGTTCGTACTCCACCTTCTGGTCGATCATGCGGTCGCCGTCCTTCTCCTTCACCCGCTCGACGTACTCGATCTTCTTGGGCGTCTCGGTGAACATCGGCGTCTCGAACCGGACGAAGGCGTCGAAGAAGATGCCCTGGTGGTCGAACGTCTCGTAGGCGGCGTCCTCGGCCTTGCCGGTCTTGCCCAGCACCTGGAGCGGCTTGCCGTCGAACCCGACCCGTCGCCGCTGCACTTCCAGGCGGAGGAACTCGGGGGACGTGGTGTACAGGGTGCCGGGGCCGGAGGCGGAGGTTCCCGCGCCGGGGCGACCCGGCACGCCGGGGCCTTCCCCGTCCGGGCTACCGGGGCCGGGCATTCCGGAGCCGGGAAGGCCCGGCCCACCGGGGCCGGTACTCCCGCCGGCGACCGGAGCGCAGGCGCGGATGGCGTCGGCCAGGGTCGGCAGGCGGAGCGCCCGCTGGACTTCTTGGAGTTGGGCCTTCAGCGGGAACGCCATCTGGACGACGGCCAACCGAGTCGGGTGGACGGTCTCGGCCTCCTTCCACTTGCCTACCTCCCATTCCTTCGGCGTCACGTAATCGATGATCGTTTCGGTGGTGCGGATACCCGCCCCGCCACCCATGCCGGGCATGCCGCCGGGACCACCCATGCCGGGCATGCCGCCGGGCATACCGGGGCCACCCGTGCCGCCGGGCCGGCCGCCGCCGGGGAATGGTGGCGGAGGCGGGTTGCCGCCCTTCTTCCCGCCCTTCTTGTCCGACCTCGTGGACTTATCGTAGTTCTCCTTGATGGTCTTCGCGTCGTCGAGTTTCAGCGGCACCGTCTTGAACACGCCCATCAACTTCAGCCGCTCGACGCCGTCCTTGTCGAGTTCGAACTGGCGGTCCTTGGCCCCGAGGGCCAGTTGGAACACGTCCACCTGCCCCTCGACCGGCTTGAAGATCTTCGGGTTCTCCTTTCGCAGGCTCGGCCAGGAGATCGGCTCGAACGCGCTGGCGGAGACGAGGAACTGCTCCGACGGCACCGCGCGGAGGCCCCCGGTCTGGGCGACCCACGGGGGCAGCGTCTTCCCCCCCACCACGGTCTCGCTGCCGATCTGCGTCTTCACCGAGCTGGTGGCGGACTCCAGGTCCTTGATCATCTGCGCGGTGGACTTCTCCGGCCCGCCCGAGGCGAGGCCCATGAACACCAGCACGGCGAAGGCGGCGGCGCACGCGGCCAGCGCGATCTTCTCCCCCTTCTTCAACAGCAGGTCCTTGAATCCGGCTTTGGCGGCCATGGCACGCACCTCTCGTTCGGGTCGCGGGGCGTCGTCGCCCGCGAGGGGCGAACGGACGGATCGGGGTTCAGGGTCGGTGTCACTCGACGGACCACTTGACGGTTCGGCGGACGGCGAACAGCTTCCGGTGCTGCACTTTCTCCTGGTCCTGGGCGTCGCCCGGCGCGAGGCCGAACTTGGCCGCCTGCTCGGCGACGGTGAACGTCACCTTGTCGCCTCGCGGCCCCTCCCACGCGAACGCCAGCAGGTCGTGGGTGCGGAGGTCGAAGGCGGCGCGGACCTTGGCCTGGGTCGCCGCGTCGGGGAACAGCTTGGCCAGCTCCTCGTCGGTGCCCACCTTGGTCGGCTCCTTCCAGTTCGACCCGGCCTCGAACGTCTCGGGCGACTCGAGGCGAATTTCCGTCAGCGGCAGTTCGTTGTACAGCGAGACGACGCCGTACACGGCGAGGGTGACGAGGCCGGCGTTCGCCTGGGCGGTGACGGCGGCGGAGGTCGGCCCGCTGCCGAACCCGCCGGAACCTTCCCCGTCGGGACCGTCGGGACCGCCGGGCATTCCCGGACCCGGCTGTCCGGGGACGCCGGGCAGACCGCCGCCCGCGGGCGGGGCGGCTTTCGGGAGCGACCCGCGGAACCGCTGCCACCCGGTCTGGGTGACGTGGAACCGCATCGGCGAGTTGGTGAACTGGACGAGCAGGTCCTGCTCGAACGCCAAGTCCAGCACCACCGACAGGGCGACCGGCATGCGGCGAACCTGGTCGGTCGCCTCGACGTAGCGGAGCTTGTTGCCGAGCAGGACCGCCTCCTTCGGGCCGGACTTCTGGCCGGCCCCGGCCACCCCGCCGCCGAGGCCTCCCTCGCCGCCGGGTCCGGGTCGCCCGCCCGCGCCGGGCATGGCGGGGGCACCGGGCATGGCGGGGGCGGCGTTCGGATCGACGACGGCGTCCTCGGCCAGCCCCTTCAGCTTGGGGGCGACGAACGTGGCCACCCCGCGGCGGTGGTCGGTGACGCCGAGTTCCAGCGCCTGGATCAACTTCACCGGCACGCTCACCTCGTCGAGGATCTGCTCCACCTTGGCGATGCGGGTGATGAGGCGGTCGAGCGGGATGGCGTGGCTGCCGGGCAGGGCCTTGTTGCGCGGGTCGGTCTTCTGGAGCGCGACTTCCATCATGCTGCGGCCGGGGACCAACTCGCCGCCGATCACGTAGTCGGGCAGGCTCGGCTCCTTCTCGGCCGGGTTGTCCAGCCACACCTTCAGCCGCATCACCTTGCTCGCGCCGAGCATCTGGAGGCGGTCGTTCGGGTTGCGGACGGTCGCCTTCAGGTACTTCCGGCTGGCTTCGGTGACGACCTCCAGGTCGAGCGCCCACAGGCGGCTGACGAACGTCCGCTTCAGCGGGTTGTAGTTCCAGAACGCGAACTCGGGCTCGAATTGGGTGAGCGCCTTGTTGGTCCGCTCCACGACGGCGAGGAGTTCCCGCTGCACCCAGATGTCCTCGAGCGCCAGCCACAGTTCCGGCACGGTCGGCTTCTGGGTGGTGCCCCACTCGGTGACGTGGCGGAGGACAGCCTGCCAGCCGTCGCTCGCGTTGTTTTGCAGGCCGCCGCCCGGCATTCCGGGGCCGGGCATTCCGATTCCGGGACCGGGGCCGGGAATACCGCCGGGACCACGGGGGCCACCACGGGGGCCGCCGCCGGCGGTCGGTCCTTCTTCGCCGCCGCCGGCGGGGGCCGCCGGGCCGCCGCGGCCGAAGCGGGTGGGGAACACCCTGTCGGCCATGTCCTTGTAGGCTTTCAGGTAGACGTTGGGCGTGGCGAATTCGGCCAGTTCCGTCTGGTTGGCATCCAGGAGGGAGGGCCGCGGCCCGCCGGCGACGGCGTCCTTGTCGGCCGGGACGAGGAAGTCGTCGCCGAACGGCAGGTCGCGCTTCTCCAGAATGGCCAGTTCGGTGGTGTTTTTGAGGGTGGTCGGCCACTTGAACAGGCCGGCCCGCTTCTGCTGGAGGTAATTCTGCCCCCACAGCTCAGTCACCTTGGTGTCGAGGTCACCCTTCTGCTTGGACAGTTCCACGCCGACGCCCTTGCCCTTCGGCTTGGCCCCGGCGATCTCGGTCTTCTGGGTGTCGTACTCCTGCTTCCGCGCGGCGGTGGCCCCGCCGACGGACGACAGGATCATGAGGACGCCCAGCCCGACGAGGAGCGGGACGGCCCCGAACAGGAGCCAGAACGAGTGCTTCTTCAGGCCGCTGGTTTTCATGGCGTTGCCGGTTCGTGTCCGGGGGTAGGTGTGCGGAGGGTGTGGCGGGCCGCGTTACTTCGGGGCCTCGGCCGCCGGGGTGTCGGTGGAGGACGGCTCTTGCCAGAGGAAGTAGACGACGAACTCGAACGGCTTCTTGCGGCCGCCGACCACGAGCGGGCTGTTGGCCGCGCCGGGGCTGGTCCCGCCGGGCGAGCCGCCGGGGCCGGGCATACCGGGCATAGTCGGCCCGCCGCCGAGCGGGCCGGAACCTTCGCCGAACCCGCCGCCGGCAGGGGCGGCCGCGCCGCCGAGCAGATCCCGCCACTTGCCGCCGGCGGCGCTCGCCGCGCCGGGGAGTCCCTCGCCGGACAATGGCATGCCGGGCATGGCCGGCGGCACGCCATTGCCCCCGTCGCCTCCCGGCGCGGCCGCGGCCGCCGCGGCTCCGGCGGCCATCAGCCGGTCGATGTGGCTGGTCAGGATGATCTCGAACCCGGCCACGGTGGACGGCTTGGGCGGGGCGATGCACAGGAAGGCGTGGCTGACGCGGGCGCGGATCGGGTCGGTCGCGCCGGGCAGCAGCTTGGCCACCTTCTCCTGGCCGCGGTCGGTGAGGGCGGCGAACTCGTCGAACCGCTGCAGGTTGCGGACGAAGCAGTCCTGGAGGAACTTGCGGGCGACCGACGGGTTGCCGGCGCTGTAGTAGGTGTACCCGCGGACCTCGACGACCCAGACGGGGGCGACGGTCTTGGTCTTCGGGTCCAGCGGCGGCTCCATGCCCCACTTCTCGTCCGCGAACTTCTTCTCCGGCGGCAGGGTCTCCAGTTCGACCGGCAGCCCGGTCGGGTCGGGGACGTACTGGCCGGCCGGGTCGGGGACGTACTGGCCGGCCGGGTCGGGCGCGTGCTGCCCGGCGGGATCCTCGGCCAGTTGGCCGTCCGGTCCGGCCTTGAACAGCCCCGGCTTGCCGTCCGCGCCGGGCTTGAACCGCTCCGGACCGCCGCTCGCGCCGACCTTGAACGTCCCCGGCTTGCCGTCGTCCCCCAGCTTGTACTTGCCCGGCCGGCCGTCCGGCCCGACCTTGAACACCTTGCGTTCCTTGTCGCTCATCATGGACGTGACGGCCACGTCGCTGATGCCGTGCTTGTTCGCTTCGGCGAGGGCCGCCTTGAGGAAGCCGGTCGGGTCGGCGGTGTACCGGGCGGTGACGGCCTCGACGTTCACCTGGGCCAGGTGTTCGGACAGGTCGGCCCGGTAGATGTCGGTGTCCGGCACCCCCTTGGCGATCCGCTTGGCGTAGGCGATGTACGCCCGCTTGCCATCGACCGTGTTCCAGTACAGCGGCTGGTTGACGGGCGGGACGGCTTCCTGGAGCAGCAGGTTCGACTTGGCCGCCTCGAACGGCGGCAGCTTCTGCTCGGCCACCGCCTTCGCCTGCGCGTCGGTGACGGAGCCGAGTTGCTGGAGCAGGGCGACGGTGTCCGGGTTGCCGGCGGCGTCCTTGTCGAAGTAGAACCCGTGGCGGGGCAGGGCGGCCCCGATCACCTCGTTCAGCCGCACCCAGTTCAGCCGCTCGTCGTTGCCGGCCACGATGGCCTTCACCTGGGTGACGCCGCCGTCCACCGCCTTCTCCTTGGCGGCCGTCTCGTCGTTCTGCTTCTTGGCGTTGCCCGCCTCCGCCTTGGCGGCGTCCATGAACGGCTTCAGCTTCGGGTCGGACACGGCCGCGTACTCGCTCGCCGGGCCGACGCAGGCGGCGGCCAACCCGCCCACCAGCAGCGACGCGGCCAGCGCCGCCCACGGCTTCTTGGCGCGGATGATGCGGTCGATGCGGATCTCGCTCGGCAGCAGGTTCGTCCGCAGGCGGGCCAGTTCCAGCCCTTGCAGGGCCAGCCCGTAGGCGACCGGGAAGGTCAGCACGTTCTCGTTGAACGTCGGGTCGTTCAGCACCGTGTCGCCGGTCAGCCGGGTCATCTTGGCCGGCTTCTTCACTTCCAGCGACAGCTTCTCGGACAGGTACTTCTGCAAGCCGGGCAGCTTGAAGGCGCTACCCAGGCCGACCAGGAAGGCGACGTGCGCGTCCCGGTGCGTGTTGGTGAAGTACCCCAGCGACCGCTGCACCTCGCCGACGAAGTCTTGCAGCACCGGCCGCAGCGCCTTCAGGATCTGCGCCAGCTCCGGCGACTTGGCCGCGTTCCGCTTCAGGTGTTCGGCCTTGGCGAACGTCAGCTTCATCTCCTTCACCAGCGCCTTGGTGAAGCTGTTCCCGCCGAGCGGCACCGGCCGCTGCCAGATGATCTTGCCGCCGTCGGTGATGATCAGGTTCGAGCTGTCGGTGCCGATGTCCAGCACCACCGCGCACCGCTTCTTGCCGCGCGGGGTGTCCTCGTTCTCCGGGGCCGCCGCGCCGTCGGCCAGACCGTCCGGCCCGCCCCGCCCCAGGATTTCGTAGGTGGCGTAGTTGCACAGCGCCAGCGGCGTCATCTGGACGACGTGGACCTCGGCCTTCACCCCCTGGTAGTGCCCCAGGGTCTTGCTGATGAGGTCCCGCTTCATGGCGAACAGGCCGATCTCCGTCTCCATGGCGAACCCGCCGACGGTCTCGCCGCCGCCGATCTTCTGGTAGTCCCACACCACCTCGTCGAGGGGGAACGGGATCTGCTGCTTGGCCTCGAACTTGACGATGTCGGGGATCTTCTTCTCTTCCACCGGCGGCAGCTTGACGAACCGCGCCAGGCCGCTCTGGCCGGGGATGCCGATGGCCACCAGGTCCTTGCCGATGGGGTTGCGCGACAGGAACTTCTCCAGCGCCTCGCGGGTGAGGGCGTCCGGGTCGGCGTCCGGCTGGGACAGGATTTTGGCGTGCTCGATGTAGTCGAAGGCGGTGGCCGTGGGCTTGCCGTCGATCAGTTCGAGCCGCAGCGCCTTGAGGGCGCACTGGCCGATGTCGATGCCCCACACGCCGGCGGTTTTGGACATGGTTCGCACTCACCCGAGGGACTTGTAGGGGAATCATACGCCGGCCGCCGGTCGGGGGAGAAGGAACCCCCCGATCCGCGCCGGCTAGTCGCGGTTAGTCGTTGCCGTGCGCGAGCTTGCACGCGGGCATCGTATTCGACACCCGGTCGGGCTGTCAATTACCCAACGCCGGGAGACGGGAAAAGTTTGTAACGAAGTGCCGGATTTCCGGCGCAAGTGGCCGGCCGGCCGAGCGTGTCGTGGGGAGGTGGACACGGCGAGAACGTGGGGGCAACGGATTCTGGCTGGGGAAAAAGGAAACCTCACCCGGCGAGCTTCGCTCGCCACCCTCTCCCTCCCGGAGAGGATTCTGAAAGTAGCCCGACTCTCCGGAGTCGGAACGAACTGCCGGCAGTTTACAGTGGGACCGACAGACCCTCACAGCCGGTCGAGCGGGCTGACCACCCCGGCCGGCCCGCGATTCAGGACGTGCGTGTAGATCATCGTCGTGGACACGTCGGCGTGGCCGAGCAGCGTCTGCACCGTGCGGATGTCGGCCCCGTCCTCCAGCAGGTGCGTGGCGAAGCTGTGCCGGAACGTGTGCGGCGTCGCCGGCTTCACCACCCCCGCCAGCTTCGCCGCCGCCTTCACCGCCCGCTGGATGCCCGTCTCGTACAGGTGGTGCCGCCGCCGCACCCCGGACCGCGGATCGACGCTCAATTGCTCCGACGGGAACACCCACTGCCAGCCCCACTCCGCGCCCGCGTTCGGGTACTTCTCGGCGATGGCGAACGGCAACTCGACGCCCGGCAACCCGTCCTCGCGGTCCCGCTCCCAGATCAGCCGGCCGCGTTCCAAGTGCGGCCGCAGCGCCTCGACCGCACGGGTCGGCAGCAGCGCCGTGCGGTCCTTGCCGCCCTTCCCGTCGCGGATGAGAAGGTGCCGCTGACCGAAGTCCACGTCCTTCACCCGCAGCCGCAACGCCTCCATCACCCGCAGTCCGGCCCCGTACATGAGGTCGCCGATCAACCGGTTCGCGCCGGTCAGGGCCGACAGAATGCCCCGCATCTCTTCGCGGGTCAGCACCACCGGCAACCGCTCCGGTCGCTTGGCCCGTTCGACCTCGCCGAACGACCCCAGCGGCCGTTCCAGAACATGGGCGTACAGGAACACGAGGGCGTTCAGCGCCTGGTTTTGGGTGCTGGCCGCCACCCGCCGCGTCACGGCCAAATCCGTCAGGAACGCGCGAATCTCGACCTCGCCCATGTCCTTCGGATGTTTCTTGTCGTGGAACAGGATGAACCGCCGGCACCAGCCGACGTACGCCTGCTCGGTGGCAAGGGCGAGGTGCTTCCGCCGGATGCGGTCCCGGAGTTGGTCGAGCAGCTTCGGCGGCGGAGCCGGGGTATTGGGACTCTGCGGCATGTTGTGTTTCCCAATTGCGGCGAGCAAGCCGGATAGTCCAATAATGGTATCGCGCGGAATCTCGGAGGAAAGGCGGACTTTTCGCTTGACCACCCGAACTCGGCGGCTACTATGTCGGAAATGCCTTCGGCCAGTAGGCCGGAGAATCACATGTTCGGC
>JAYUFU010000531.1:0-9631 GCA_043738505.1 Fimbriiglobus sp. | reverse complement strand
TCCGGAACCGCGTTCGCCCGCTCGCACGTCCGCGCCCTCGCCAGCCGCCGCTCCTTCACCCACCGGCCCTGCGCCGTCCCGAACGACCGCTCCACCCGACCCTTCGCCTGCGGGCCGCGCGCGCGCATCGACGCGACGCCCAACGGCGACAGGGCGCGGCCGAACTGCGTCGTCGCGTCCGGATCGGCCAGCGGTCGACCCTTCTCGTGCGCCTCGAAACTGCCGTGCCGATCCGTGTGCGGGGCCAGCGGCCGGCCGGACCGCCGCCGCCACCGCTCTGGCAGGTCCGCGTGCGCCTCGACCGTCGCCGCCGGATGGAACCGCGCCCGCACGCGGCTGGTGGCGTCGTCGATCCTCGCCAGGAGTGCCACCGTCTCGCCGCGACCTTCGAGCCAGTCGTGGATGGACGCATCCCTCTGCACCAGTTCGCCGAAGCAACTCCGCCGCGGGCGTCGCGAGCGGTGCGGGTCGCGGTGCCGCTTCCGCTCCCACAGCCCCTCGGCGAGCAGCCACCGCCGCAGCGTCTCGACCCCCACCGACAGCCCGTCGTCGGCCAGCTCCTCGACGGCGAAGGTGGGACCGAAGCCGAGGTACTTGGCGCGGTACGCCCGCAGCACCCGCGCGCGGAGGGTCGGCTCGTGGCGGTGGTTCGACGGCCGGCCGCGCCGGCCGTGGACCAGGGCCGCATCGCCGTCGGCTTCCATCGCGCGTTGCATCCGGCGACCTGCCGCACGCTCCTCTTCGGCAGCCGGGCGGCCTCGACTTGTGTTCGCTCGCCGTTCAACACCCCCCGCATCACCGCCGACACGTCCCGTTCGCGACGACTCATCGCCACACGTCCCAGTCCTTGTCGCTCGCTCATCGGTGTCCGCTTGGGCCTGAGCCAAGCGGGCACCGATGAACGAGATAAGACCGGACATTTCTATTGTGGTTCAACAGTGGACTGATCTGCAGCACGACTTCCCGCCCCCGACCTCGGTCTCGTACCACGACTGCAAGTGGGCCAAGGCCGGCACCTGGCCGCGGGTGAACGACACCCTCCGCGCGCGAGTGCGGGAGCAGGCCGGGCGGGATCCGCACCCGTCGGCGGGAGCCATCGACAGCCAGACGACCGAGGCCGCGAACACCGGCGGGTATCGCGGGTACGACCGCGAGGCCGACTCCGTCCGCCACGGGCGGCAGTGGGATCCGGATCACCGGATGCTCGTCCGCACCGACGACCGCCGCGTCGATCATGCCGGCGACTCGGTGCGGCTGTCCGCGTTGCATCCGACCTTGCGAAGCCGGGGGGAGTTCCGCGCGGCCGGAAGGCGGAGTGGCATGTGGCCGAGGTGGCGGTGACGCTCCGGGAGGCGGCCCGGCACCGGGTGGCCGGCCGGCGGAAGACGGTCCCCGGCTGGCCACGGGCGTTGCGACGGGTGGTGACCGAGGTGCGGGACGAGACGGGCGGGGTGCGGGCGTCGGGGTGGCTCCTGACGAACGCACCGGCCGACTGGGGAACGAGTGCCGACGTGGCGCGGTGGTACGACTTCCGGTGGCGGATCGAGAGTGCCTTCGAGCTGCTGAAGTCGGCCGGGTGGGAGTTGGAGTCGTGGTTGCAGGCGACCGGGCCGGCGCTCCTGCGGAAGTTGCTGGTGGCGGTGGGGGCGTGCGGGCGGGTGTGGGCGCTGGAGCGGCGGAACGACGCGGCGGCGGAGGGCCTGAAGGAGTTACTGATGCGGCGGTCGGGTCGGCCGACGAAGCGGTCCCGGCCGGTGACGGCGAGCGGCCTGCTGGCCGGCCTGTGGGTGTGGCCGTCGGCCCGCACGGTGATCGCCGACACCGGCCCGGAGCAGGTGGACCAGCTCATCGATCAGTTCATTCCGCTGGACATCCCTGCGAAAACTAAAAAGAAAGATGTGTAGAGACCAATGCCCCCGGCCCTCTCCCTCGGACGTTCCGCGCTGGCGCTGGAACTGGAGAGAGGGGCCGGGGGTGAGGGCCTGAACCCGCCTGAGCCACCGGCTCAGGAGGACAGGGAGAGGGTGGACGGCGCAGCCGGCCGGGTGAGGGCCGAACCCCAGCGGTGCCAGTAAGAATTGGCGCACCCTCGACGGCTGCCAGCAACCCATTGGCGTAGCCGTCGAGCGGGGCGGACTCGCAGTCGGTCGGGAGAGGTGGTACGATTATTCCAGTCCGTTCGCTCCGGAGGTGTCTCATGGTCCGGTTCGCGCTGCTGGCCGCGTTCGCCGTCGTCGGGTCGGTGGCCCCCGCCGCCGCGCAGTTCGGCCGGCCGGTCGTCGTGGTCACGTTCGGGTACGGCTACGGGTGGGGCGGATACTGGGTGCCGCCGCCGGTGATCGTCGTGCGGCCGGCGGTGGTGCCCCGCTTCGAGGAGCCGCGCGAGCCGGAGCCGATCCGCGCGACCCCGGCGGAGCGGGCGGCGGCCGAGGCGCGAGTCAGCGCGGCCGTGGACCGGGGAGAGCTGATGGTCATCAAACCGGGCAAGCCGGTGGCCCGTGTGGCAGCCCCGCCGGAGCGGATCGACCGCCCGCCGGCCGCCGCCAAGCCGGCCGTCACCCTCGACGGCCCGAAGTTGCCGGCCGACCCGCAGGCGCTGGCGGCGTTCCGGCTGGCCGCTGGTCGTGGGGCATTCGCGGCGGGCGAGTACGGCCGCGCGGCGGACCAGTTCCGCGCCGCCGCCGTGACCGACCCAATCGCGTTCTTTCTGCTGGCGCAAGCCCACACCGCGCGGGGCGAGTACGCCGAGGCGGTGACGGCCGTCCGCGATGGGATGCGGAAAGCGCCGGAATGGCCGACCGCGCGGTTCCGCTACGCCGACCTGTACGGCGACCGGCGGGAGCCACTGGCCGACCACCTGGCGGCGCTGCGAGCCGCCGCCGACGCGAAGCCCGTCGATCCGGCCGCGCGGTTCCTGTACGGCTACCACTTGTGGTTCGCCGGCGAGAAGGCGAAGGCGGCGAAGGTGTTCCGCGCCCTCAGCCCGACGGTGAAGGACAACGCCCTGATCGAGCGATTCCTGCAAGAAGCCGAGGGGAAGGACCTGTGACACGCTCACGCCGGGTCGGTGACGGTGTAGCCGAGCAGCAGGATGGCCTTCAGCGTCTCGCCGGCGGTGACGCGGTCGAGGTCCTTCTCGGCCTCGGTCAGTTCGCGATACGGGATCAGGCTGGGATGCTTCTTGGTGGTGTCGTCGCGGGCCGTACCGTAGGTCCAGCCCTGAGCCATACGGGTGACGGCCCACGCCTCGTGAGCGTTCTTGGCCAGCTTCTCCAGCAACTCCTGGAGGGACGGCGGCAGGACGATCTTGCCGGTGTCCAGCGGCTTCGGGGTGTAGGGGACCGGCGTCTTCTTCTTGCTCACGGCAGGGTCTCCGGTTTGGGTTGCAGGGCGGAAAGGAACTGAGCCGGCCGGTCGAACGGCGGCGGCGGCGGGGTGCCGAGGGCGGCGAACGCCTCGGTCAGCCGCACCAGTTGCCCGCCGGCGCTCGCGAAGTGGTGCGGCAGCGGCTGGTTCTCCGGCCGCAAGGCGGCGCGGTACAACTGCTCGGCCAGCGCCCAGTCGGATTGCAGGAAGGCGGCCTCGGCGGCGGTGGCCGTCATCCAGATGTCGTCGTCGGGCAGCGTCCTCGTCCAGCCGGGGCGCGACGCCAGCACCTCCGCCGCCCGCTCCCGGCTGCCCTCGCGGAGGGCGGCGATGCGGGCCTCCACCTTGGCCGCCTCGTCGCGGTTCTGGGTGTCGGCGGCGGCGGCGGGCGCGGTCAGCCGCTTCAGCACCGCCGCGCGGAGCAGCCGCAGGGTGGCCACGTTGATGCCCGGAAACCGGTCGCCCTTGCTCACCTTGTACGCCTGGTCGTACTTCGCCTCGGCCGCCGCGAACTCGGCCTCGGCGGCCGCGAACTGGCCGGCCGCCCGGTACTCGTCGGCCTGGTCCTTCAGGCACCGCCCCCACAGGGCCAGGGTGTCCACGTCCAGCACGGCCGCGTACCGCCCGCCGAACTCCTCGAGCAGCCGCAGCGCGTCGGCCCGCCGCTTCCGCTTGACCAGGTTGAACGCCCGCTCGTACCAGATCAGCGGGGTGTGCGGGAACTCGCGGTCCAGCACGGCCAGCAACTGGTCGGCGCGGCCGAGGCCGTCGTCGGTGCCGGCGCGGTTCCACGACCAGGCGGCCGTGAGCGGCCCCCGGTAGTCGAGGTAGAAGCCGTCCAGTACGGCCCGCACCTCCGGATCGAGGGCGGCGCGCGCGGCCGCGTCCAGCGGTTCGAGGGCGGCGCGCGCGGCCGCATCCAGCGGTTCGGGGATCGCCGCCGCGCGGCGTTCGGCGTCGGTCGCGGGCTTGGTCACGGGACACCTCCGGGATTGCCGGTCGGATTCTGGGCGGCCTGAACCAACTCGTAGGCGGCGGCGGCGGCCACGCCGGCGGCGGTGAACGCCACCGTCCGCGAGAACACGGTCTGCGGGTAGCGGACGACGTACAAACTGTACGCGGACAGCAGCAGCAGGTACTCGGCGGTCCACTCGCGGAGGGTGCCGTCGCCGACCGTCCGCGTCCGCTCGGCCCGCTCCCGCAGGCCGGCGAGGAGGGCGAACAGCCGCCGCTCGCGGCCGTTCGCCGGCGGATCCCCGGCCGGCGGCGCGAACCGCCCCTGGCGGGTGGCCAGGGCGGCCTCGATCGCCTGCACCCGCCGGATCACCGGCTCCGGCGGCAGCTCGTCGTCCCGGTCCAGCGGGAACAGGTGCGGGTACGCGCGCAACTTCAGTTCCGTTTCCAGCTTGACGAAGTCGTACAGGATCAGGTTGTCCCGACCCATGTGCTCGTAATCGTACACGGCCGGCCGGTCGGCCCGGTCGTCCTCCAGCCCGACGAGGACGTTCCGCCCGTGCAGGTCGCCGTGCGCCGGCCCGCGGGTCAGGCGGAAGTCGGGCACGCGGGCACCCCCGCCGGCCAGCAGCCGGCTGAGCCGGCGGAAGAACGCCACCGGGTCGGCGAACGGGGTGCGGTACTTGACGGCCGCCTCCACCCCGACCGACACGCCCACCCCGGCACCCTCCCACTCGTCCAGCACGCTCCGCTCCGGGCCGCCGGCCGCCCATCGGCCGACGCGGCGGGTGAGCGACCGCCGCCGGCCGGACTCGTCCGGGTTCAACTCCAGCGCCGCCGTCAGCGGCGGCCGCTCCCGCTGGCGGCCGCCGTACAGCTCCCGGCCCAGGCTGCGGAACAGAAGGCCGAACGTGTTCAGCAGGGAGGGGACGGTCGGGTTGCCGTGCCGCACGGAGGCGACGAACGCCTCCTCCAGGAACACCTGCCGGTGCAGGCCGATGTGGGTGGCCGCGTCCTGGTACAGCACGCCGACCAGTCGGTGCTGGTACTGCGGGTGGTACGCGGCCGTCTGCCGCATCAGCACCCCGTCGCCGTTGAACTGCGGCTCCTTCGTCCGCACCCAGGCGTCGAACTCGGCGCGCAACCGGTCGTCGTCGGCCAGCTTCACCACCTGCGTCCCGCCCAGCCCTTCGACCGGGTATCGCACATCCACGAGGAGCGTGTACTCTTTGGGCCGCGGGGTGAAGCCGTAAAACAGATCGAGGACGACGACCGCGACCGCCGTCGGGAACGCCATCCGCAGCCGCTGACTCAGATCGGCGTGGACTTCGAACTGCGACTGCCCGCTGTTCAGGCTCGTGAGCAGGAAATGCAACTGTCGCTCGCCGCGAAACGTCCACACGACAACCGGGTTCATGGCTCGCCTCGCGGGGTGGGTGGCGGTAGGCGGTCGCCGTCCACACTCTTGATACCGCGCCGCCGCCCGGCGATGACACGCGGCGGGGGAAAATTCCCCGACGCGCCGGTCGCCGCCGACCCAATAGGAGTGAGCCGACGCGGTGTCGGCTTCCGGAGACCCGCCCATGACCGCCGCCGGCCCCGCCTCCGCCGTGTCCCGCGTCCGCTCGACCCTCGCCCGGTCGGACGACACCCGCACCGACGGCCAGCTCCTCGCCGCCTTCCGCGACGCCCACGACCCGGACGCCTTCACGGCGCTCGTGTACCGGCACGGCCCCCGCGTGCTGGGCGTGTGTCGCCGCATCACCGGGCACGACCACGACGCCGACGACGCCTGTCAGGCCGTGTTCCTGGTGCTGGCCCGCCGCGCCGCCGATGTCCGTCCGCCGAACGGCGTCGGCGCGTGGCTCTATGGGGTCGCCTTCCGCACCGCCCAGGACGCCCGCGTCATGTCCGCCCGCCGCCGCGCTCGCCAGACCCCGACCGCCGAGTTGCCGGACGTGCCGACCGAGGACACGACGCCGGACACGGAACTGGCGGCCGCGCTCGACGCCGAGATCGCCAAGCTGCCAGAGAATCTCCGCGCGGCGGTGGTGCTGTGCGAACTGGACGGCGTGAGTCGCAAGGATGCGGCGGTGCGTCTGGGCATCGCGGAAGGGACGCTGAGCAGCCGGCTGGCCGACGCGCGGAAGCGGCTGGCGGCGGGCCTGAAGCGGAAGGGCTTCGCCCTTCCGGCGGTGCTGGCGGCGGCGCTGCCAGCGGCCGCCAGCGGCTCCGAGACCGTTTTCCCCCTGGCGTGTCGGCTCGGGCAACTCGCCGCCGCCGGGGATCAACTGCCGGCCGGGGTGCCCGTTGCCCTCGCCGACGTGGTGACCAAAGTCATGTTCCTCACGAAACTGAAGGTGTTCGGGGCGGTCGCCGTGTGCGGTCTGCTGATGCTCGCGGCCGGCTGGATGACGTTCGGCGGCGCGTTCGCCGACGAGCCGAAGCCGGCCGATCCGCCGAAGGCGCAGCCGGTGCCGAAGGCCGCGCCGCTCAAGCCGGTGAACAAGATGGTCCTCTGGAAGCAGGGCAAGGCGGTGATGATCGATGCCGACGGCAAGAACGAGAAGGTGCTGTTCGAGTTGGGCAAGGGCGAGTCGATCCGCGAGCCGCGGCTGTCGCCGGACGGCAAGACGCTGGCGTACCTGACGAAGGCATTCGAGCCGGGCAAGCCGATCGATCCCGAAGTGGCCGAACGCACATCGGTGGCACTGCGGGAGGTCGGCGGGAAGGAGGCGACGGAACTCGATGTCGTCGGCACCCACCTGGCGTGGTCGCCGGACGGCAAGGAACTGCTGGCGACCTTCGCCCCGAACGGCGGCCCTGGGCCGCGCGACGCGATCCCGGCGACGACTACCACCGTCATCGACGTGGCGACGAAGAAGACCACCGTCTTGACACTGCCCGCCGGCCACTTCGCCCTGGGGTTCGCGCCGGATGGCAAGAATCTGGTCGCGATGTTCGCCGACAACGCGGGCAAGAAGCTCGTCATCTGCACTCGCCTCGTCACCCGTGACGGCAAGGAGGTGACGACGGTCAGCGACCTGGCTTACGGCACGATGAACCCGCGGCTCTCGCCGGACGGCAAGGCAATCCTGTTCCTGGGCCTGAAACTACCCGACGGCATCCCGGACAAGCCGCTCGACGAGCGCCCCCGGCTGTTCCTTCAGCCCGTCGGCGGCAAGGTGGCGGAACTGCCGGACGTGCCGACCAACGCCGAGGTCCAGGGCTTCTGCTGGTCGCCGGACGGGAAGAAGATCGCGTACTCGTGGCGGACGATGCACGCCGAGAAGGCCGACCCCGGCAAGCCGGACGAGCGGGAGACGGAATCGTTCCTGTGCGTGTGCGACGCGGACGGCAAGAACCACAAGACTTTGCTGACCGAGAAGGGGATGGGCCAGTACCACATCACCCTGAGCAGCGTGGACTGGCGGTGACGGCCGGGGGGGTGCCACTGGAAGTAGGCAGCGACCTCGGGTAAGGGATCGCCACTCGCGGGGTGTGATACCAAGTTGCGGTGAATCGTTTCCATCAGTGGTCGATGGCCCAGTGGAAGCCGACGGCCCCGCGGACGATCTCGGGGTGTTCGGCCAAGTCGTCACACCGGCGGCGGAGTTTGGCGGCCAGCCCGACCAAGTGGTCGAACGTGCGGTTGGCCACCGCCTCCCGCACCAGCGGCCACAGCCGTTCGGCCGGCTGCAACTCCGGCGTACAGGACGGCCGCGGGTGCAGCCGCACGTTCGCCGGCACCACCCACTTCTTGGCCGTGTGGCCGCCGGCGTTGTCCACGAGCACCACCAGAATCTTCTCCCCGCTGGGGTCGGCCCAGGCGGCGAAGGCGGCCAGCGCCTCGCCCATGCACTCGGCGTTCGCCTTCGGCAGGAACAGGCACCGGCTCCGCCCCGTCGCCGGGCGGGCGAACCCGTACACGTCCAGCGACCCGAACCGCTGCCGGCCGCAACTCGTCGGCCGAGTGCCGGTCAACGCCCACGCCCGGCGGGCCACCGCCTTCAGCCCGAGCCGCGCCTCGTCCTCGCACCACAACTCGACCGCGCGAGTCGGGTTCGCCCGCCGTAGTTCGGCCGACGTGGATTCGAAGTGGTCAAAGCCACCTCCGCTGTTCGTCCGGGCCGGCCGCCTTGGGGTGCCGCGGGCGGGGCACCACCAGCCGGAAGCCGAGCGCCTTCAGCCACCGCCAGCCGGTCGCCGGGCACACCTGTCCCCCCAGCGGTCGCGAGCGTACCGGGCCAACTTGGGGCCGGACCACAGCCCGCCGTCGGGCGGCTCCGCCTGGAGGGCGTCGAACGCCTCCGCCTGTTGCGCGGCGGTCAACTTGCCGGCGCTCCGGTTCCCCTTGCGGCCGTCGGTCAGGCCGGCCGGCCCGGCCGCGTTCCACCGCTTGAGGACGGTGCGGGCGTGCGTGTCGGACAGGCCGACCAGCGGGCCGGCCCGCTCGCAGGTGAGGGCGTCGTCCCGCAGGAGCCGCCAGACCAGATACCAGCGGGTCTTCTCCTTCGGGTCAGAACAGTGGCGGTAGCGGTCGCCCACCTCGTCGGCCGACAGGTGGGCGGTGACGGGTAATCGCTTCATCGGCGGTTGCTCCCAGGGGCAACCATTCTATGGCAGCAGTTCACCGCAACGTGGTATGAGTGGAGGAGTGGCCATGCCGACCGGGACGTTCGACTACCGCGACGTCGGCCGGGCGGGACTTGCAGCGGGGCACCCTCGAACGGGCCGTCCGGGCGGGCGCGAACCAGGCCGAGGGGGAAAAGGGGCGGACGGCGACCGCGCGGGCGGCGGCCGGCGGCGTCGCGCGGGCGGGCGGTGGACGCCGACACGATCCGCCGACGGACGCACGCCCAGGCGGCGGCCACCCGCACGCGGGCCGAGCGGGAGCAGTTGCCGGCCGCGTTGGCCGAAGCGGCGGGCGATCCCGAGGCGCTCATCGACGCGGGCACGGTGAACGCCGGCGGCGGCCGGTCGGGCGGCGGCGTTCCCGGCCTGGCTGGACCGGGCGACGGGACCGTTGCTCGGGGACGGGTACGCGGGGGCGTGCGCGGCGTTGCACGAGTCGGCGGGCGGGGCGGCGGAGGTCGGATCGGCGTGGAACGATCCGGCCGGGCACCGGGACCGGCCGGCCGGCGCGGCGCGGCTGCGACGGGGGCAGGCGATCGGCCGCGGGATGGTGGAGGGGACGATCGACCGGCGGGTGGACCGGCGGTCGAAGCGGACCGGGGCGCGGTGGCGGGTCGGTGGTGTGGGGCCGCTCGTCGAACGGCCCTGTCCGACACCCCCGAGTGGGCCGAGTACT
>JAYUFU010000530.1:0-3184 GCA_043738505.1 Fimbriiglobus sp. | reverse complement strand
GCGGCGGGCTAACAAGACCGAAAGACCGACTCTCGGCGAGAGTCGGCCACCCTAGCAGAACCGATCCACCAACGGAGCCGCCCATGATCGCGCCGTTCATCAGCCTCTCGGTCCAGGTCCGCGAGCCGGGGCGACAGCTCCAGCAGATGTATTCCGCTTCCCCGCTGGAAACGCTGGCCGAACTGTTCGGCCGGATCGCCCGCGAACACCGGCTCGACGGCCCGCAAGCGGAGTGGACGTTCTTCATCAACGGCCAGCCGCTGAGTTGGGCGAACACCGTCGGCGAGGTGGCGAAGTACGCCGGCGACCCGGCGGTTCTGACGCTGACGCTGAGCCGGGTAGAAGTCAAACGCGAGCAGGCGGAAGGGGCCGGCGGCGACTGGGACAAGGACGCCCCCGAACCGCCGGCCACCACCTACCATGCGGGTCCGGCCAAGTCCGTTCCCCCCGCGCCGGGTGGAGGCGGACGGGGTGGCTTTGCTGGTGGTGGCTACGGCGGAGGAGGAGGCGGCCGAACCGGTTCCGCATACCGCGGAGTACCCGCCCCGCCGGCGGCTCCCGCCGCGATGCCGGCCCCGTCCCAGTCCGAATCCCGCCGCGAACGGGCGGACACGACACTGCACCGCGACGAGATGCCGAAGGCGAAGAAGCGGAGCGCTCCGGCCGACGACGAGGACGAGTTCGAAGTGCGTCTGGACGACACGGGAACGTCGGCTGCCGTCTCCCGCCAGGCGAGCGTCCGCTACTACCACCGGATGAACCCGCAGCGGGTCTACCCGTTCCTCGTCGTGCTGAGTGCCGAGGAGATCGCCGAGATCGTGCAGTCCGGGGTGAAGCAGGCGGCCGGGGATCGGTTCGACGTTCACGCCGAGTCGCCGGTCGAAGTGGAGCCGGTACTGCCGGGGTGTCAGGTCTACCCGCCGCGGCACACGCTGGTCATCGGGCCGGACACGCAGACGCTGGAGTTCTGGGTGGTGCCACAGGTTCTCGGCAGGATCAAAGGCGCGAAGGTGATCGTCCGGCAGGACGGCGAGACGCTGTCCGAGGTGAAGCTGGAGGCGAGCGTGGCGAAGCAGACGGCCGCCGTGGTCGTCGGGGCGATGAGCTTCGTCATGCCCTACGTCACCAAGGGGCTGAAGGCGGACAACCCCGACAACTCGCCGGTCCAGTCGGCGATGAACTGGGCCGCGACCAACCTCCGCCCGGAGTTCATCTTCGTCGGCCTCGCGCTGGTGGCCGTCGGGCTGTACTTCTGGTGCCGCCCCCGCAAGCGGGACCAGTTCTGGGACGTGACGCCGAAGGGGTGACGGTGGTAGAATCCAGCTGTCAACATTCGGAGGAACACCCGTGTCCGCACTGCTTGAACCGCCGGTTGCGGAACCGCCGGCCGAATCCGCGACCGAACGGCTCGAACGACTGATCGTCGAGCAAGGCGTCGCCGAGACGGCGACCGCCGAACACCTCGCCAAGGCCGGCGAGGGCCTTTGGGACTCCGACGAGGAGTTCGACGACTTCCTGGCGATCCTGCGCAACTTGCGGCGCGACGAGGAGCCGATGTCATGATCCGACTCATCGACACGAACGTCGTGTCCTTCCGGATGAAGAGCCATCCACTGATTGAGTTGTACAAGCCACATATCGAGGGCGTGTCGCTCGCCGTCTCGTTTCAGACGGTGGCCGAGATGTGGGCCGGCACGGAGATGGCGGAATGGGGTACGAAGAAGCGTCAGCAGTTGACGGACGCCCTGGACGGAATGCTCGTCCTGCACAGCGACGAGCGGCTCTGCCGCAAGTATGCCGAGGTTCGCGCGGTCCGCAAGCACCGCACCATCCCCGTCGCGGATGCGTGGATCGCGGCCACGGCGCTGGCCCACAACTTGGAGTTGGTGACACACAACCCCAGCGACTTCGTGGACATTCCCGGCCTCACGGTCATCACCGAATTGAAGTAGCCGATGCCCAGCTTCCGCAACGCCCGCGTCGTGCTGCCGGATCGCGTGCTGCCCTCCGCCGGTGTCGTCGTCGAGAACGGCCGCCTCACGGCGGTCGGCGAAGGCGTCACCGGCGGCGAAGATCTCGGCGGGAAGTACCTCGTGCCGGGGTTCGTGGACACCCACGTCCACGGCGGCGACGGGGCCGACTTCATGGACGGCACGGCCGAGGCGTTCCGCGCCGTCTGCCGCTGCCACCTTCGCCACGGGACGACTTCGCTCACGCCGACCAGCACCGTCGCCACGTTCGGAGACTATCTACGGTTCCTCGAACTCTGTTCGCAATTCACGAACGCCGACACCGGCGGGGCGCGAATCCTCGGCGGCCACCTGTACGGGCCGTACTTCCACCCGGCCGCGAAGGGCTGCCACCCGAACGCCGACTTCCTGACGCCGAACGTCGAACAGGATGAACGACTGCTGTCCTTCGCCGGCAAGGGGCTGGTCACGCTGACCGTCGCGCCGGAAACACCCGGCACCGAACGGCTCGCCCGTTCGGCTTCGGAGCGCGGGCTGCTCGTCACCGCCGGGCACAGCTTCGCCACGTTCCCGCAGGTGGAAGCGTCCTTGGCCTGGGGGGTGCGGCACGTCGATCACCTGTTCTGCGCCATGTCGGATCGCGCCCGCTTGCGGCCGGGGCAGGCGTTCCCCATGCGGGCCGGGGTGATGGAAGCGACGCTCTACTTCGACGAACTGACCACGGAAGTGATCGCCGACGGCTGGCACCTGTCCGCCGAGCTGCTGAAGCTGGCGTACAAGGTGAAGGGGCCGGATCGCCTCGCCCTCGTCACCGATTCCATGCGGGCCGTGGACTGCCCCGACGGCGAATACTGGTTCGGGCCGACCGGCACCGGCGAGCGCATCCGTCGGCTCGGCGACGTGGGCGTCACCCTCGACGGCACCGGCCTGGCGTCCGGCGTCATGGGCATGGACCACTGCGTCCGCACGTTCCACCGGCTGACCGGCGCGCCGCTTCACGAGGTCGTCCGCATGGCCTCGCTCACGCCGGCGAGCATTCTGAAGGTGGACGCAGACATCGGGAGTCTGGAAGTCGGAAAGCGCGCCGATTTCCTCGTCCTGGGGGATACGCTTGAGTTGGAACGTGTGTATACTTCCGGTGTGCGGGTGGTGTGAGTCCAAGGTTGATCGATCTGCGGTTGTCGGGTTTTGTTAGCCCGCCGCGCGAGCAAGGG
>JAYUFU010000529.1:0-3190 GCA_043738505.1 Fimbriiglobus sp. | reverse complement strand
AGGCATCGCCGAGTGCGTCGGCCGACGCGCTCGGCGATGCCTCGCGGCAAACCCATGTTACCCCTTCGCCAGCTCGTCCCGCACCACTTCCAGCAGCTTCTTGGTGGCCCGGATGCCGTCCGGCTCGCTCAGCTTGCCGCCCTCGTACTCGACGCCGACGAAGCCGGCGTACTTGAACTTCTTGACGACGATGTCCATCATCTTGCGGTAGTCGGTGTGCGTCTCGTTCCCCTTGTCGTCGAAGTCGTGCGACTTCGCGCTCACCCCCTTGGCGAACGGCATCATCTCGGTCACGCCCTTGTACCGGTCGTAGGTCTTGCCGTCGCCCAGGCCGAAGTTGCCGAAGTCGGGCAGCGTGCCGCACGTCTTCATGTCCACCTTCTTCATCACCGCCACCAGCCACTCGCCGTTGCTGCTCAGCCCGCCGTGGTTCTCGACGATCACGCCGATGCCCATCTTCGCGGCGAACTCGGTCAGCTTGGCCAGCCCGTCGGCGGCGCGGCCGACCTGCTCCTCGTAGCTGCCGCTGCTCTGGGCGTTCACCCGGATGCTGTGGCACCCCAGTGCCTTCGCCCACTCCACCCACCGGTGGTGATTCGACACCGCCGTCGCCCGCTTCTTCTCGTCGGCGTCGCCCAGCGCCCCCTCGCCGTCGCACATGATCAGCACGCTGACCACGCCGTTGTCGTCGGCCACCTTCTTCAAGTCCTTCAGGTACGCCTCGTCCTTCTTCTTCGCCTTGTAGAACTGGTTGACGTACTCGACGGCGTGGATGCCGTAGTCCTTCTTGGCGATGGCGGCGAACTGGAGGGCGTCGAGCGCCGGCTTGGTGGTGCCGAAGAACGCGCGGTGCAGCGACCACTGGGCGAGCGAGATCTTAAACAGCGGGGCCTTGTCGTCGTCGGCGCGGAGGGTCGGGGCCGCGGCGAGCGCGGCGGCACCGGCGGCAGCCGTGCGGAGGAACGAGCGACGGTCGGTCAGCGGCAGCATCGGGGGAACTCCGAAACGGGGAGAGAGGAATCGACCCCAACCATTGTAGCCGAAAGGACAAACCACGACCCGCCGTCACCGCTTCCGCCGCTGGGCGACGGCGCGGTCCATCTCCCGCTTGTGTTCGGCGGTCTTCAACGACTGCCGCTTGTCGAACGTCTGCTTGCCGTGGCCGACGGCCAGTTCCACCTTGCACCGGCCGCCGCGGAAGTACAGCCGCAGCGGGATGAGCGTGAACCCCTTGCCGCTCGCCTTCTCGGCGAACTTGACGATCTCCCGCCGCCGCAGGAGCAGCTTGCGGGTCCGCTTCGGCTCGTGGTTCATGCGGTTGCCGGCCGCGTATTCGGGGATCTCGCACCCGTGCAGGAACACCTCCTCGTTCTCCACGCGGGCGAAGGCGTCCTCCAGGTTGGCGTGCCGCTCGCGGAGGGACTTCACCTCGGTGCCGACCAGCACGATGCCGCACTCGATGGTGTCGAGGATGGTGTAGTCGTGCCGCGCGCGGCGGTTCTGGCAGATGGTGTCCTCGGCCAGCGGGTCGTGCCGGTCGGACTTTTGGGCGGACTTGCTCATGATGGGGGAATGGTACCAGCGGATGGGGTGGCAAGGTAGTCCGCACTCACCGAGTGCGGGGAAAGTCGGGTCGGGGGACGAGTCCGAAACGCCGGACGGCGCGGGATGCGCTTCGGCCCACCCGCACTCGGCGAGTGCGGACGACCCTGGGGCACGGCGTCTTGCGGTTCGCAGCCCGGCCGCTACCGTAACGTTCACTCTCCCGCCGCGTTCGCCACATTGCCCGTCGGAGTTCGGTCGTGAGTACGCACCTGGGTGGCAGTGACGCCGCCGCCGCCGAGCCGGTCACGGACGACGAATTGGTCGGCTACTTCGAGGCCGGGGCGAAGCCGCGCGGCGAATGGAAGATCGGCGCGGAGTTCGAGAAGTTCCTGCTGGACCGCGACACTGGACGGCAGATCGGCTTCAGCGAACCGGGCGGCGCGGCGGACGTGCTGCCGAAGCTGGCCGAGCGGTTCGGCTGGGAGAAGCACTTCGACGGCGAACACCTCGTCGCGCTGAGTCGGGACGGGGCCACGGTGTCGGTCGAACCCGGCGGGCAGATCGAATTCTCCACGCCCCCGCTGAAATCGCTGGCCGAACTGGGCGCGGAACTGTTCCGTCACCGCGACGAGCTGCTGGCCGTCATCCGGCCGCACGTCGCCGTCGCCGCGCTCGGCGTCACGCCGTTCAGTCTGGTGAACGACATCCCGTTCGGGCCGCGCCCGCGCCACCTCATCATGGCCGAGTACCTGCCGCAGCGGTGCCGCACCGCCCACCAGATGATGAAGGCGACGGCCAGCACACAGGTGACGTTCGACTACTCGGACGAATCCGACGCCGCGCGGAAGATGGCCGTGGCGCTCACGCTCAACCCGGTCGTGAACGCCATTTGGGGCAACGGCGGCGTGACCGGCGGGACGGGGTGCGAGTGGGCGTCCCGGCGCGGGCAGGTCTGGCTGGGCATGGACCCCGACCGCAGCGGGCTGCTGCCGAACCTGCTGGCGCGGGGCGTCTCGTTCCGCGCCTGGTCGGACTACCTGCTGGACGTGCCGATGTTCTTCCACTGCCGCGACGGCGCGTACACCTCAGCCGGCGGCCGCACTTTCCGCGACTTCCTGGCCCACGGCATCGACGGCGAGTTCCCGACGCGGGCCGACTGGGAGTTGCACATCTCCACCGTATTTCCGGAGGTGCGGCTGAAGCAGTTCCTCGAAGTGCGCGGCGCGGACGCCAACCCGCCGGCGCTGGCCCTTGCGGTCCCGGCGTTCTGGAAGGGGCTTCTGTACAATGACACGGCGTTGTCAGCGGCCGAGGACGTGGCGAAGCGGTTCCCGCCGGAAGAACTGCCTGCGCTCTTCGAGGCCGCCGCGCGGGACGGGTTGGCGGCGACTTTCGGCGGGCACAGCGTCCGTGAGTGGGCAACGGAACTGGCGGCGATTGCCACGGGCGGGTTGCACGCTGACGGCGAGGGGGCGTACCTGGACCCGGTATTCGCGGTCCTGAACGCCGGGGTGTCGCCCGGCGGCGCGTGGCGGGCGCGCGGGGCCGTGACGGTCGCGGAAGTGCTGGCGGCGAGCGGGTATTGAGGCGGGCGCACGGCGGACGGATCCCTGTCGTCGTTCGCTCCGCGAACGGTCGGCCGGCG
>JAYUFU010000528.1:0-9659 GCA_043738505.1 Fimbriiglobus sp. | reverse complement strand
GGACTCACGTCGCGCCGTTCGCCTCCGATCATTCGAGCGCCACGTCGGTGCCGTCGCTCAGCCGCCCGGCGAACGCTTCGCCCAGTGCCGCCTCCAGGTACGGCTTCACCCCCAAGAACCGCTTCAATTCCAGGTACTCCCGCACCGCCGCCGGGTCCGCTGCGCCGCCGCGAACGGCCCGAATCATCAGGTTCCGCGGCGTGTGGTCCGTGCCCACGAATTCGACCACGTCCGTCCGGTAGCCCATCACCCGCAGCGCCAGCGACCGGAACGTGTCCGTGAAAATGTCCGCCGTCCGCTCCCGCAAAATAGCGTGGCGGAACACCGGCCGCAGCACCTCCGACGCCGGCCGCGCGAGGCTGTCGCCGTGCCGGTCGTCGAGGCGAAGCTGCTTGTTCAAATGGCTGTGGCAGCACGGCACGGCCAGCACCAACTTCGCCTCGGCGCGGATCGCCTGGGCGAGGGCGTCGTCGGTGGCGGTGTCGCAGGCGTGCAGGGCGAACACCACGTCCGGGGTGATGTCGAACTGCCCGATGCGGCCGGCGACGAACGTCAGCCCCTCGGCGTTCAGCGTGTGACTGCGGTCGGTGCTTTTGCGAATCAGGTCGTCGTTCACGTCCACGCCGAGCAACCGGGCGGGGACGTTCCGCACGTCGTTCAGGTAGTGGTGCGCGGCCAGCGTCAGATAGCTCGACCCACAGCCGCAATCGAGGATCAGCAACTCGCGGCCGATCTTCTCCAGTTCCGTTTCGGCCAGGGCGTGAGAAAGTTGCTTCAAGAACTCATTGATCTGGGTGAACTTGGCCCGCATTCCCGGTCGGACACGACCGTCGGGCGTGCAAACGCCCATGACTTCCAGCACGCGGTTCGGCACGCCGTCCGGGAACGGCACCGCCTTCGCGCGGTCGTGGTTTGTCACCGGGGCGACGGCCCCGGCAACCGCCTTTCGCCCGACCTGCGCCTCGCCCTTCTTGGTGGTGCGAACGTCGATTTCCTCGGCCGTCGTCGTGACGTGGATGCCGGCGAACTGCCGCGCCAGCACCTCGGCGAGCGGCGCGGCGGCCGCCGCCGGCAGGTGGTTCTTGGTGACGTGCTTGCGGGCGTCGTAGTAGGCGAACTGCAAGTACCGCGTGCCCTTCAGATCCACCGGCCGGACGATGACCCGCTGCCAGAGGCCGGGGTCGGCCGCGCGGCGCACCCCGGCGAACGTGGCCCGGACCAGCCCGCCGCCGAGGACCATCTGTGAGACGAGAGCGTGAGCGTCATCGAGTTTCAAGTTTCAAGTTCCAGGTTTCAAGTGACGGACGTCAAGTTCCAGGCTTGACGGTTCTTCAACTTGGAACCTGAAACCTGGAACTTGAAACTCATTTTACTTTCCCGCCGGGCAGCTTGCCGAAGTTGTCGAACAGGCGGACCAGCGACTCCATCAGCTTCTTGAAGTCGCCCTCGTGCAGGCTTTCGTTCGGGGCGTGCGCGTTGCTGGCCGGGTCTTCGATGCCCAGCAGCAGGGCCGGCGCGCCGCCGAACAGCTCCGCCAGCGGACCGACGAAGCCGATGCTGCCGCCGCAACCGATGGCCACCGGGTCGCGGTCGAACCCCGTCCGCAGCGCCGCCAGGGCCGACTCGAACGCCGGCCCGTTCGGGTCGGTCATCCACCAACTGGCCCCGGCCCCGTGCTGCGTCACCTTCACGTCCACCCCCCACGGGGCATCGGCTTCCAGGTACGCCTTCAACTGGCCCACCACGTCCGCCACCTTCTGGTCCGGCACCATGCGGCAACTGACGATGGCCGACGCCTTCGGCAGCACCTGGTTGCTCGCGCCCTTGATGCTGCTGGCCTCCTGCGCGATGACCGTCACCGCCGGTCGCCGCCAGGTGGTCTCGTACACGGTCATGCCGGTCTCGGTGGCCAGCCGCGCGCCGGGCAGCACGCCGACTTCGTGCCGCAGCTTGGTCTCGTCCCACGGCAGCTTGCGGAAGGTGGCCCGCTCCTTGTCGGTCAGCACGCGGACGCTGTCGTAGAAGCCGGGCACCGGGATCGGCCCGTTCTCCCAGTAGAGTTTCGCCAGCACCTTGTTCAGCGCCAGCGCGGCGTCCGGCAGCGCGCCGCCGGCCATGCCGCTGTGGACCGGCATCTTCGCCGAAGTCACTTCCACCAGCACCGACACCACGCCGCGGAGCGAGTAGGTGATGCTCGGCAGGCCGACCTCGATGTTCTCGGTGTCCAGCACCACGATGACATCCGACTTCAGCTTGTCCTTGAACTTCTCGAAAAAGGTGAGCAGGTTTTTGGAGCCGATCTCCTCCTCGCCCTCCACGACCATCTTCACGTTGACCGGCAGCGTGTTGCTCGTCTTGCGGTACGCGGCGATGGCCCCGAGGAAGGCGCTGATGGCGGCCTTATCGTCGGCCGAGCCGCGGGCGAACAGCCGGCCGTCGCGGCGGGTCAGCTTCCACGGGTCGGACTTCCACTGCTCGATGAAGTTGACCGGCTGCACGTCGTGGTGGGCGTACAGGAACACCGTCGGCTTGGTCGGCCCGGCCTCCAGCCACTCGCCGTAGACGTAGGGCAGGCTGTTGCCGACCTTCAGCACCTCGACGTTCATCAGCCCGGCGTCCCGCATCTGGTCGGCGGTGAGGGCGGCCGTGCGGCCGATCTCCGGGTCGTGTTCGCCGTCGGTGCTGATGCTCGGGATGGCGACCAAATCCGCCAGCCCGCGGACGATGTCTTCGTGGTGTTTCTGGAGCCAGTCGATGGCGGCGAGCATCATGGCGTCTCCGGGGGGTGTTCCGGTATTCTAGCGCCGGAGCCGGCAGAGGGAACCCAAACGGGCGAAGACCTCCCGTCCGACCGCCTCAGTTGCCAGGTTCTTGCCGGTGGCGTTCAAGCCGAACACCAGCTCCGGGACCGCGCGGCGGTGTCGGCTGTCAAAAGCCGCACCGCCCGCCGCATCTTGGCTCCATCACCGACGACGCCCTTCTCCCAACGGGCCGGCCAGGGCCAATCCAAGACTGCGCGGAAATCTTCGAACAA
This sequence comes from Fimbriiglobus sp., assembly GCA_043738505.1. Lineage (GTDB taxonomy): Bacteria > Planctomycetota > Planctomycetia > Gemmatales > Gemmataceae > JALHQU01. The sequence continues at coordinate 6,625 of JAYUFU010000528.1, read as the reverse complement.
AATGACCGCGACCTATTTACAAAGCGCGAATGGCTGCCTACTATACGTTTGTTAATTCTGGTTCGGTGTGGCACCGGGGATCCTCTCCGTGATGACGCGAACCGCGAGTACGCGATGGGTGGTGATCGGCCTCATGGTCGTTGCCGGCGTGGCAGCCTACGCCCTTGGCGGGCTGTTCGCCGACAAGGCCGTGACAGCGCCCGCGGCGATCAACTCCCAACCGACCGTCGGTGGCCTATTCGTCGAACCGACTACGCTCGTCTTGGGCGAGGTCCAGGAGACGGCATCGCATCCGCTCCGGTTGGAGATTCGGAACACGACCTCGCAGCCCAAGAAGATCATCGACATCCAAGGCTCGTGTGGCTGTACCGAGATCGAGCCGCGCGAGTTGACACTCCCGCCCGGTGGGACGGGGACCGTTTCCGTCGTCATCGACCTGACCAAACGACCCTACTCGCATTCGGGTGTGTCCCGTCGCCAATTCTCGGTGCGAGTCGATCCGGTGTTCGCGGGCGACTTCGCTCCGACTCCGGGGTGGCTCGTCACGGCGGAGGTTCTCAGCGCGGTCACGGTCGATGTGACGAAACTCGGGTTCGCGGAGGGGTGCGTTCACCAGGGCGAGTCGGTTACTCGCCGCGTTCGGGTCGCGACTCACGTTCCGCTCGGCGGATTGGAGGCCGAAGTGGTGCCCGCGAACGCGGGTACGGCGATTCTGGTGCCGACCGGTTCCGGCCAGTACGACTTGGCGATCTCCCCCAACCGCACGCTCCCGGTCGGGCCGTTCCAGTTCACCGTGCAGGTCCGGCCGATCACACCGAACTGGAAACCACTCACGGCCATCCCGGTCGAGGTCAGCGGGGAAATGCGGCCGACGGTTCGGGCGTTCCCGCGCACCGTTCTTTTCGGCGAGGTGGAGACACCTGGGATGGCCGACGCAGAAGTCGTGCTGACGCTCCCACCCGGCGACAAGTGGCGGGTAGGGCGGATCGAATCCGACTCCGAGGGCACGAAAGTCGTCGCGGTCGGGCCTGCTCCGGACGGTGGCGTGCGGTATCGCATCGAGCAGCCCGTCACGAAGCTTGGCGACCAACAAGTGGTCGTTTCGTTCGCCGTGCTTGGCCCGGAGGACCGGAAGGAAACGGTTCGGGTCGAGTTGCGGTATCACGGCCGCGCAAAATGAACGCTGTCCCAGCCCTCGGGCGCTCGGGGAGATCGTCATGCGGATCGCATCGTGGCTCATCGCCGCCCTAGTCTCCGGTGGTCCGGCGTGTTCGCACGCGGTCGCCCAACCGGCCCAACCGGCGAAAGATCGCGGGCCGATCACGGCCGCGTTCGCGGACTGGCAGGTCCGGCAGAAGGCGGTCAAGACGGTTCGGTACGTCCTGTCGGGGACGACCGATTACATCCGGCCCCTGAGCAAGGACAGCCCGATCAACCCGGCGAAGGATCGGGTCAAACCGTACCGGGCGACGGTACTGATCGATTTCGAGCGCAATAGATACCGCCAAGAAGAGACTCATTACGTTCCCTATGCCGACACTGCCGGGTATCAGAAGCGGTCGGGTACCGTGACGTTCGACGGTGTCGAGATCCGCCAGGGGCAACCCCGCGACATCGCGGAGGCGAATGGCGGATTTGACCTGCTCATCGGCAAGAAGGCCCGCGACAACGAACAAGGGTCCGCCTTGACGCACATGACGTGGCCGATCCTGTTCGCGCACGGGGTGGTGCCGACCGTCCACCAGCCGCCGTACCTCGAACGGTTGCCGCGGACTTGGTCCGCCGAGGACTTCGTGGCGAAGGGCCGTCACACGCTCCGCGGCAGCGCCTGCCAGGTGCTGCTAACCGAATCCCTGGGAGGCATGCAAAGCATTTCAGACGAGTATTGGGTGAGGCCGGATCGGCTGTCGGCGGTTGTCCGACACGTGTACTTGGCCGGCGGTCAACCGTGGAGCCGTTTGGACATCGATTGGGGCGAGACGGAGGTCGGGTGGATGCCGACGGGTTGGTCCCTCGCGCTAACCACCAGCGGCAAAGATGTGGAACGGCTCACGACGGTGAAGGTGGACCGCTTCGAGGTCAACCCGACCGTGACGGACGCCGATTTCACCATTCCCGCCGTGCCGGGGATGAAGCAGGTGATCGTCGCGGAACAAGCACCGGAGGGCATTCGCGTTCAGCCCGGTTCGCCGGGCCAGCGAACGTACCGAATCACCGACAGCGGTGAGTGGGTAGAGGTCGATTCCCAGGGCTGGAAAAGCCTCGACGGCAAAGCCATCCCACTCGCCACACGCTGGGGTTGGTGGCCGTGGATAGTGGGAGGCGTCGTTGCGCTTCTCGGCGGGTGGGTGGTCTATCGCTGGCGTCGCCGGCGGGCCGCTTCCGCCTCGCATCCTTCAACTTGAGGAGCTTCTGACATGACGACCCGCAAGAGTTTCCTGGCGATGCTTTTCATCGTCTCGGCGTTCTGCTTCTGCTTCCGCGCCGGCGAGCGGCACACGCAGGCCGCCAACGAGCCCGCCCCGTGTCCCAGCGGGTGCAAGGAGGTGTACGCATGGTGGACCGGGGCGGATGCCTTCTCGGTCGAGAAGACGGGCACCACTGCGATCACCGCGAACACTCACACGACCACCGCATGGACCCTCTTCACTCCCATCCCCGGTACCGGCACCCCGAAAGCCGCGGCGGGTGGTGCCGACGCATGGAAATTCACGACGTTCAACCTGATGTGCGGCAAGGCCAACGGACAGTGGCAAAGCCTGCAGGAAGTCACCCCCACGGGTGCCGGCATCTTCCAAGGCGCTCTTTCGACTCGCAGAACTTGCCAGTGAACGGCGAGTGACCCCGCGTCGTGATACCCATCCGAAGCACGCGAACGAGGGGGATCCGAGCATGACTAGGCATCCGCGCCGTCTCGGGTTCTCCCTCGTCGAGTTGCTCGTCGCGATGGCGATCCTGGCTCTCCTCGCCGGGCTGACCCTCGCCGCCGTGCAGCGCGTTCGCTCGGCGGCGGCCAAGACCGACTGCGCGAACCGCCTCCGCCAGATCGGGCTGGCCTTCCACCACTACCACGGCGCGACGGGGGCGTTTCCGGCGGGTGTCACGGTGGGCGGGCCGGCCGAGCCGTTTCGGTTCATGAACTGGGAGACGCGCCTGCTACCGTACCTCGAACAGGAGGCTCTCTGGCGGCAGGCGGTCGAGGCGTACCGCCTCCGACCGGACGAATTCCGGGCGTCCCCTCCGCACCTGATCGGCACGCGAGTGGCCGCGTTCGTCTGTCCGGCGGACCCGCTCGCAGGAGTGCCACGGACGATTAGCGGCATCACGTTCGCCTACACTTCGTACCTCGGTGTGTCGGGCACCCGCCAGACGCGGCACGACGGCACGCTCTACATCGATTCCAAAACCCGCTTCGCCGACATCACCGACGGGACGAGCAACACCCTGCTCGTCGGCGAACGGCCGCCGAGTACCGACGGCGTGTACGGATGGTGGTACGCGGGAGAGGGGCAAAACGACGACGGGTCGGCGGATTCGGTCTTGAGTACCGGAGAACGGCCGACTTCCTTCCGGCTGTTGGGCTGCCCGACCACGCCGTCCGTGTTCGGCCCCGGCCGCCCCGACGACCAGTGCGCGGCGTTGCACTTCTGGTCGATGCACACCGGCGGGGCGCACTTCGCCCTGTGTGACGGCAGCGTCCGCTTCATCCGCTACTCCGCCGCCGACATCCTGCCCCAACTCGCCACCCGCGCCGGTGGCGAGACGGCGTCCGTCCCCGATTGACCCATCGCTCCCCGGTATCCCCGTCATTCCGGGCGTGAAACGGCCGTGGTCATCGCGTATAATGCCTTCGCGTATCCGGCCGGCCGGCCCGCGCAAGGACACCGCAATGAAGCTGCTCACCTCCCTCACGTCCGTCTCCCTCCCGGTGAAGGCGTCCGCGCAGACGCTGTTCTCGGCGGTGGTGGCGTTCGGGGTGATCGGGCTGGAGGTGGCGCGGGGGTTCGCTGAGTCCGACCGGCACGACGGACTGGCGGCGCTCGCCCTTCTGTGCCTGATCGCCGCCGTCGCCGTCTGGCACACGCACCGGCCGCTCGGCTGGGTTCTCTGGCTGCTGGCGCGCGGTCGCCGGCTGATCGACCGCGCCACTACGTGGGAGTACGAACACGGCATCGACTTCGGCGGCGCGCCGGCGTTCCCCCGCCGCCTGCCGCCCGTCGCGTGGACGGTCGCCGCCGTGCTGGTCGGGTGGGGCGCGTTCGCCGTGGTGGTGTGGTACCTGTTGCCGGGCGGGTGGCGGGAGATCGGCGTCCACAGTTCGTATGTGCTGTACCTCGGCGGGCTACTGGTGTTGTGGGGCGCGCTGCTGGTCGGGCTGGTCGTCGGCCTGTTCGTGCCGGTGGTGCTGTTCGACCGCGCCCTCCGCGATGTCCTGTCCGACACCGCCCGCCGCCGCCTCATCTTCTTCGCCTGCGTCGGCTACCTGATCGCCGTGTCGATGGCCGCCTTCTTCCTGCCCGTCGGGGCGGTACTGGCAGTGTGCGGGGCGGCGGTGGTCGTCGCCCTCCGGCACCTGCTCTTCCCCGGTCGCGGCGACGTGTCGGTCCTGTGGCGGCGGAGCGGACGGACGGCCGTGTACGCGGTGCCCATTCCCCGCTTGCTGGCCGGCGGGCTGCTGGTCGCCATCCTCGCCTACGTCAACCTGATTCTCACCGGCCTCGGCGGGCGCATCACCACCCTCGTGCAGCCGAACGACGCCATGCGGCTGACCGGCTTCCTGGCGGCGCTGGTGGCGTGGACCGCGCCGGGGCTGCTGGCGGTGTCGGCGGTGCGGGTGTGGCACGGCATCACGACGAACCCGGCTCGCGCCTTGCCGCCGACCGTCCACTTCGACGAACTGGCCGACGCCACCGGGGGCCGCGCCGCCCGCACCGTGGTCGAGCGGTGGGGCTGGTGGGTGCGGGAGGCGGGCGAGCCGGTGCAGAAGACCGACGTGCGCTGTGCGGTGGTGCCGGCCGCGAAGTCGGAGGCGACCGAGTTCGATCCGGTGTGGCCGCTGAAGGTGTCGCCGGCCGACCTGGCGATTCCGGACGTGAAGCACCGGCTGCAACGCCGCGACGAGATCCAGATGCGGCGGCGCATCTTCCGCGGCGTGCGGCACCTGTTCAAGCGCGCGGCCGCCGAGCGGGAGCGGCCCGGTGGCAGCTACTGGTTCGCCCCGCACTGGTGGTTCGTGGACGCGCTCGGCCGCGAAGAGGGGTCGCCCGCCCGCCGCGCCGAGGACGCCGTCGGCACCCTACGGCAGGTCGGCCCGTCGTTCGGCCGGGTGTTCGGCGTGCGGCCCCGCCAGCACCTGTACCGCATCCTGCGGGCGGTGAAGGTGGACGTCATTCAAGTCGAGGACGGCGTGTCCGGCCGCACCGTCGAGCGGGTGCTGCGGGCGGTGATGGAGGTGTACGACATCCACGACGGCCGGCGGGCGGTGGACGACCACTGCTTCCCGCACATCCCGAAGGTGCGGGTGACGGTCCACGACTTCGGCCCGGAGAAGCCGCCGGAGGACGAGGCCGAGTTCCGCCAGCCGACGTTCGACGACCTGAGCCGCGGGCGGGTGCTGCAAATCGCCCGCGACCACGGCGACCACGAGGAGCCGGCCGACCGGCCGTGGGACTCGTACTCCGCCCCGTCGCCGTCGCCGATGCTGGTGGCGTGAGGGGAGAAGTGGTGTAGAAGATGGATCCAAGAAGAGGAACGCGGATGACACGGATGGAAGGCAGGATCAAAGCCGGGATCAGACAGAGAATAATTTCATTCTGATCCTCTTCATCCCGGCTTTGATCCGCGTCATCCGTGTTCCTCTTTTTGGAATTCACTCACCCGCCTCACACCGCCCGTCTTCCATCCAGCGCGTCGGCGAGCATCTGAGTGTTCGCCAGTTCCAAACTCGACCCGCTCGGTAGCCCGCGCGCCAACTTCGAAATCGCCACTCCGCTGCCGGCCAGCAGGTTCGACGCGAACAGCGCCGTGCCGTCGCCCTCCAAGGTCGGGCTGGTGGCCAAGATCACCTCCCGCACGCCCCCGACCTTTACCCGCCGCACCAAGGGGTTGAACGTCAACTGGTCCGGGCCGACGCCGTCCAGTGGGGCCAGTCGGCCGCCGAGGACGTGGTACAGCCCCTTGTAGCTGCCCATCCGCTCGAACAGGGCCACGTCGCGCGGCGTCTCGACGACGCAGATCAACCCCGGATCGCGGCGGGGGTCGAGGCAGATGCCGCACACCTCGCCCTCGGTCTGGTGGAAGCACCGGCCGCACGGCCGCACCCGCGTCACCACCTGTTGCAGCGCGTCGGCCAGCGTCACCGCCGTCTTCCGCTCGCCGTTCAGCAAGAAGTGGACGATCCGCTCGGCGCTCTTCGGGCCGATGCCGGGAGTTTGGCGAACTCGGTCAGGAGGGTTTCGACGGCGCTCAAGGCTTGCGTCCTGCATTGAAGGCTAAAGGCGAGGAAGACTAACCACAGAGACACAGAGGCACAGAGAAGACAAGAGAGAATGCAGTCTTCAAAAGACACTCCTCTTCATCTCTTCCTCGTCTTCTCTGTGCCTCTGTGTCTCTGTGGTTAGTCTTG
>JAYUFU010000527.1:0-9669 GCA_043738505.1 Fimbriiglobus sp. | reverse complement strand
ACGACTATCGCATCGTCGTCGCCGGGAGCGCAGCGACCGGGCCAAGTGCGGTGGCCACGACACGACATCCGATCACCCCATTCCCAAAACTCTCATGCCCGCGTTCCCGGAAATCGAAGCGCAGATCCGACTCGGCGGCGGAGCCAAGGCCATCGACCGCCAGCACGAGAAGGGCCGCCTCACCGCCCGCGAGCGGATCGCCAAGCTGTGCGACCCGGATTCGTTCTTCGAACTCGGCCTGTGGGCGGCGTACCAGATGTACGCCGACTGGGGTGGCGCGCCGAGCGCGGGCGTGGTGACCGGAATCGGCACCGTCAGCGGTCGGCGGATGATGGTCATCGCCAACGACGCCACCGTGAAGGCCGGCGCGTTCTTCCCGATGACCGCGAAGAAGGTGCTGCGCGCCCAGCGGATCGCGATGGAGAACCGGCTGCCGCTGGTCTACCTCGTCGATTCCGCCGGCGTCTTCCTGCCGCTGCAAGACGAGGTGTTCCCGGACGAGGACGACTTCGGCCGCATCTTCCGCAACAACGCCGTTATCAGCGCCGACGGCATCCCGCAGTTCGCCGCGATCATGGGCAACTGCGTCGCCGGCGGCGGGTATCTGCCCGTGCTGTGCGACAAGCTGCTGATGACCGAAGGCAGCGGGCTGTACCTCGCGGGGCCGGCGCTGGTGAAGGCCGCCATCGGGCAGGTGGTGGACTCCGAGACGCTCGGCGGCGCGGCCATGCACGCGGGGATCAGCGGGACCATCGACTTCCGCGAGAAGGATGATGAGGCGTGCACCGCGCTGTTGCGGCGACTCATCGACAATTTGCCAGCGGAGAAGCCTGGGACCGAGAACAAGTGGCATCCTGGGTCGTGTCTCTCCACAGCATTCACACCATACACCGGCTCGGCGGAGTATGACGCAAAAGACCTCATCACTCTGCTTCTCGATCATCCGGTCCCGTTCGACGAGTACAAGGCCGAGTACGGGCAGACCCTCATCTGCGGGTACGGGCGGCTCGGCGGCAAGCCCGTTGGGGTGGTCGCCAACCAGCGGAAGCGGGTGAAGACGGCCGACGGCGTGCTGCAATTCGGCGGCGTACTGTACGTCGATTCGTCCGAGAAGGCGGCGCGGTTCGTCATGGACTGCAACCAGACGCGGGTGCCGATCCTGTTCCTCCAGAACGTCAACGGCTTCATGGTCGGGCGGGACAGCGAGCAGGCCGGCATCATCAAGGCCGGGGCGAAGCTGGTGAACGCCATCAGCAACAGTGTGGTGCCGAAGATCACGCTCATCACCGGCGGGTCGTTCGGGGCCGGCAACTACGCCCTGTGCGGCAAGGCGTTCGACCCCCGCGTCCTCTTCGCCTGGCCCACCGCCAAGTACGCCGTGATGGGCGGCGACCAGGCCGCGACGACGCTGCTCGACGTGCAGGTTCAGGCGTTGAAGCGCCAGGGCAAGGAGCCGGAGGCGGAGGAGTTGGCCGCACTGCGGGATAAAGTGAAGGCGAGCTACGAGGAGCAGACCGACATCCGCTATGCCGCCGCCCGACTGTGGGTGGATGCCATCATCGCACCCGAAGACAGCCGCGCGGCGCTGGTCACGGCTGTGGAGGTGGCCACGCGCTACGACAGCGGGAAAGCGTTCAAGACGGGCGTGTTCCAAGTGTGACGGCCACCCGGCGACGTGAGCCACCGGGTTGGGGTATTCACCGTGCCAGCGTCGGCGCGGGCAGGGAACTGACGGCCGGCGGGGCGACCCCGTTCGCGGCGGCGTCCATCTTGCCGACCAGCTCCTTCAGCTCCTTGCGGAAGGTGTCGTACTGAGTCTGCGCCACGTCCCGCTCGCCGGTGCGGGCCGTCAGCAGGGACTTCAACTCGTCCCGCTCCTTGCCCAAGTCGGCCACCTGTTTGACGGCGTCGGCGATCTGCTGCGCCGCTTCGGCCCGCGCCTTGGTCGCCTCGTCTTGCAGCGCCTTGAAGTCCTTCTCCAGCTTCGCCACCTTGGTTTCGAGAGTGCGGTCGTTGCCGCCGGTCGCGGCCGTCGGCCGCTGACTGCACCCGACGATGACCGCCGAGATCACTACCAGGACGGGCAGGAGGAATTTGGCGCGGAACATGACCGGGAACTCCGTGACGGTGGGTGCGATTGCGACGACCGCTCCCCGCCGGCGGATCGCGGTCAAATTACGCTCCTTTCTTCGACGCCCCATTCGCCGCGAAGCACGCGAATTCCCGCCGACCCGCCACCGGCAAACCTTCCCCCGTCCGCCTGTTCCGGTTGTGTCGCGGATGTGGCGCGAGGGGTTGTCGGTCCGCTCCCTGCGGTCGCGGCGAAGACGGGATTTCGGCCGCGCGACCCCCGGTCGAGAAATGAAATCCGACCCATTCGCAAGTCATTGCTTCGCAAAGAATTACGACGACGAAATGTCACCCCAAGCGGCCCCGATTTCGATACAATTCCCGGTACGCAAACACGGTTCGGGAGGCAGCATGTCCACGGGCACGATCGACACTCCGGTGACGTACACCGAAGACAACATGAAGACGCTGAAGGACGCCGCGCACATCCGGCAGAACCCCGGCATGTACGTCGGCAACACCGAGGCCGACGGGCTGCACCACCTCGTCTACGAGATCGTGTACAACTCGGTGGACGAGGCGCTGGCCGGGTACTGCAAGAACATCACCATCGTCATCAACGTGGACGGCAGCATCTCGGTCGTGGACGACGGCCGGGGCATCCCCGTCGGCGTCAAAGCCGACACCGGCAAGTCCACGCTGGAGGAGGCGCTGACCATCGCCGGCACGTCGGGCAAGTTCGACAACGCCGCGTACCGGGTGAGCGCCGGGCTGCACGGCATGGGCGCGAAGGCCATGAACGCCCTCTCGGAGTGGTGCGAGGCGGAGGTGCGGCGGGACGGCCGCGTGTTCCACATGAAGTTCGAGCGGGGGTACGCCGTCGGCCCGCTGACCGACCTCGGCCCGGCCCCGAAGGGCGTCACCGGCACCGGCATCACCTTCAAGCCGGACCCGGAGATCTTCGGCGCGCTGACGTTCGACTACGACCGCCTGACCACCCGCTTCCAGCAGCTCGCCTACCTGAACAAGGGGCTGGCGCTCACGCTGCGGGACGAACGGGACGGCCGCGGCGAGACGTTCAAGTCCGACCTCGGCATCGCCGAGTACGTGACCTACCTGAACACCGGCGAGACGGCCGTCCACAACCCGATCTACATGACGAAGGAGGTCGAGACGGCGGTCGGCCGCGTGACGGTCGAGGTGTGCATCCAGTACACCGCCGGCGACACCGAGATCGAGATGGGGTTCACGAACAACGCTTACAACAAGGACGGCGGCACGCACCTGTCCGGCTTCCGCGGCGGCCTCACCCGCTGCCTGACGACCTACGGCAAGAAGAACAGCCTGTTCAAGGAGGGGCTGGAACTGGTCAGCCGGGACTTCCGCGAGGGCCTCACGGCCGTCATCAGCGTCAGCCACCCCGACCCCAGCTTCGAATCCCAAACGAAGGTCAAGCTGACTACGCCGGACGTGGAAGGGATCGTGTCGAGCGTGCTGTACGAGGCGCTGTCCGAGTTCCTGGAGAAGAACCCGAAGGACGGGCAGAAGATCTGCAAGAAGGTGGACCTGTCGGCCCAGGCCCGCATCGCCGCCAAGAAGGCCCGCGACGCGATCAAGGATCGCAAGGGCATCCTGTCCGGCGGCGGGCTGCCGGGCAAGCTGATGGACTGTTCGACCCGCGACCGGGAGAGTTCCGAACTGTTCCTGGTGGAAGGCGACTCGGCCGGCGGGTCGGCGGAGGGCGGGCGGGACCGCGTGTATCAGGCCGTGCTGCCGCTCCGGGGCAAGGTGCTGAACGTCGAGAAGGCGCAGATGGAGAAGCTGCTCCAGAACGCCGAGATCACCAACCTCATCACCGCCGTCGGGGTGGACATCGGCAACGCCGAGGACAAGGACATGTCCAAACTGCGGTACGGCCGCATCGTCATCCTGACCGACGCCGACGTGGACGGCCAGCACATCCGCACCCTGCTGCTGACGTTCTTCTTCCGCCAGATGCGGAAGCTGATCGAGCAGGGTCGGCTGTACGTCGCCCGCCCGCCGCTGTTCAAGGTGACGCACAAGAAGGAAGTCCGCTTCGTCCAGACGCGGGAGACGATGTCCCAGGAACTGATGAAGCGCGGGTTGAAGGAGACGACTCTGACCGTCGCGGCGGTCGGGGAGCGAGCCGCCGAGCGGACGCTGTCGCCGGACGAGCTGGCGAAGCTGCTGCCGCTGCTCGCCGACATCGAGAAGGCGGTGGACATCCTGGAGCGGCGCGGCCAGTCGTTCGACCGGTTCACCCGCGACCGGCTGACGCCGGCCGGGTTCCCGCAGTTCCACGTCCACCTCGGCCGGGGCGAACACTTCTTCCAGTCGCAGGCCGAAGTCGAGGCGTTCCGGGTCGAGCAGGGGACGAAGCTCGGCCGCGAGCTGGCCGTCAGCGAAGTGATCCCGACGGCGGCCACGGCGGACGCGCCCAAGACGGCGGCGGAGCTGGCCGACGAGCGGTTCCGGTTCACGGTGGACGAGTGGCACGAGGTGAAGGGGCTGAACAAGGCGGTGGCGAAGCTGACCGAGTTCGGGTTCGACCCGGCGGACCTGATCCCGCTGGAGCGGATCGCCGGGCGGGAGGCCCCGGTGCGGTTCCGCCTGACCGCCGGCGAAGCGACGCGCGAGTTGAGCCACCTGCGAGCGCTGCTCGGCGAGATCCGCAAGTCCGGCGAGAAGGGGATGACCATCACCCGCTTCAAGGGACTGGGCGAGATGAACCCCGAGGAACTGTGGGAAACGACACTCGACCCGACGCAGCGGACCCTGCTGCGGGTGACGATGAACGACGCCATGCAGGCGGAGAAGTACTTCCGGATGCTGATGGGCACCGAGGTGGAAGGCCGCCGCGACTTCATCCTGAAGCACCGCGCCAACGTCGAGGACATCGACTACGGCGCGTGACCGGCAGCGGGTACAATACGGCGATCTCACCCCGGAGGGAGTTCTCATGCCCACGACCGCGCTGACCGGCACCATCCTGGACGGCCGGGTGGAACTGGACGCCCCCGCCGATTTGCCCGACGGCACCCGCGTCCGGTTCGTCCCCGATCCGCTAGGTGAAGACGAGGACGACCTCGGCCCGCCGCCCGACACCCACGACCGCGCGACGGAACTGCAAATCCTGCGGGAGTCCCACGCGGACGCAGTCGCCGGTCGCACTCGACCACTGGATGTCGTCATGGAAGAGATTCGGGCGAAATACGGCTTCCCACCGAAAGCCGGAGGGTGAACGGTGCCTCGCACCGTCGAAATCACCAGTCGCACCCAACGGGATATCAGTCGGGAAGTCGGGTGGTTCGTCCGTCACCGTTCATCGGAATACGCGGATCGCTGGCAAACGGGACTGGAGACGAGGTTGAACAGGTTGGCGGACGACGCGGATACTCACCCCGACGCCGAGGAAGCGGCGGAACTCGGGTTCGCCCTCCGCGAAGCGATTTTCCGTCGTGGGAAGACCCACTTCCGGATTCTGTTCGTGATCGTGGATCAAACGGTTCGGGTGTTGCGAATCCGCAACGCGGCCCAGGACCGCCTGACCGACGCCGACATTTGACCCATCCGCCGCGACTTCATCCTGAACCACCGCGCCAACCTCAAGGACATCGACTACGGCGATTGAGGGGCGTTGTGGTGCGGCTCACAGCACTTCAATCAGATAGGTCGTGAGCCAGATGTCGAGTTGCCGGAAGCGGTCTTTGAATCGTTCCTTGGCGGCGACGAAATACTCGCGCCCTTCGGCGTCGTCGGGCACGTCCACGAACGCCCGAATCAGATCGTCTCGGTACGTCTGGCCGTCCGCCCGCCACCGCCCGCGAATCGTTTGCGTTTCGCACGACACGGCTCCGAACCGCTCTTCCAATTCGGAGAGCGTGTCGGCGACGGCCGCGTCGGGGACCGGTGTACCGTCGTTAAACCGCAACGGGAGCAGCACCTCGAAACGCCGAACCATTCTGCTCATAGCTGGCCGGCCCCTCGACGGTGAACGGGACGCCTTCGACCGCCAGGTACGCCAAGGCGTCTTCGGGTACTAGCATTTCTCCGCTCGCCCAACTCTTGAAACTGAACCGCCCCGCCAGTCGGGCCAGGGCCGACCGCTTGGCTTCGGTGCTCGGAAAGGTGATGAGGATCATGACTCCAAATTACCTCCGCTTCTGGCAGATCGCAAGGGGCGATTTTGAGGGCACGTCACCTGCGGCTTCTTCGCGCTCACTCGCCCGCCGACACCTGCGCGATGACGGTCGGCAAGTCGGCCCCGCACGGGAACAGCTTGGCCAGCTTCGTCAGCTCGAAGACGCGGACAATTTCCCCGCCGGCTCGCACGCCGAATCGCGTCCCCTTCGCATGAAGCTGGTGGCACACGCGGATCAGCACGGCGATGCCGTCGCTGTTCAGGAACGGCGCGCGGCCGAGGTCCAGCACCACCGGCCCCGGCGCGGCGTCCAGCAAGGCGGTCAGCTCCCCCTGGAATGCCGGCGACCGCGCGTCCGCGAGCCCGCGTAGCCACTGGATCGCGTCCGGCAGAACGCGGATGACCGTGACGGTTCCAGACAGCTCGGCTTCGAAGTGGTTCCCGTCGGACATGCGGCACCGTTACCCCAGGGTCGCGGCGGCGATCGGCCACCGGTGCGGTCTCACGGGGTCAGTATACCGCTTCCGGCCATTCACAGCTTCGCATCCGGAATCGCGGCGTTCCGCACGCTCCGGATGCGGTCATCCGTTGCCACAGCCAGACCCGCGCGCGGGGCGAGCAGACCACTTCCCTCTCACCGGAACGGCAGGCTCTCGGTGGGCACCTGGAGTTGCGTGCCGACGGGCAGTTCCTCGTCGGGGTCGAACTTCGGGTTGCGGGGGTTGTTCAGCTTCGCCCAGTTCCGCTCGCTGCCGTAAAAGGTCTTGGCCACGTCCCGCAGCGTCATCCCCGTTCGCGGCACCTTGAACAGCGTGTACACCGTCTGGCCGCCCTGGGCCGCACCGGGCGCGCCCCACTCCGGGCCGTCGTCGGTGGCCGCCGGGCGGGTCGGCGTGAAGCGATCCGGGGCCGGGTCGCCGGCACGGGGCGCGGCGACCTTGCGGATCACATGCACAGGGGGCACTTGCACCTCGCCGAGCTGCTGGATGGGCTGGTTTTTGTTGAACGCCTGGAGCGCCCCGGCGTACTGCGCCCCGCCATAATACGCCTTACTGACGGTGGCGTAGGTGTCGCCGGCACGGGGGCGGTGCAGGTCCAGGTCGTAGTCCGTCTTCGCCTCGGCGACCGGCGTTTGCAGCGTTGCCGCAGGACCGCCCGCAGTGGGCCATCCGATGGCTCCAGCCCCGACGACCGGTTCGAGGTGGCCGGGCCGGGCCGGGGGCACCAGCGGCAGCGGTTCGGGCTTGATTTCAAATGTCCGCACCGGCGGGTTCCGGTCGCCCGGAAGCGGCCTCTCTTCAAGTGCGCTGGGCACGGGCGGCAGGGCGAGCGGCCCCACCCCCGATCCGCCGGGCACCGGGAGCGCGCCGGGCAGCGGATCGCCACCGACTCCGCCCGGCAACGTGGGCAGCAGACCCGGCTTCACTTCCGGCAGTTTGTTGTCGGGGAACGGATTCACGACCACGGGCGGCAGGGCCGGTGCGACCGGCGCACCACCGACGGGCGGCAGCGCTCCGCCCGGCAAGAGCGGCGGTTCCAGCGGCTTCGGCGCGCCAGCGCCCGGAGCCGGCGGCAGGCCCGGCAGGTCGCTCGCGCCACCTGGGATACCCGGGCCACTCGGCGGTAGTGCGGGTAACGGGCCAGCAGGACCACCGGGCAGCGGTGCGGGTGTTGACGGAACCATCGCGGGAGGAGTCGGCGTCGTGGGCGTGTCTCCGGTCCCGTTCGTTCGCCGCAGATAGGGCTCTTGGATCGGCCGCTGCTCTTCCGCCGGGACGGGCGGGAGGTTGCTCAGGTCGATGCGAGGCGACTCGCCCGGCTTCGCCGGTTCGCGGCTGGCTTCGCCCTCGCGCGGCAGGGGCGGCTTCGGGTCGGGCGCGATGGGAGTGAACACGCCGGGGGCGGCGGCGAGCGGCTTCGGCGCGGCGGCGAGGGGCGGCTTCGGCTCCTCGGCGGGAATCTTGAGCTTCGTCTGTGCGGCCGGCGGCGCGGTGCCGAACGCGGGGAACAGCAGGTTCAACCCGAACGCCCCAACGGCCAAGCTGCCCAGCCCGGCGAGGACGGCCACCTTCGCGCGGTTCGGCCGGATCAAGTCCCAGACGAGTCCGCTGAACACGCTCGCCTTCGGCGGCGGGCTGCCGGCGAGCGGATTCGCCACGGCCGTCGGCGGAGTCTCCGGGGCGATGGCGACCGGCAACGCGGCGCGCTGCGGCGCGGGCGACTTCGGCGGCTCGCCGTCGGGCAGCGGCGGCAGCGGCATCGTCTGCCGGGGGGCCGGGCGCGGCTGCGGCGGAACCGGCCGGGGCATGTCCAGGACGGCGGCCGGCCCACCCACAGGGATCGGGTCGAACGGGGCGGGGGGCTTGATCGTGTCGTTCATCCGTGAACACTCCGTGCTGGACCGTTCTTGCGAGCCGCAACCGTGAGGGCGCGGCATCCTCGTAACCCGATGCCACTCCCTCGCGGTCGCGGCTCGCTCAAATCCGTTGCGCCACCCGCAGTTTCGCGCTGCGGCTGCGCGGGTTCCGCGCGGCTTCGGCGTCGTCCGCCTCCACTGGCTTCTTCGTCAGGGCCTTCCACACCTCGGCCTTGAACGCCACCTTCACCCGCCGGTCTTCCAGCGAGTGGAAGCTGATGACCCCGGCGCGGCCGCCCGGATTCAGGATCGCCGGCAGTGTCGCCAGCAGCCGTTCCAGTGCGCCGAGTTCGTCGTTCACCGCGATCCGCAGGGCCTGGAACGTCCGCGTGGCCGGGTCGAGGTGCCCGCTCCGGGGCACGCAGCTCCGCACCACCGCCGCCAGGTCCGCCGTCGTCTCGAACGGCTTCGCGTCCCGCCGCGCCACGACCCGCTTCGCCACCCACCGGCTCTTCCGCTCCTCGCCGTACTCGAAGATCAGGTCGGCCAGCGCCCCTTCGCTCAGCGTGTTCACCAGGTCGGCGGCGGTCTGTCCGGCGGTCGGGTCGAGCCGCATGTCGAGCGGGCCGTCGGCGCGGAAGCTCAACCCCCGCGCCGGGTCGTCCAACTGTTCCGAACTGAAACCGAGGTCGGCCAGCACGCCGTCCACTTTCGTCACGCCGAGGTTTCCCAGCACGTCCCGCAGTTGGTCGAAGTTCGCGTGGACCGGCGTCGCGGGAAAACCGGCCAGCCGCGCCATCGCCCCGGCCAGCGTCGTCGGGTCCTGGTCGAAGCAGAACAGCCGCCCGGTCGGGCCGATCCGCTCGGCGATCAGCCGGCTGTGTCCGCCGCCGCCGGTGGTCGCGTCCACCCACGTCTCGCCCGGCTTCGGGTCGAGCAACCGCAGGGTTTCGGCAGCCAGCACCGGCACGTGACCGGACTCGGGCGGTGGGGACATACGGTGAGCCGGAGTGTGGGTCAAGGGGAAATGACTGTTGGCGAACCCGGCCCGCGAGGGCTGTGGGTGTTTTGGTTTTCAATC
>JAYUFU010000526.1:0-9682 GCA_043738505.1 Fimbriiglobus sp. | reverse complement strand
TCCGCTCCCGGCGACGACACGGCGGGTATCGTCGCCGGGAGCGGAGCGACCGACCGGCAGATATCGACCGAGATCGTCCCGGCGTCTGGTGTCGAATTGGGTTGCCGCCGCGCGTACACTGTCCGTCGCCCTCGCCCCTGTTGTACCGGCCCCGCCATGCCCGACGCCATTCCCGTCGCCGAAATCGTCACCCCCCGCCCGACCCCGCCGGCCGGCCGCAAGTTCCCGTGCCCGTCGTGCGGCGCGCGGCTCGACTTCGACCCGGCCGTGCGCGGGCTGAAGTGCCCGTTCTGCGGCTACCAGCAGGCCATCCAGAAAGGCGTCGCCGGCGACGTGCTGGAGCGGGACATCGACGACTACCTCGGCCGCGAGGAGGCCGGCGGCACGGCCATCCCCGGCCGCGAGACGCAGACCCGTTGTCCGGGCTGCGGGGCGGTGGTGCTGCTGGAGGAGAAGGTCCAGACCGACCGCTGCCCGTTCTGCGCGACGGCCCTGGAGAACGCGCCGGAATCGGCGGCCGGCATGATCCCGCCGGAGTCCCTGCTGCCGTTCGCGGTGGAGCTGCGCACCGCCCGCGACGGCTTCACGACGTGGCTCCAGAGCCTGTGGTTCGCCCCCAGCGAACTCCGCACCGCCGCCCGCCTCGGCCAGCTCACCGGCGTCTACCTGCCGTACTGGACCTACGACGCCCACACCGTCACCTTCTACGACGGCGAGCGGGGCGACGACTACACCACCGCCGAGTCGTACACCACCCGCAACGCCCAGGGGGAGTCGGTCACGCAGACGCGGCAGGTGGTCCACACCCGCTGGTATCCGGTGTCCGGCGACGTGGCCCACTTCTTCGACGACGTGCTGGTGCAGGCGTCCAAGAGCGTGCCCGGCGACCTGCTGGCCGGTGCGTCGCCGTGGCCGCTGAACAAGCTGGAGCCGTTCCGCCCGGACTACCTGAGCGGGTTCCGCGCCGAGCGGTACGCGGTCGGCCTGAAGGAGGGGCTGGCGAACGCCAAGCGGGTCATGCAGCCGACCCTCGACGACATGGTGCGGCGGGACATCGGCGGCGACCACCAGCGCGTCCACGAGCAGAAGACGCGGTACTCGGCGGTCACGTTCAAGCCGCTACTGCTGCCGCTGTGGGTGGCCGTCTACCGCTACCACGACAAGACGTATCAGGTGCTGGTGAACGGCCAGACGGGGAAGGTGACGGGCGACCGGCCGTACAGTTGGATGAAGATCGTCCGGCTGATCCTGCTGGTGGCGGCGCTGATCGGGGTGATCGTCTGGCTGGTGCTGTGGCTGCGGAAGTGAGGGCGGAAGTCGCTCGCTCCCTGTGTGTCGCGGCAAACCGGATGGGTTTGCCGCCACCGCAGGGAGCGGGTTGGCCAAGCCGACTCACTTGTCGGTGGGGACGAACTTCTTGATCTCGAACTTGTCCCCACTCTTGGCGTGCCACGCCTTGAACACTTCCTGGTATTTGGCGGCGTAGCTCTCGCCCGGCTTTTGCACGACGGCGGGGAAGCCGTTCGCCCCCGGATACAGGCCGAGCAGGCTCATGAGGTTGGCCGGCTGGGCCTGGTAGTCGAGGACGACGCCCGGCTGCGGCTTCTCGGCGGCGGTCCAGTCGGCGTCGAGCATCGCCTTCAGAATCGCCTTCGTCTCCTCGGCCGGGATGGCCACCTCTTTGGCCGGCACGCTCGACCCGCGGCGGTACTTCTGGATCAGGACGGCCGCGGCCGTCATCCGGTCCTCGGCCTTGTCCGCCGTCAGCGCCGCCAGCGGATCGGCGAAGGTGGCGACGACCGCTTTCACCTTGGCCACGTCGTCCTTGTAGGTGTCCGCCTTCGGGTCCACCGGGGCGAAGGCGGGCGAAATGGCGTAGTAGTTGACGGCAGTCGGGTGCCGGACCAGGAAGAACAGCCCCTCCTGGCTTTCCTTCAGCACGACCGCCCCGTTGTCGAACTGGTACGCGCGGCGGCGACCGAAGGGGCCGCCAGCCCCCGGCTCGACGGCCGGCTGTTCGGCCGCCGCGCCGGGGATCAGCACCTTGACGTGGGTGACGTTCCTCGCGCCGACCAGCCCCGTCTCGACCTTGATGATCGCCACCCGCATCTTCGCCTTGTCGGCGGCCCCCTGGTGGGGCAGCACTTCGACCTCCTCCTTCTCGATCGCCGTCACCTTGCCGACCACCACGGCGTCCGACTGGACGGTCTTCTGGGTGGCGGTGTGGTTGGGGTACCCCATCCGGTCCAGGCCGGGCGACTCGGTCAGGGCGACGGCGGTCACGGCCGCCGTCGCGAGCATCACGTTGCGGGACATGGACGCACCTCGGGAAGGAACCCGGCCGGCGCGACGACCGGGCGGAGGGGCTGCTCGGAACGGATTCGGGGTCACTTCTCCTTCGGCACCAGCACCTTGATCTCGAACGCGGCGGCGCTCTTGGCGTGCCACGCCTTGAACGCCTCGTGCGCCTTGGCGGTGTAGCTCTCGCCCGGCTTCGCCTGGACCGCCGGGACGCCGTTCGGACTGCCGGGTTGCAGTTCGAGCCGTCCGGCGAGGGCGAGCGGGGCGGCGTTGTAGTCGAACCCCGGCGTCGGCTTGTCGGCGACCGTCCAGTCGGCGTCGAGGAGGGTCTTCAGGATCGCCTTCGTCTGCTCGGCGGGGAGGGTCACTTCCTTCAAGCCCGGCAGGGCCGACCCCTGGCGGGTTCTGCGCAGGACGACGGACGCGGCGACCAGCCGGTCCTCGATCTTGTCCGCCGTCAGCGCCTTCAACGGGTCGGCCAGGGCGGCGACGACCGCCTTCACCTTCGCCACGTCGTCCTTGTACGTCTCCGCCTTGAGCGCCACCGGCGGGGTGACGGCGTGGATGACGTAGTAGTTGGCGGCCGTCGGGTGCTTGCTCAAGAAGTACAGGCCCTCTTCGCCTTCCTTCAACGTGACCGGGGGGTACCCGCCGCCGGTGCGGACGATGTTCGGCCCGCCCGCGCCCGGATTGACGGGCGGCGCGGCGACGGGCGGCGGGAACAGCACCTTGACGTGGGTGACGTTCTTCGCGCCGATCAGCCCCGTCTCGACCTTGATGACGCCCACCTTCCACTTCACCTTGTCGGCGGCCCCCGCGAACGGCAGCACTTCGGCGTCCTCCGCCTCGATCGCCGTCACCTTGCCGATCACCACGGCGTCGGCCTGCACCGCCTTCTGGGTAGTGCTGAGGGGGGCGGGCATCGACCCGCGCGTCGTCACCGGCCCTTGGGCGAGGGCGAGGGCGGAGACGGCGAGCGCGGCGAATAGCGCGGAGCGGAACATGGACGGAACCTTGGGAAAGGGGGGACGCGCCCGGCGAGCAAGGCGGGGCGGCGGGCTAACAAATCACGGAGTCCACCCCGTCGGGTCACTTGTCGTCCTTGGGGACGAACTTCTTGATGTCGAACTTGTCGCCGGCCTTGGCGTGCCACGCCTTGAACGCCTCCTGGTACTTGGCGTTGTAGCTCTCGCCCGGCTTCACCTGGAACTGCGCCAGCCCGTTCGGGCTGCCGGGGTACAGGCCGAGCTGCCCGACCAGATTGCTGGGGGCCGACTGGTAGTCGTAACCCGGCGTCGGCTTGTCGGCGGCCGTCCAGTCCGCTTCGAGGAGCGCCTTCAGGATGGCCTTCGTCTCCTCGGCCGGGATGGCCACCTCCTTGGCCGGCACGGTCATCCCGCGGCGGTACTTCTGGAGCAGGACGGCCGTGGCGGTCAGCCGGTCGGCCGGCTTCTCGGCCTTCAGCGCGGCCATCGGGTCGGCGACCACGGCGACCACCGCCTTCACCTTGGCCAGCTCGTCTTTGTACTTCTCGTCCTTGGCCGGGATCGGGTTGTTGCCGGCGCTGATGGTGTAGTAGTTGGCGGCGGTCGGGTGCTTGGCCAGGAAGAACAGCCCCTCCTCGCCCTCCTTCAGCGTGACCGGCCCGAACCCGCCGAGGCCGGGGCGGATGGGGCGACCGATCTGCGGCTGGTCGGGTTGGGGCGGCTGCTCGGCGGCCGCGCCGGGCATCAGCACCTTCACGTGCGTCACGTTCTTCGCGCCGACCAGACCCGTCTCGATCTTGATGACCGCGACCCGCATCTTCACCTTGTCGGTCGCCCCCTGGTGGGGCAGCACTTCCACCTCCTCCTTCTCGATCTCCGTCACCTTGCCCACCACCACCGCGTCCGCCTGGACCGTCTTCTGGGTGGTGTTCTGAATCGGCATGGCGATGCGGAGGGCGACCGCCGGCGAGGCGATCAAGGCGACGGCGGCGATGGCGGTCGCGTAGAGGAATCGGCGCATGGGATTGAGGCTCCGGGGAAACGGGGACGGCCGGCCCACTGGACCGGTTCGTATCAATGTAGACGGGGCAACGTCCGGCGGAGATTGCCCCCGGCCGCGATTTCTTTTCCCCCGCCTCGTTCCCCGGTGCCAGCCCCCATGCTTCGACGAACGCTCGGCTCCGGGCGGCGGAAACTGTCCGAATACCGCGCCCTGGCGGGAATCCTCGGCTGGCGGGGCATGTTGACCTACGTCCGCCGGCGACGACAGCAGCGGGACAACTCCGACACGGCCCCGCAGACCCTCCGAAGCCGGGACGCGCGGTATCCGCTCTGGTTCCGCCCGCACACGTCCGACTGGGCGGTGTTCGGGCAGATATTCCTGGAACGCGAGTACGCCTGCCTGAACGACCTGCCGAACGTCGGCCTCGTGCTGGATTGCGGGGCGAACGTCGGCTACTCGTCGGCCTACTTCCTGACCCGCTTCCCGACGTGCCGGGTGATCGCCGTCGAGCCCGACCCGGACAACTTCGCCATCCTGGAGAAGAACCTCGCGGCTTACGGCGACCGGGCGAAAGCGATCCGCGCCGGGGTCTGGTCGCACCCGACCCGGCTGACGCTGAGCGAGGTGCCGTACCGCGACGGCCGGGAGTGGGCGCGGCAGGTCCGCGAGTGCCGACCGGACGAACCGGGCGGGCTGCCGGCGGTGGACATCCCGACGCTGCTGGCCGAGTCCGGGGCGGAGCGGATTTCGCTGCTGAAGGTGGACATCGAGGGGGCCGAGGCGGTGGTGTTCGCCGACCCGGCCGCCGCGTGGCTGGACAAAGTCGATACGCTGGTCATCGAGTTGCACGACGACAGCAGCTTCGGCGCGTGTACGCCGATCTTCGAGCGGGCCATCGCCGGCCGCGGCTTCACCCTCGGCCGCAGCGGGGAGTTGACGGTGTGCAAGCGGGGATGAACGAGTCCCATTACACCCGCGACTGCCAAACCGACGGGTCGCGGGACGTGTGGAACACGGAGATGACGAGCAACTCGGTCGGCAGTTCCTGATAAATGACGACGAACGGAAAGCGGGTCACGACGGCTTTTCGCGCCTGGTTGTACACGACGGCGTGCATGCGCGGCGATGCCGCGATCCGATCCACCACCGCGCGGATGCGGGCGATGAAATCCACGCCCAGCCCGGTCTGCTGGCGTTCGTACCAGTCGGCCGAGTCGTCGAACTCGGCCTTCGCTTCTGGCAACAGGCGCACGGGCAGACTCATTTCCGCAACCGGGCCAGCGCCTCGGCCTCCACCTGCTCCCACGGGATGGCCGCGTCGGGGTTCGCCTGATGAGCGGCGAGGCGGCGGTCGATCTCGTGCTGCCACGCCCCCGGCAGTGGTGCCCCTTCCACGTCGGCGGCGAGGCTGTCCCAGATTTCATCCACCAACGACATCCGGTCTTCGGCCGGTAGCCGGTCGATGCCGAGTTCGGCCATGAGAACTGCCATGTCGCCCTCCGAAGAATTCTCTCCGCTCAGTTTACTCAAGCCGGAGTGGGGTTGGAAGACGCATCTGGCCGTGTCCGTCGGGACGGTTACTCTTCTCCCTGTCCCCACAGGCGAGGCGCGGATGATCATTACCATCGACGGGACGGCGGCGTCCGGGAAGACGTCGGCCGCCGAGAAGCTGGCCGCCGCGCTCGGCTTCCACCTGCTGAAGACGGGGGCCATGTACCGCGCCGCCGGCCTCGTCATGCGGGACGCCGGCATCGACGTGTCCGAGTACCACCACGACACGTCGGCCGTGGCCGCCGCCGTCGCCGGCATGACCTTCGACATGCCCGTGGGCGGGCAGGTCATCCTGAACGGCGAGGATTTCACGGAGCGGATCGAGGCGAAGGAGGCGGGCGAGTTGGCCAGCGTCATCGGCCTGTTCGCGGAGGTGCGGACGCGGCTGGTGGCCGAGCAGCAGCGGATCGCCGAGGGGTGGGACATCGTGTGCGAGGGCCGCGACCAAGGAACCGCCGTGTTCCCCGGTGCCGACGTGAAGTTCTACATCGACGGCGACGTGACCGTGCGGGCGCGGCGGCGGCAATCGCAGCGAGGCGGGGAGTTGGCCGACATCGTCGCCGACCTGAAGAAACGAGACGAGCGGGACAAGACCCGCGAGCACGGCCCGCTGTACCCGGCCGCCGACGCCGTGCCCATCGACACCGCCGTCCTCGACCTGGCCGGGATTCTGGACGTGATGCTACGGACGGTCGAGGAGCGGCGGGCGCGGACTTCCCGAGTGGTCAGTCCGTAGCCGGCGGCAGCGTTGGCATTCGTCGGGAAGTATGGATGACCGCGAGGACGAGTACCTCGCTTCCGTCCGCGCGGTAGATCAGCCGGTACGGGTGGACGTACACTTCGCGGATGTTCGAGTCGCCCCACTCCGGGACTTCCGCCCCGATGACCGGCTGGCCGGCCAGTTGGTCGGTCGCACGGGTCGTCCACGTCGCACTCATGTCGGAAGCCCCAGGCGGCGGCGGACATCGTCGGACGACAGCACGGCCCCAGCCTCGGCGTCCTTCAACCCGGCTTCGATCGATTGGCGGACGTAGATCTCGTACACCACGTCGTCCCAGGTGGCGTCGTCGGGCAGCCGCTCCGCCAGTTTGCGGGTGTCGTCGCGGACGGTGGTCATCATCTGGTCCCTCCGAAACAGTTCTGTTCGTAGTAATACTACCCGCGCACGCCGCGCGGGAAAAGCTCCCCTTCGCCGCAGATGCCCACCCGAATGCCGCTCGCCGACGCGCTGACGCGCTTCCAGTACCTCGCCTCCTACTGGGCCGCCTGGACAGCCTTCACCCTCGGCTGGGGCTTCCGGCGCGGCGGGTATCGGCACTGTCCGCCGACCGGCCCGCTGCTCATCGTGTCGAACCACCAGTCGTTCATCGACCCGGTGTTCATCGGGCTGGCGGCGTCGCGGCCGCTGACGTACCTCGCCCGCAGCAGCCTGTTCAAGACCCGCGTCGGCGCGGCCGTCATCCGCGCGTGGGGGGCGGTGCCCATCGACCGGGGGTACGGCCGCGAGGGACTGCAAGCCGTGTTCGACGAACTGAACCGGGGCAAGGCGGTGCTGATGTTCCCCGAAGGCGAGCGGACGCACACCGGCGAGGTGGAGGAGTTGAAGGCCGGCATCTCGCTGATCGTGAAGAAGACCGACGCGGTGATCCTGCCGTGCGGGGTGGCCGGCGCGTACCAGTCGTGGCCGCGCACGGCCAAGCGGCCGCGGTTGTGCCCGCCGTTCCTCGCCGACAACGGCTGTTCGGTGGCCATTTCGTTCGGCGCGCCGCTGCCGTCCGGCTTCTACAAGGGCATGGCTCGCGACGCGATCCTGACCGACCTGCGGGCGCGGATCGCCGCCGCCCACGAGGACGCCGAGCGGCTCCGCCGGAAGCCGAGGGCGTAGAATGGGTTGCACACCACGGGAGGAAAAGCGATGACAGTGGAAGACCTGCTGCGTCGGGTGGAAGCGCTGGAGGCCGAAGTCCGGCAGTTGAAAGCGCCGTCGGCGAAGTCGTGGGCGGACACGGCCGGCTGCTTCGCGGACGATCCCACGTTCCACGAGGCCGTGCGGTTGGGCCGCGAATACCGGGATCGGGTGAACCGCGAGTCGCTGGAGGAGTTCGACCGCGAGCGGGAGGCCGAAACTCGTCCCGCGAAGAAGCCGCAACCCAAGAAGTCGGCCAAGCCGCGAGGGGTGAATGGTCGTCCTTGATACCGATATCCTGTCGCTGATTCAGGACGAGGCGAACCCCGTCGGGCAGCGCGTTCTGGCTCGGCTTCGGGCGTCATCGCGGCCGAATGCGATCACCAGCCCGACCGTCGAGGAACAACTGAAGGGACGGCTGGCGTACTGCGCGGGGGCGAAAACGGTGGAGCAGTACGTGGAAGCCGTTCGTCAGCTCCTCGCCACACTCGACCTCCTCCGGGAGCGAACCGTGCTGCGGTTCGACGACCGCGCGGCGGCCGAGTTCAAGCAGTTGAAAGTCGCCAAGATTCGGATCGGCACGATGGACCTCCGCATCGCCAGCATCGCGTTGGTGTACGGTGCCACGCTCGTCACCGCGAACGTGTCCGACTTCCGCAAGGTGCCGGGCCTCGCCGTGGAAGACTGGACGAAACCCGATCTCGGTTCGTGACATGTCGGACTTCCCCATTCCCGCCCTCGCCGACCTGCCCGCCGCCGGGTGCGCGCTGCTGCCGGGCGTTTGCACGCCGGAGCGGTGCGCGGAGCTGCTGGCCGAGTGGCACGACGCCCAGCGCCACGCGCCGCCGGACGAAACCATGCGACTGGACGCCGCCGAGTTGTTCGCCGCGCGGAACGTCCTCGGCTGGCATCCGGACGCGGCCCGGTGGGCGTGGCCGCCGCCGCTGGTGTCGGCCGTCCGCGCCGCCCTCGGCCCGACGGCGGGACTGGTGCGCGTCCTCTTCTTCGACAAGCCGCCGGACTGGACGTGGGCGCTGCCGTGGCACCAGGACACGACGGTCGCCGTGGCCGAACACCGGCCGTCCGAGCGGTTCGTCAAACCGACGGTGAAGTCGGGTGTCCCGCACGTGGAAGCGCCGGCGGACCTGCTCGCCCGGATGCTGTCGGCGCGGCTGCACCTCGACCCGGTGGACGACGAGAACGGCCCGCTCCGGGTGCGCGTCGGCTCGCACCGGCACGGCAAGGGGCTGCATGAGGGCGACGGGGTGTGGACCGTTCACGCGGCCGCCGGGGACGTGCTGCTCCTGCGGCCGCTGCTGGCCCACTCCAGCAAGAAGTCGGCCCCCGGCACCGCCCGCCACCGCCGCGTCCTGCACTTCGAGTTCGCGGCCGACGCCGACCCCGGCGACGGCTTCGCGTGGCGACAGTTCCACCCGCTGCCGGCCGCGCGTCATTCGGGGTAGGTGTCCGGCAGGGGGTTCAGCAGGACCGGGGCGGGGCCGGACGGCGCGACGACCTCCAGCGAAGTGGGCTCGTCGAGGATCGGCGCGGGCGGGGTCGGGCCGTCGCCGAACTTGACCGCGTAGCGGAAGTTGGCCACCGACAGGGTGTCGTTCGGCAGCAGCGCCGCCCGGCGGACCCGCTGGCCGTTCACGCGGGTGCCGTTGGTGCTGCCCAGGTCGCGGACCAGCACCAGCCCGTCGGTCTTCACCAGCACGCAGTGCCGCTTGGACACGCTCTTGTGATCGATCCGCAGCTCGCAGTCGTCGCCCCGGCCGACGAGGGCGACATCCTTGGTCAGCTCGACCGGCGTGCCGCCGTCCAGGGGGATGAGTCGTGCCCGCATGGGGAACTCCGGAGAGGGCGAACGGCGCGACGGGAGTCCGCCGGTCACATTCGGTCGCCGTACCGGCGGACTCCCGTCGCGCCGTTCGC
>JAYUFU010000525.1:0-9700 GCA_043738505.1 Fimbriiglobus sp. | reverse complement strand
TATACTTCACGCGGCCAGGAATGAGACGTCGTCGAACTCCTGGAAGTTGAGCGTCATGAGCGACGCCAGCTTCGCCGCGTGCGTCGTTTGCACACGGTCCAACACGTCCTCAACGGCGGCCCGGAACTCGGCGAAGGTCGGGTGGTAGCGCCCGTACGCCGCCTTCCGCTTGGTGAACCGCCACAACCGCTCGATGAGGTTCAGGTTCGGCGAGTAGCTCGGCAGGAACAACAGCTCGATCCCCAACTCCTTGGCCAACCCCTCGACGATCTTGTTCCGCTGGTACCGGGCGTTGTCCAGGACCAGGGTGACCGGACTGACCAACCCCCGGGCCGCCACCGCCCGGAGCAGGTCGCACATCGTGTCGGTGTTCACCACCGTCGTGTTCGTGACGGCGACGAGCGTCCGGGAGACGGCGTCCCAGGCCCCGAGGACGTTGAACCGCTGCCGCCCGGACGCCGCCTTGACGAAGATCCGCGCCCGGGACCACAGGCAGCACAGGAACGTCCCGAACACGAAGTGGGCCGCGTCCACGAAGAACACCTGTCGTACTCCGGCGACGGCCTCGTCGAGCCGGGGCTGCAACCGGGTGTCCCGGAACTGCTTCTGCTGCCGGATGTGATCGGGCAGGTCGGTGTTGGGCGGGCACGGGATCACGCGGGTGCGCCGCCAGCCGAACCCCAGTTCCGCTTTCAGGAACTTGCGGGTCTGGGTCGGTCCCCGCTGCAGCCCCGTCAGGTGTCCGATCTGCTCCGCGGCTTCGGCCGCCGTCCGCACGGGTCGGGTGGTGAGTGCCTCGCGGATGGCGGTGGTGTGGGCACCAGGTCGCTGACCGGACCCCGGACGCCCCACCGCCGCAGTCCGTCCAGTCCGCCGGTGCGGAAGACCGCGACGTACCGCTGGACGGTCGCGCGGCTCACCCCGGCGATCTCGGCGGCTTTGGTCCGCGTCAGGCCGCAGTGCAACAGCCACACGACGAGCATCTTCCGGCGGACGTGCGCCTCCGGGTGGGCATCCCGTTCCGCGTTCACTTCCCGCTGCTCGTCCTCGGTCAACGCGATCCCGAACACCGCCATGTTCTGGCTCTCTTCGAAGCACGACCACGCTGCCCCCCCGGTGGGATCGTTCCTCCCGTCGCCGGATGACCTGCGCCGTTCACTTCTTCTCCCGCGGCGGCGGGGCGACTTCATTCGCCGCCGGGTACTTCGCCCGCTCGGCTTGCCACTTCTTCACCTCGACCGGCTTGTCCGTGGCGGTGGACAGCTCGATCAGCCGGTCGAGGGCCTCGGGGATGCGGCGCCCGTAGGCACCGTCCGTCGGGATCGACTTTTCCCGCTGCTTCATCCCCTCGTAGCCGGCCAGCAGCAGCGGTTCGGCGTCGGTGTACTTCTTCTGGCCCAACATTGCCCCGCCGAGCAGTGACCTGACGTGGAAGGTCGCCCAGTCATCGGGCATGAGCTTGTCGTAGATCGCGAGGCACTCGCGGAACAGCGGTTCGGCCTCGGCGAAGCCGTTCGACTGGAACAGTCTCGGGGCCGACTCGTACAGACACACGCCCAGTTCCGCGCTGCCCGGTGGCAGCGTCTTCCGGACTTCGGCCAACTGCTCCTGGATCATCCGAACGCGCTTGCCGTGCTCTCCGACCTTCGCGTACACCTGGATCAAACACGTCACCGCCGACATCAGCTGACTCGGGTCTGTCTTCGCCGCCCGGTAAGCTTCCTCCAATACCGGAATCGCCTCCGCGGGTCGACCCGCGTTCATGTAGCTCTCGCCCAATTGCACCGCGGTCGTGAGCGTGTCGTTGTGGTCCCAGCCAAGTTTTGCAACCCGAACCTTCAAGACCGCCGCGTAAAGCGGGATGGCCTTGTCGAACTGGCCCAGTTTCCGGTACGCCCGGCCGACCCGGCACGCGGCTTCGAGCGCGGCGGGGGACTCGGCGCCGAGTTTGGCCTGCGTGACGTTCATGATCTCGACGAGCAGCGGCAGCGCCTTGTCCCGCTCGCCGGCTTGCTCGTGCTGGGACGCCCGTTCGGACAGGGCGGCGAGGGCGTTCAGGTCGGCCGCCGCGACGAGGGCCGACCGCCCGGCGGGCGGCGCCAGGTCGAGGTAGAACTTGGCCGCGAAGGCGTCGCCGGCCGCCCGCGCCGCCAGGTAGCCGTCACGGTAGCGCCAAACGTCCGGTCCCGTGTGGAGGCGGCGGTAGGCGAGTTCGTCCGGATCGAGTTCGACCGGGCTCACCTCGACGCGGTCACCGTCCACGCGCACGAGGAACCGACCGTCGGGGCTCACCGGACCGACGGGCGCCCTCTCGGGGAACGCTTCGCCGGGCAATTCCTTCCCGGTTTGCGCGTCCCACACCACCGCCGGGCCGACGCCGGTGGTGACGAGGCGCGTCCCGTCGCGGCTAAACTCCACGTACATGAGCGCCTCCGGCCGCAACTTCAGTTCGAAGAGGACCGTGCCCGCCCGCGCGTCCCACACCCTCAGCGCCCCGGCTCGGTCGCAGGCGACAACGCGGGTGCCGTCGGGGCTGAACGTCGCGTAACTGACTCCCGTGAGCCCCCCCTCCAGGAACAGCCCGGGCTTGGGGACGCGAGCATCCCACACGATCACCTCGCCCGGCTTGCCGGCGGCCCCGCAGCCGCCGGCGGCGATCCTCGTGCCGTCCGGGCTGAACGCCACGCTCGTGACGAAGCCGGCGTGCCCCCTCAGTTCGACGAGGGCCGTCCCGGTCCGCGCGTCCCACACCTTCGCCGTCCGGTCGCCGCTGCCGGTGACGACGTGGATGCCGTCCGGGCTGAACGCCACGTCGTTCACATGGCCGGTGTGCCCTTTCAGTTCAAACAGGAGCGTTCCCGTCCGCGCGTCCCACACCTTGCCCACCCCCCAGCCGCCGGTGGCGATCCGCGTGCCGTCCGGGCTGAACGCCGCACTCAGCACCGGCCCAACGGCCCCTTTCAGTTCGACGAGGACCGCCCCGGTCCCCGCGTCGCACACCTTCACCCGCCGACCGCCGCGAGTTTTCTCCCGGACCCCCGCGACGAGGATCCGCGTGCCGTCCGGGCTGAACGACACGCTCACGCCCTTCAAGTTCTGGAAATGGCCCAGATCCGTGACCGGCTCCGTCAGATCGAGAACGACCGCCCCCGTCCGCGCGTCCCACACCTTCACCTCGGTCCCACCCGTGTCTTGCAGGTCCTGGACCGCGCCGGTGACGACCCTCGTGCCGTCCGGGCTGAACACCACGCTGTTCACCCCTTCGCGGAACCCCTTCAGCTCGACGAGGGGAAGCCCGGTCCGCGCGTCCCAGATCGTCGCCTCCCCCGTGGTGGACGCGACCCCGCCACGTGGTTCCAGCTTGTAGGCCGCTACGCCCCCGGTGACGACCCGCGTGCCGTCCGGGCTGAACGCCGCGCACTTCACCGTGCCCTTGAACCCCTTCAGTTCGACGACGGCCTTTCCCGTCTTCGCGTCCCAGACCGTCACGACGCTCGGCTTCGCCCCCGCACGCGCCACGTCGACCGCCGGCTCGAACACCCCGTCCCCGGTGACGATGCGCGTGCCGTCTTGGCTGAAAGCCACGGCGAGCACGTCGTCCCGGTCCCGACCGAGTTCGAGCCGCGCCGAACCCGTCCGCGCGTCCCACACCTTCGCCGTCCGGTCGCCGCTGCCGGTGACGACGTGGATGCCGTCCGGGCTGAAGGCGGCGCTCACGACCATGTCGGTGTGCCCGGTCAGGTCGATCAGGGACGCCCCCGTCCGCGCGTCCCACACCGTCACCTCGCCACCGGTCCTGCGGATCCCGCCCGCGGTGACGATCCGTGTGCCGTCCGGGCTGAACGACGCGCTCAACACCCCCATCTGGCTATCCGGCGTCGCGTCCAACCCGCGCAGGCGCCCCTTCAGTTCGAGCAGGACCGCCCCGGTTCGCGCGTCGATCACCGTCGCCGTCGCGTCCCTCCGGCCGGTGACGACCCGCTTGCCGTCCGGGCTGAACGCCACGGTGCTCTCGCCGCTCGCGATCCCTGCTACGTCGAGCAGGGCCGTCCCCCCCTTGGCCGCGTCCCACACCTTGAGGGTCTGGTCCCAGCCCACGGAGGCGATCCGCGTGCCGTCCGGGCTGAACGCCACGCTCGTGACCCCGTAACGGTGCCCCTTCAGTTCGAGCAGGACCGCCCCGGTTCGCACGTCCCACACCTTCACCATCCCGTCGTCGCAGGCGGTGGCGATCCGCGTGCCGTCCGGGCTGAACACCGCGCGGTACACCGGGAATGTGAACTGCTTCAGCTCGAGCAGGAGCGCCCCGGTCCGGGCGTCCCACACCTTCGCCTCTCCGGACTCGTTCGCCACCCCGCCGCCAGTGACGAGCCGCGTGCCGTCCGGGCTGAACGCCACGCTCGTCACCGGAGTATTTAACCCTGACGCTATCGCAACTCCTTTCAGGTCGAGCAGGAGCCCCCCGGTTCGGGCGTCCCACACCCTCACCTCGCTCGCCGAGCCCTGCATCCCGGCTCCGGTGACGATGCGGGTGCCGTCCGGGCTGTACGCCACACACGTCACCGGCATCGTGTGCCCGTGAAGGGTGAACAAGCCGCCGCGGGTTTGCTGTTTCAGGTAGTGCCAGTCCCAGCCGCGCTGCGCGGCAAGCACCTTGTCCAGCCGCTCGGCCGCCAGGACCACGTCCCGGTTGTCGTAGGCGGCGGCGGCCAGGACCACCTGACTGACCCCCAGCCGGTACTTGAGCTCGTCGGCGCGCTCGGCCTCCCGTGCCAGGGCCTCCCTCTGCATGCCGAGCGCGTGGTCACGTTCCGTGACCCGCTCGGCCTCGGCCGTACGGGCCTTCTCCTTTTCACCCGTCTCGTCGCGGGCGAGCCGCTCCTGCTTCTTGGCCTCGAAGAGGCCCCACGTCGTCCCGGCCATGCCGCCCAGGAGGGCGACCAGCACTAGGCCCGCCGCGACCACCCGGCCCTTATTCCGGCGGGCGAACTTCCGCAGCCGGTAGGCCGTACTCGGCGGGTGGGCCTGCACCGCCTCGCCGCTCAGGTAGCGCAGCACGTCGGCGGCGAAGCCGTTGGCGGTCTCGTACCGGCGGGTGCGGTCCTTCTCCAAAGCCTTCATCACGATCCAGTCCAATTCGTTCCGCAACAGGCCCGTCAGCTTTTTGGGTTCGGTGCCGCGGCTCGCCGACAGGCTCGGCAGGGCGTCCGCGGTGCTCAGCTTGGTGCTCGGTCGCGGCGGCTCTTCTTCGCGGACGACCCGCAGGATTTCGAGCAGCCCGCGCTTCTCCAGGTCCTTGCGGGCGAACGGCGGCGAGCCGGCCAGCAGCTCGTACAGCAGCACGCCCAGGGCGTATACGTCGCTCCGCGTGTCGATGTCCAGGTTGTTGAACGTAGCTTGTTCCGGGGACATGTACTGCGGCGTGCCGACCACCCCGCCGAAGCCGGTGTCGATCGTCCGCTCGGTGAGCGCCGCGCCGGTCGCCTTGGCGACGCCGAAGTCGATCACCTTGACGACGGGCTTGTCGTCGTACAGGGCGATCAGCACGTTGCTCGGCTTGATGTCGCGGTGGATGACCCCCTTCTGGTGGGCGTGCTGGATCGCCTGGCAAACTTGGACGAACAGTTCCAGCCGCTCCTTCGGCGTCAGCTTGCGGGCGTCGCAATACTCCGTGATCGGCACCCCCTTGACCAGTTCCATCACGAAGAACGGCCGGCGGTCGTGCAGCCCGCCGTCGAGCACCTTGGCGATGTTCGGGTGATCCATCAGCGCGAGGGCTTGCCGCTCGGCCTCGAACCGGGCCAGCACCTGCTTCGAGTCCATGCCCGCCTTGATGAGCTTGACCGCCACGAACCGCTTCACCGGCTCCGTCTGCTTCGCCCGCCAAACGCTGCCCATGCCGCCCTCGCCGATGGCTTCGACGAGCGTGTACTTGCCGGCGATGACGGCCCCGGCGTGCTCGTCCTTCGAGGGACGGTCGGCACTGAGGGAATCGGCGACGGCCCCGAACGTGGCGGTCGGCCAGGCGTCGGATTCGCCCCCGAACGCCGCGGTCGCGTCTACCGGCAGGATGGGTGAATGATCCAGCGGATGGCGGGATTGTTCGTTCCCCGCGAGCAGCGCGTCGAGGCGGTGTCGCAGGGCGGCGTTGCCCGCACATTCGCGGTGGAGGAACGCGGCGCGTTCCGCAGGATCGGTGATGGCGACGGCGGCGACGAAGAGGTCGAGTTCGTTCATGGCAAGTCCTCGGTTATGCCCTCATTGGCGTAATCGCACCGCCAATCGCGCAGGCGGAACCCGAAGATTTCAGGATTCTTTCAGATCCTCGGCCAACCAGCCGCGGGCATAGGCCCACCAGGCATCCGCGGTCCGCGGAGAAATCCCCAGCGCGAGAGCGGCGTCCGGGATCGCCAGGCCGGCGAAGTACCGCAACTGCACGAGTTCGGCGACCTGGGGCTGGGCCCGGGCCAAGCGGCTCAAAGATTCATCGAGTGCTTCGAGTTCGGCATCGCGCTCCGGTTGGGCCAGGCGATCGAAGTCGAAGTCGACCCGTTGACCGCCGCCGCGCTTGCCGGCCTTCTTGGATCGGGCGTGATCCACGAGAATCCGCCGCATCGACACCGCGGCCGCCCGAAGGAACCCACTTTTTGATGAAAACGAAGTTGCGTTCAACTTCAACCACGCCTCGTTGACCAGGGCGGTGGCGTCGAGGGTGTGGCCGGGTGCTTCGGCGGCCATGCGCGCGGCGGCCAGCCTGCGCAGCTCGTCGTAGACGAGCGGAAGCAACTCGGCGGCGGCTCGGCGGTCGCCGGCTTGCGCGGCGTCGAGGAGGCGGGTCACGTCGGACATTGTGCCGAGTGTAACGGCAACAGGCGGCAGAATCACATGGAAACGCGGGCGATCGGGCGTGCCAGCCGCAGGGCGGACCTCAGCACCTCAGCGGTGTCTCATTCCTGGCCGTGCGGAGTATAGCAAGCAACAGGTGCCTCAAAACCAAGTGATTCAAGCAACTCACTTGCTAACTGCGTGCTAACTCACTTGCTAAGGTTCTGCGTCCTCGCCCGGTTTAGCAAGCACCCACCGGACGGCCTTCCCGGTGGTCGCTCCGCTCTTCGTAATCTGACCGTCTCGTCGCAGTTCCTGAACCAAGTTGCGGATGACGTTCGTCTTCTGCTCGTCGTTGAGCGTGTCAGATAGCTTGTCCCGGACGAGTTTGTTGATGTCTTCCGGACTGGCTTCCTCGTACTCGCGGATGAACTCGGTAATCAGGTTCTTGTAGTAGTCTTTGTCGAACGCGCGGTGCTTGATGTAGTCCGCCTTCGTATCGGTCACAGCCGCGACGGCGGCGGACACGAACAGGTTCTTCCGCTTGCCTTCGACCAGGCTCTGCCGCTTGAGCGATCTGTACTCGTCGTCGGTGAGCGGCCGGCCCTTTTGCACCTTGTCCAGGGCGATCACGTCGAACAGGTCGAGATCGGTTCGCGCCAGAAGCATCCGGGTGTACTTCGGGTCGATGACCTTCCCGCTCACCCGTACCTTCACCCGGCCGGATTCGGACAGGTCGTAGTCCGGCAGGGGGAAGTTCCGCGCCCGCTGCGTCGTGAACATCCGCTTCACGCCGCTGCCGATGGTGTCGATCATGTTCAGCCCGAACATCGCTTCGGACAGAAAACGGTTGCGGTAGAACTCCATCGGGGCGTCGGCCCGGATCACGTCCTCGACGGTTTTGGGCAGGAAGTCGCCCAGGCTGGTGAACAGCAACTCGTCGTCCGTCTCGACGACGTTGATCTTCCCGCCGAGGGTGTAGTCCTGGTGGGCGATGCAGTTGTGCAGCGCCTCGCGGATCACCCACGGGTCGTACTGCGTCACCTCGGTCGGGAACAGGCTCGCCTCGGTCATGCTCCGGTACGTCAAGTTCCGAACCCGGTCGAACACCTGGTTCACGGCCAGGATGAACGGCGGGCCGAAGTGCTGGTAGTCCTTCTCGACCCCGGCCACGTCCTTGAGTAGCCAGGTGATGCGGGCCACAGCGGGCGACAGGAACGGTTCCGCCTCATTCTTCCCGAGCAGGATTAGGGCCGTGCGGGTGACCTTGCCGCCGATGCACACCTTCGCCTTGTTCAAGAATGTGGCGACATCCCACCCGTCCACCTCGCCGGCCAGCTTCGGGAACTTCGTCTTGTACTGCCGGCGGGCGAACGCGATGGCGGCCGGGTCGAGGTCCGCGAGTGTCGCGGCCTCGACGACGCCCGCCGACCAGTCCTGCCGTCTGGCCGCTTGGAAGCGCTCCCAAAGTTCGCGCTCCTTCTCCCCACAGTCCTTGAGTTTCTTCTTGACGCTGCCGACTCGGATGTAACGGACCCCGCCGAACTCAACGGGCGTATGGGTGGCCGCGGATATCTCGAACAGCACGAAACGCTTACCACCCATATCGACTTCGTGGATGACGAACCGGATTTGCGGGTCGAGTTGGTGCGTGAGCCAGTTCTCCAACTCCTCATTCCCGATCTTGACCTTACGGGGCTTGAAGTCGGTGCCGTCCAGCGCGTGCGTCTTGTCGTTCACGCCCCAGACGATGTAACCGCGGTCGCGGCGGAGGATCGCACACGAGTTGGCGATGGCAGACAGATACTCCCCGATGTCCGGGTACATCGGCGCCCCGCGGTCGTTCATCTTGAACTCGACCCATTCGGTTTCGGTGTCGAGTTGCCGAAGTTCATCGAGCTTGGCGCGAACCTCGTCGTCGGTCATGTCTCGCCTCCCACTGGCACCAAGCCCAACTCGTGAACTCGCACGCGACCGGTCATCAGGTCGCGGAGCAGCGACCGGAACACCTCTCCCAGCGCCGACACGCGGGCCTGCTCGACTGCGAGTTTCTGCTCGCTCGCATGCAGCGCCGCGGTGATCGCGTCGCGCTCGGCTTGGGGCGGAACCGGCACGAGCATCGACTTCAAATCTTGCTGGTTGATGCTGGCTTGGTGGATGATTCGGGCCTTATTTCGGATCTGCGCCTTTGCGATTGGTGATTGAAAGAACCGGACCATGAACGTCGGAGAAATGTCGTCCGTTGTGCGAAACCGCATCATGTTCGATTCAAACACAGTCGGTTCGGTCAGTTCGCCGATCAGCGCCCACTTCGCCAGGATATCGACGCTGCCGTTCACGCGATTCACGACGAGATCGCCAGCCCGAAGCGCGTACGTCGCCCGCTCTTCGTCGGTCAACCGCAAGCACTTCAGCCCGCGCCCTGTGACGATATCCCCGTCGTTGAACGCATCTATCCGCAAGATCGGTGTTCCTTCGCCGTAGTGCGAAGCGTGCTTGTACAAGCCGTTTTGTGGACCGTCGCCAATGAGTTGGCCCAACGGCTTCAACTCCCAGTGTTCCGGGATCGGGCCAATCTCGGTTTCCTTGAGCGGGACGCGATCCGCTTCCGCGACCGGCACCGGGCCGTAGGTGAACAGGTGCCGCAGCAGGCTCCGCTTGAGTTGCCGCGCCGACGCGACCACCGCCTCGGCCGCTTCCTTCGCCCGCTGCACCGCCCGCAACACATGCGCGATTGCCCGTTGCTCCGCAAGTGGCGGAAGGAGCAAAGGCGTCGCCTTAGCAGTACAGCGCGGGTTCAGATGACGCATTTATGCCGCTGTTTCTTGTGGGACTTGGCGGCCTGAGTGTTGCGCCTCTGGTGGTACCGGAGCAC
>JAYUFU010000524.1:0-9703 GCA_043738505.1 Fimbriiglobus sp. | reverse complement strand
CGACGAGCGTCTTCACCCGCGCCTCCGGGTCCGCGGTCAGCGGCAGTTGCCGGAGCGAACTCGTCTCGCTGTCCGCGACGAACAGGCTCTTGCCGTCGGTCGTCAGCCCGCTCGGCTGGGCGAACGCGGCCTTCCGCAGCAGCCCGTCGGTGAGCGTCTCCCGCCCGCTCCCGGCGAACGGCTCGATCTTCTTCCCCTTCAGGTCGAGCAGCCAGATTTGGTGGTGCCCGGCCATCGCGACGTACAACTTGTCGCCCTCAAGGAGCACGTCCCACGGGCTGTTCAAGCCGATCTCCCGCGCGTTTACGGCGCTCGTGAGTCGGCGGCTGTCGTGCTCGTGGTCCTGGGTGCCGTTGCCGGCGACCGTCGTCACCGTTTTCGCCTTCAGGTCGATCTCGCGGATCAGGTGGTTCTTGCGGTCGGCCACGAACACCGT
The DNA here is from genome assembly GCA_043738505.1 of Fimbriiglobus sp. Classification (GTDB taxonomy): domain Bacteria; phylum Planctomycetota; class Planctomycetia; order Gemmatales; family Gemmataceae; genus JALHQU01. The sequence continues at coordinate 9,267 of JAYUFU010000524.1, read as the reverse complement.
GTCGCCGCGAACGGCCATGCCCTGCGGGTCGTCGAACTGCGCCGCGTCGAACCCGCCGTCCGCCTTGCCCGGCGTGCCGGTGCCGATCACCGCGATCTTGTTCCCTTGGAGGTCGGTGACCACGATGCGGTGGTGCGTGCTGTCGGCGATGAACAGGCGCTGGCCCGGCGCGTCCGCGACCACTTTACCGGGGAAGAACAGCGGGGTGTCGCCGCTCTCGCGGAACTTCGCGAGGTCGAACCGGATCGGCTTCTCGTCCAGCGTCTTCTTCTTCTTGTGCTCGTCCACCAGCTTGCCGATGACGATGTCGAGCAGTTCGTAGTTGCCCTCGCCGGAGGTGAACCCGACGAGGTTCCCTTCCGGGTCGATGAGGACCATCGTGGGCCACGCGTCCACCTCGTACTTGTCCCAGATGGTGTGGTCCGCGTCGTTCACGACCGGGTGTTCGATCTGGTAGCGGAGGACCGCCTTGCGGATGCTGGCGGTCACCTTCTCGTTCTCGAACTTGGGCGAGTGGACGCCGATCACCACCAGCTCGTTCGGGTACTTCTTCTCCAGCTTCGCCAGGTCCGGCATGACGTGAATGCAGTTGATGCAGCAGAGCGTCCAGAAGTCGAGGAGGACGACTTTACCCTTGAGGTCCTTCTTGAGCGACAGCGGCCCGCCGGTGTTGAGCCACGCGATCCCGCCGTCGAGTTCGGGGGCCGCGACCTTCTTCTTCTCGTCCTTCTTGTCCTTGTCGTCCGGCTTCCGCAGCGCGACCGCTTGCGCCTCGCCCAAGTTCTTCATGCCGAGCGGCGCCTTGGCCCTCGCCTCCGATTCGTCGCCCGACCGCGCGCGTTCGGATACGGCGGCGTAGGTGATGAACGCCACACCGCAGCCGAGGCCCAGCGCGATGGCGAGCGGCCAGCGGAAGCGCGTGGTACGCGGGCGGGCCGGCAGCGGGGCTTCGCTCATCGAACTTCCTCCGGGGTCGGTCGGTCGTGTCCCATCGTACCCGATGATCTGGGCGGGGAGAAGCCAGAAGACCCACCCCCAACCCCTCCCTGAAGGGAGGGGAGCCGGACAGCCGCTTGCGGCTTCGCGGGACGCGCGCACAGCCCGCGAAGCCGCAAGCGGCTCGCGCACGTCTGCCTCCCCTACCCTTCGGGGTTGGGGGGTGGGTTCTTCACAGCGCGTCGAACAGCTCCTTCCACCCGACGGCCTCGCCGAGTGCGACGAGCGCCGCGGCCAGGGCCGCCATCAGCGCGCACTTGAACGCGAACACCCGCCACTGGAACCGCGGCTCGATGGCCGGTCGGTCGATCAGCGCGAGCAGGAACGCGACCCGGTGGGGTATCGGGCTGTGGAGCCAGTGGCGCACCCACTCCCACCCGGCGCGCAGCACGCGACCGGGCGTCAGCGGCTCCGGTGCCGAGGTCATGCTCACGCCGCTCAGGTCGCCGACGCGCTCCAGGGCGCGGGCGAAGGTTCGGATGCCGGTCGGGCACAGGCGGTGACCGCCCGGCGGGTAAATCGTCTTCGCGTCGTGCCCGGCGCAGGCCGGGTCGCCGCACGACACCGCCTTGCACCCGTACACGTCGGCCTGCCGCTCGCACCGCCGCGACAGCGCCCCGAACACCACGAACAGGTAGCCCGCCACCAGCGCCACCGGCGGCAGCGCCAGCCACGTCTTGTACTCCTCGAACCACGTCTTGTAGTCCGGCCGCTCCAGCGCCCCAGAGTCGTCGATCTGCTGGGCGGCGTACAGCACCAGCGCCGCGAGAACCGAGAGGCTGAGCGTGAGGAACCCGGCGTACAGCCAGATGTGCGCGTGCTTCGCGTGCCCGATCTCGTGGCCCAACACCGCGTCCAACTCGTCCGGCGGCAGGTCTTCGAGAATGCGGTCGGTGAACACGACGTACCGCACGCGGGGCAACAGGCCGGCGATCATCGCGTTCACCGCGGCCCCGTGCGTCGGCCACAGGAGGAAGTCGGCGCAGCGGAAGTTGAGGCGCTTCGCCAGCGCTTCTAGCCGGTCGCGAATCGGCCCGGCGGGCATCGTTTCCAGCCCCAGCAGCGGCTTCAGCAACAGCGGCATGAGCAGCAACAACACCGGCACCACCGCCAGCGACGCGACGCGGTAAACGTCGGTGCGCGTCGTCTCGGGGGCGAACCGGCCGAGCGTCTGTTGAGTGACGATCAGCGCCACCGGCAGCATCACCATGAGGGAGAACTGCCGCAGGTTGTGGAGCAGGTACGCGTGCCGCGGCCAGAACGCGCGCCCGCCGACGTGGAGGGCGCGGTGGAGCGCCCGTTCGGCGTCGTAGTAGATGAGCCAGCAGCCGAGCAGCACGGCGAAGTACGGCAGCGGCACGGCGAGTTCGGCGAACGGGGCGATCTGGTTCTCGCCGTTCCAGGAGACACGCAGTTCGTGCTGAACCAGCCAGCCCCAGCCGAAGGCGAGGACGCAGGCGGTGACGGCGGAAACGTTCACGAAGAAGAGGACGCGCCGGAACCGGCCGTAGGCGTGCGAGACCTCAATGCGGCGGTCGGGGTCGCGGCGGAGTGTCCGCACCACCCATGTGCGAAGGACAAACGCGGCGGCCAGCACGAGGGCGACGGTTCCGCCCGTGAGCGCCAGCGCCGCCTCGCGCTCGGGCGCGAACGGCGGCAGCGGCCACTCGACCGGTAGGCACGCGGCAACCAGCCCGAACACCAGGAGTATCGGCATACCACCAGTGTAGGTCGGAGCGAGCGGCGCGGCGTAAGCCCGCCGGTTGTTTGCCCACTTGGAAACACACCGGCGGGCTTACGCCGCGCCGCTCGCGGTACTCACTCCTTCACCTCGTCGCCGGAGACGATGTACAACCGGCTGCGGTCGCCGGCGCCGAGCGCCACGGAGCGCTTCGCCTCGTAGGTCTTCCCGCCAGTCGTCCAACGGGCGCGCACCGCAAACGTGTACTGTTGGGTTTGCGTCAGCACCGGCGACGTGAGTGCCCGCTCCGCGGTCGCCTCTCCCGTCATTTTCTTGCCGTCCAGCCACACCTCGGCCGCGGCCGGGAACTGAAGCGTAAGCGCGGCGGGAAACTCCTGTGCCAGCACGACCACCGGGTCCGAGCGGCGCGGCGGTTCGACGGTCACCGGAGCGGGCGCGGCGGGGAACGCGGGCAGGAGGCCGCCGTAGGAATAGCCGTAGCCGGTCCACGGGTTGTACGTCTGGTAGCCCCAGCCCATCCCCCACCCCCACGGCAGCGCAACGGGGAAGAAGACGGTGTTCCCTTGCCCCGCTTGTTGCGGGATCGGGGCCGCCGGCGGCATCCCCGGTCCGTACGGGCTGGCCGGCATCACGCCGGGCGACAGCGGCAGCCGACCCGGTTGGGCGGTCGCGGTCGCGGCCAGAGCGGTCAACATTCCAAGAGCGGTCAGTGTGCGAAGCATGGTGCAGTCTCCACGACGGGCGTGCCCATTTTACCGCAGGACGCGTGCCGGAAGGACGGCGTTGGGCCGAATTGACCGAATGCGTGATACGTCATCGCATTGATCGGTTGCGATCAGTCGGCCACGCGCGAATTCGCCTGAGATTTCCCAAGATGGCCCAAGGATGCCACTTGGCCAACTTGGACCAAGCCCTTGAATTCCTGTCGTTTCGCGCCCAAGGATGCCAAGTTGGCCAAGGTTGCCACTCACATACCCCCGCCCAGACATCTAACGGGCATCGTGCGATTGTTAATGGTCGGAAAAGAAGTGGGGCCTGGGATTCGGCGGGGGGACTCGCATACCCCCGCTACTCCCAGGCCCGTTTTTTGGAGTGATGATCCTCTTGAGCTGGGACTCGCATACCGGCTCGACAGTATCTGAAAGCACGGACAGTGCCAAAACTTGTGCGTCGGAAGCGCGATCCAGCGACAACTCGCTTTGGGATAGTGAGTTGTGGCGACGGAAATTCTTTCAACGGCTGTGGAATACAGTTCGCGCGGCGACGCTGACCGCGTTGTCCGCGCTAATCCGATACAGGTGGTGTTCAATTCTGCAAATCGCGTTCTAGCGCCCGGTCACGCGCGTCGCCTGCTCTTCCTTCAGCGTGTTCTTGATGTGCGCGGCGGCCACTTCCACCTTGAACCGGGCGTCACCGGCTTGCGTCGCGTCCACTTCCACCGTGAGCGTGAGCGTTTGGCCCGGTTGCAGTTCCTCGACCGTCGGGAACGCGACGCGGCCGGTGCCGTCGATGCGGGCGTCCGACGCGCCGCCGCTCCCGCGCACCGCCTTCAGTTCGGGCGGGGCGAACGCAGTCACGTCGATGTTCCGCGCCGACACCGTGCCCTGGTTCTTCACGCGAATCTGGAACCGCACCCGCTTGCCCACTTCCACGATGCCCGGCGGCGTGGCGAGTTCGAGCGACAGCGCCGGCGTGCCGATGATCGCGACCGCGGCTTCCGCGCGCCCTTCGACCGGCGTGCCGACCGTGGTGCCGTTGCTCACCGCGTCGCCGAGCACGGCGACCGTCACGCCCGCTTGCGACGTGAGTTTGATCGCGTCGCCGGTGAGCTTGTACGACTTCTGCTCGCCGGACTTCAGGTCCGCGAGCTTCCACTCCACGGAACCGGGGCCGACGGTGCCGCCGTCCGCGGCGGTGATCTTCAGTTCCGGCGGGAGCGTGGCGCGAATCACCACGTTCGTCACGGCCGCGTCGCCGCGGTTCGCGACCGTCAGCGTCCAGTTCACCTCTTGGTTGAGGTACGCGAGGCTCGGCCCGGTCAGCGCGACCGCGAGTTCCGCCCGCCGCACCTCCACCGCGACCGGTTCCGCCGACGCCGAGAGGTTACCGTCGCCGGTGGCGGTCGCGCGAAGGCCGTAGCGCCCGGTGGCCTTCGCCGTAAGGGGAAGGTCGAACGTCTTCGTCTGACCGGGACTGATGGTGCCGCCCGCGAGTTCGACCGGTTCCGAAGGCGAGCGGCGCGGCGTAAGCCCGCCGAGGGGCGTCAGCCCTTCGTCGAAGCGCGCCCAGACGGTGACGTTGTCGATGGGCGCCGCGCCGCCGTTGGTGACCGCGATGCGCGCCGGGATGCGCTCGCCCGCCAGTACAAGTGGCGGCGCTTCGACGTGCATCTGAAGTTTGCCCTGCTCGACGCGGGTGACGGCGTCGGTGTTCGCCCGCATCCCGTCGCCGGTGACCGCTTCCGCGGTGATCGTGACGTTCCCGACGCGGGCCGGCTTCACCTGGAGCGCGATCGGCTGTTTGCCCTTCCCGCTCACCGGCGGGAGGTCGAAGATCAGCCCGCCCTTTTCGTCCTGCCGATTCGGCGGCGGCTCACTGCGGGCGAGCGTCGCGCCGTCCGAAAGCGTGACGCGAACGCGGGCGTCCTTGCTGTCCACGCTGGTCACGTTGTCGAGCGACACGGTGACCGCGAACGTGCCGATGATGCTCGCCACCGGCGGCGCGTTCACCTTCAGTTTCACCTCGGCCGCGGTCCAGTCCACCACGGCTTCGCGCCGCCCGACGACGGTGCCCGGCCCGGTGCCGCTCTCCGGCGGCTTCAGCACCTCGATCGCAACGCGGGTGCGTCCCGGTAGCGGGTCGCGCTGCACGAGTCGCACGGCCGCCGAGCCGTTTTCGTCCGTGAACGCTTCCGCTTCCTTCCCGCCGGTGCCGGTCAGGCTGGTGTCGCCGCCCTTCGCCACCAGCACCGCGGCCGGGCCGTCGATGACGCGATACCGCACGCGGAAGTTGCTCTGCGCGTCGGACGCGTTCGGGTTCACGCTGGTCGAAAGCGTGGTCTCGCCGCCGACGCGCACGGTCGCGGGCGCGGGGAACGAGAACCGGCTGTCGCCCCACAGCACCTTCGTGACCACACGGCCGTTGTCCCAGTTGAACACTTCCGGCGCGTAGGCCGTGACCACCGTCTCGCCGGGGATCGCGGAACTAATCACGATGAACGTCTGGCCGGGGTCGATGCCGACATCGTCCTTCGGGTCGTCGTTGCCGCGGGTGATGGTCTTGGCGTGGTACGTCGTGTACGTGACCGCGTACTTGTTATCGACCTTATAGCCGCGGCCGGCGTAGATGCCGGACTCGTCCGCTTCGACGATGTTGCCGGGGCCGTCGATCATCCACTCGACGCGGCGGTCGCGGCGCGGCTGGCCGTCCTTGTCGTAGACGGTGGCGACGAGGACGACCTGCGCGCCGAGGGGCGCGGTGGCCTGCCCGCTGGGGGTGACGCCGAGGCGGCACGCCTTGCGGTCGTAGTTACGGAAGTAGCCGAGGCGGGGCTTGGCGTGCGTCTGCTCGATGTTGCCGGGCGGGACGAGCCACGGGAAGTAGCCGGGGTTGTACGAACACCCGGCCGCGGGGAGCGCAACGGCTGCGAGGGCGAGTGCGGCGAGGCGTGCGGACATCGGTGCGGACCCTCCGCGCGGGGCGAGCGAGGCGCGGGTGGATACGCGGCGGTTGAAAGAAGTGCAAGGCGGAGTGCGGGGCGCGAGGCGGGTCAGCCGGTGCCCGACTTCTGGCGAAGCCCGGCGTTCTGGGCGGACTTCAGCCACCGGGAAATGGCGACCGCGATGGCGCCGAGGCGGTCGGGTGCCGCGGTGTCGCGAACCTCATCGAGTCGGGCGATCACGCTTGCGGCGACTCTGACCGCTTCCTCCGCGTATTCGAGCGTCTCGGGGTTTCGGTCCGCCATGGCGTAATCGGCCCGCCGACGCTCGCCGTGTAACCGGTCCAAGTCGGCGGCGATGTCTCGAAGCGTTTTGTCGCCGCCGTTGTTCATACTGCACGGCGACATGTGCGGCGGGCGTGTTCTGTACCGCAAACCCGATCCGGTCGAGGTACGCGGCGGCGACGAGGAACGCGGCATAGTATGCGCGACTGATCGCGCTGCGGCACTCGGGCGCGCCGTCCCCTTCGGTCAGCGGCGTACGTGCCGCGACACCTTCAACGAGCTTTTGCGCGAGAGCGAGCAGCCGCCGGCCGTCCATATTGGGACCGCTCACGAGAGGGTGAGTCTGATTCCCATCTGGTCCGTGACCCACGGCGGCGTCGCATCGATCCAGCGCCGCACGAAGTCCCTGTACTGGCGTTCTTGCGCGTCGGGATCGACGCCGGGCGTTACGTCCAGAATCAGGCGCTCGCCGTACTCGCCCGGCGCGCCGAACATATCGAGCGCGATCCGCTTCGCGCGCGGGAACGCGTCCCGTGCGAGCCGGACGGCCGCTTCGACCCAGTCCTCCAGCTTGTGCGCCGCGACGAACGCCGCGACGCGGGCTTCGTCCACGCGGGTCACGGGCGGGTGCGGCGGCGCGTCGGGAACCCAGCCCACTGGTTCGGTCGCGGATGTCGCGTTCATTTTCTGCCCCCAGGTCAGCGCGGACGCACTTCGAGCAGTTTACACGAGAGGCCAATGCGCGCGAAGACGGCCAGGGGATTCACCCCGGCCGCTCGCGTGCGATTCGCGCGTCGGTTACTCGTCGCGCGCGATCATGAAGATGCGGAGGATGTAGTAGAACAGCATCGCGAACGAGCCGAACAGCGCCATGCTCGCGGCCACGTGCTCGTTCGTCCCGTACCGGTGCATCACGTTCGACGTGTCGTAGACGATGAACCCGGCGAACAGCGCCACCATCAGGGCACAGAACACCAGCCCCAGGCTGAACCCGAACAGCACCGCCGCCAGGATCACGCCCAGCGCCACGAACGACCCGATCGCCAGCACCGGCCCCAGGAACGAGAAGTCCTTACCGGAGAAGAACACCGCGGCCGTCAGCCCGCCGAACGCCGCCAGCGTCACGATCCCGGCCTGAAGCGGTAACTCCGGACTGCCGCCGTACTTCGGCAGCGACGCGATGGTCAGGATGGGGACGAACAGCAGCGTGTACAGCGACACATACAGTGCCAGCCCGGCGTACTGCATCCCGACCGACGCCCGCGACCGGGCCATGTACTGAGCGGCCATCGTGCCGCCCATGAACACCACCATCAGCACCAGCCACGACATCCGGTTCGCCATGAACACGTCGCGGATGATCTGCTCGGCCATGCCGGTCGAGATCAGCGCCGCGGAGGCGCCGACCCAGGCGAGTACCGCCCCGGCCAGGTGGGCGTAGGTGCGGCGGATGAACCGCACCCGTTCGCTCGCCGGGGCCGACGCGACGCTCTCACCGTAGTACCCGTCAACTTGATAGCTCATGTGGGTCGCCTCACAATAGGGATACCCACTGTATGCACACGGCGCGCCGGGAAGCAAGGGGCATTACGCGGCGGCGCGGCGGGCGGGGGCGTCGCGGAACCGCGGGTCGTAGGCGTGCAGCCCGAACGGCGGCCGGTAGAAGTGCAGGCCCACCTCGCCCTCGTGCGGGGCGCAGGTGAGCACCGCGAGCCGGTTCGCGTCGTCCGCCGGCAGCACTTCCGCGAGCCGCCCGCTCATGTCCGGGCGCGACCCGCGGAGGGCGGCGGCGGCCATCTTCAACCGCCACCGCCAGCCGAGCCGGCCGGGGGGCGGTGCGCCCGCCGACGAGTCGTAGTACGCGCCCTTCGGCTCGGTGAAGTAGCTGGCCGCGAGCAACTGCTTCAGCGCGCCGTCGGCCGGCAGCCACTCGCAGTTGTGGTCGGCGAAGTTGTACAGCGACGCGTTCGACCCGACCTTCAGCCCGACCGGGCCGCTGACCACCACCACCGTGCCGGGGTGGCAGCAGTGGCGGATCTGGGACAGCGCGTAGAATGGGTCGTGCAGGTGGTAGTACACGCCCATGAACAGGATCACGTCGAACGTCCGACCCCGCGCCGCGAGGTCGTACACCGACAGGTTCTGGTCGATCTCGACGGCCGAGCCGAGTAGCTCCTTCGCCAGGTGGATGCCGCGGCCCGCCGACCAGTTCTGCCCCAGGTCGTCGCTCGCGAGCACCGCCCGCGCGCCGCGCTTCTCGGCGTGGAAGCTCCAGTACCCGTCCCACGCGCCGATGTCGAGTACCAACTTGCCGCGGAAGTCCACGTTCGCGAGTTGCCCCTCGACGAACTCCCAGATGTGCCGGTGTTGTTCGATCTGGTGGCAGTGGGTGCGCGTGCGCAGGCCGTTGCCGAAATCGAACTCGTGGTACCAGGTGACGGCGTCCAGTTCCGCCTGTTTGGCCGCGATGTCCATTCGCCCCCCCGGAGTACGTATAGCGGGCGCGCGGCCCGCGTTCGTTCGCCCCTATGTACCCAATCCCCGCAGCGCATGCCACGGCAACCGGTGCAGTGGCCCTCATGTCTCTTGTGGTGTGGGCCTCTGGCCTGCATCGCCTGTGCAGGCC
>JAYUFU010000523.1:0-9721 GCA_043738505.1 Fimbriiglobus sp. | reverse complement strand
TCGCGGCGACCGGAGGGAGCCACACCGACGCTCACTTGATGCACGTCAGGGTGTCCACGCCGCGGATGAACAGGTTGCCGCCGGCGACCGACGGGGTGGCCCAGTACACGTCGCGGGCGAGGGCGTTCGTTCGCACCACCTCGAACGTCGCGCCGGCCTTCAGCACGTGCGTGACGCCGGCCTCGTCCAGGATGAACACCTGGCCGTCGTAGGCCCACGGCGACGACCAGAACGCCTTGGCGTTCGGGATCCGCTCCTTGGTGTACGCGGCCTTGCCGGTCGCCGCGTCGAAGCACGACGCCGTGCCGCCGTTGCGGTCGAACGTGTAGACGTGCCCGTCGTACAGCAGCGGCGAGGAGGCGCTGGGCATGGCCTTGGCCGCCGCCCACAGCACGCCGCCGCTCGTCGTCGCGCCGGCCTTCGGGGTGATGTCGCCGGTAGCGCCGGCCTTCACGGCGAACAGCGTCCCACTGTTCGGGCCGCCGCCCATCCCGCCGCCGCCCGGCCCGCCCGGACGACCGCCGCCGCCCGGAGGGGCACCGCCGGGGCCACCCGGCCGGCCACCGCCGCCGCCGCCCATGCTGGTGCCGACCAGCAATCGCTCTTCGTCGCCGACCGGGGTGGTGTTGCACTGGCCGCCGCCGACGCTCAGTTCCCACACCGTCTTGCCGGTCGCCGGGTCCAGCCCGCGCGCCTTGTTGCCGCCGAGCAGCACGAGGTCCGTCCGCGCCTTCGTCGTCCAGATGTACGGCGAACTCCAACTCGTCTTCTCGGCGCGGGTTTCCTTCCAGACCTCTTTGCCCGTCTTCGCGTCCAGGGCGATCACGAACGACTTCTCCTCGTTGTCGCACTGCACGAACACCTTGCCGGCGTGGGTGGCGACCGAGCTGGCGGTGCCCCAGTTGTTGGTGGCCGGGAACGCGCCGAGGTCGGTCTTCCACAGCTCCTTGCCGGTCAGGTCGAACGCCGACACGGTGCCGGCGGCGGCGAAGTAGGCGAACACCCGCTCGCCGTCGGACGCCGGGGATTCGGTGGCGAACGTGTTGCTGCCGTGGGTGCCGAACTTCGGCTTGCCTTCGGCGGCCGTCTTCGCCCACAGCTCCTTGCCGGTGGCCTTGTCGAGGCAGACGACCTTCCAGGTGTACGTCTTGTCCGGCCCGCGACCGCCGCCTCCACCGCCACCCGGACGCCCGCCGCCACCCCCTCCGCCGCCGCCGAAGCCGCCGCCGGCCCCCGGCTTCGGTTGCCCGTCGGCGACGGCCGTCGTCACGATCACCTTGTCGCCGATGACGAGCGGGCACGACCACGCCACGCCGGGGACGGCCGCCTTCCACGCCACGTTCGTCGTCGCCGACCACTCGCCCGGCAGGTTCTTCTCGGTCGAGACGCCGGTGCCGTTCGGCCCGCGGAACTGGAGCCAGTCGCCGGCCGGCACGTCGGCCGTCGCCGCGACGACCGCGAGGGCCGCGAGTCGGAATCGCCAAGTCATGGGTTCGCTCCGAAGGGTGGGAAGGACGGCGGCATTTTCCGCGACGGCCGATGAGCCGGTCGTGAGAGGCCGGAGGGGCGGGGTGCGCCAGGAGAAGTGGGCAGTCGGGCGGCGAGTGCGTTCCCGTACTCGGCCCATTCGGGTGTGTCGGACGGGGCCAGCAGTTCGACGAGTGGCCCCACCCCACCGGGCGCGACCGGTCAACCCGGTGCGATTCATCCGGCGGTCGGGGTTTCGGTGCCGTTCCTCGAGAGAAGTGAGCCGGCGGTGCGGAGGACGGCTTCGACCGTGGGAACGGGGAGTTGACACCGGCGGGCGATCTCCGCGACCGAGCCGCCGTCCCGCAACAGGGCGTCCATCAACCCCGGAAGCGGGGCGTCGTCGAACACCACCTCCCGGCCCGGCTGGGTCACGCCGCTCACTCGCCACGTCAACTCCTCCGCCGTCGGGTTCACCGGGTCGCACGGGTCGAGCATCACGAAGCGTTCGCGGCGAAGGCGGGTCATGGCGTACCTCGTCGGAACATGTATACGGGGGGTTTCGTCGGGTCCGTAGATTGTTGTAGCCGCGGAGCGGCGATTGCCGGTAGCCTGGGGTGACGGAGCGAAGCGACCGAACCCCAGGAACCGTTGCGAAAGAAGGCGAAGCCCCGGAGGGGCGACAGACGCCACCCCTCCGGATTCGTGGTTCACGCCAACACATCATCCTTGGACGGCAAGTCGCCCTTCTTCCGGAGCCGGAGCAACTCCCACAACAAGTCCTCTTCGTCGGAGCCTTGACCGAGCAGGTCTTGGGAGTCGGCCAAGAATTCGTTCCGGAGGGTCATGCGCACGATGATCTCGTCCAAGCTGCACCGTCGGCGGCGGACGATGTCGCTGTAGACCTCGATGAGCTTCTCTTTGTTCACGGAAAGCCCCTTCCGCCTTGCGGCGGTTCGGTGTGAATCAAAAGTGGTTGCGAAAAGTGAAAGCCGCGCCGGCTTGCGGCCGGCGCGGTTGCCACGGACACCCGGAGCAAACTGGGAATGCGGCCACAGCCTCGCGACTGTGGAGGTTTCGAGACACAACGTCTCTCACCAAACTCCCTGTGTTTCTTCAATTCGGCCGCGAAGAAACGGTGTCGCCTCGCGGAGATGTCTCCAAGTACCCGTGTCCGGTTGACGTGAGCGGCGGTCATGGACGCCACACAGAAATGACAATCAACAGACGATATTCGCGCGCATAGCCAATACTCCGGTGTGGAGGCTTGCCAGATGTGCGTTCACCGAGTACCGTACTGATACCACTCTGTACGGGTGCTTCGGCGCTCACCCAACCGGCTTGCCGGATCGGGACAGACCACGACCTCGGATCGCCCTTGCGGTGGTTCGAGGTCGTAGGTCGTGGTGTTTTGAATTGTAGGCGAGTTCGGGGGACAGGTCAACAAGAATTCTCACCCCCTTCCCTTTCTCTTCCGAAACTTCTCTAACCCATCTCCCAGTGTTCAACTTCTACCGCCCCTCCGGGGCTTGGGGTGGTTGGGTTCGCGGACCTGGGGCTTACGCCCCAGGCTACAGGCGGTCGCCCCTCCGGGGCTGAAGAATGCTCGTCACCCCTTCTCGCCCATCCACTTGGCGATGTCGGCGGTCATCAGGCCGGTGTTGTCCATGCGGGGCACCTTGTTCTGGCCGCCGGCCTTGCCCCGCGAGGCCATCCAGCGGCCGAAGCCGCCGGCCGGCACCACCCGCACCACCGGCTTCCGCATCGTCAAATCCTTGAGGCGGTGCGCGTCGTAGTCCTCGTTCAGCCGGCATAGCTCGCGGTCGAGGATGTCCGCGAACCGCCCCAGGTCCGCCGGCGGCTGGCCCCGGAACTCGATCAGGTACAGGTGGTGGCCGGGCTGCTTGGTGTCGGTCGGGAACACCGGGCCGACGTGGTGGTCCTCGGTCAGCACCCCGCACTCGGCCGCCGCCTTCGCCACGGCTTTCTCCACCTCTTCTTCAATCAGGTGTTCGCCGAAGGCACTCAGGAAGTTCTTCGTCCGTCCGGTGAACCGCAGCAGCGGCGGGTTGCGGCTCTCGAACCGCACGGTGTCGCCGAGCAGGTAGCTCCAGATGCCGGAGCAACTAGTAATCAGCACCGCGTACACGGCCCCGACATCCAGGTTCGCTAGCGTGTGGCGGGTCGGCCGGTCGGTCTTCAGCACGCCGTTCTCGAAATACTCCATCGGCACGAACTCGAAGAACACGTCGTGGTCCGGCACCACCCGCAGCAGGTCCGAGCGGAAGTCCTGCGTGGCGATGAACGCCTCGGACGCCGGGTAGACCTCGCAGAACTTCACGTCGTCCGAGCCGATCACCTCGCGGAAGGTGTTGCGGAACGAGTCGAACTTCGTGCCGCCGTGGATGATCACCTTCAGCATCGGCCAGACCTCGATGAGCGTCTTCTTGCCGGCCGCTTGCAGCACCGAATCGAACAGCTTGAGCATCCACGACGGCACACCGCTGACGGCCGTGATCGGCTCCTTGATGGAGATTTCCGCCAGCTTCGCCAGCTTCTCCTCCCAGTTGGAGAGCAGGCTGAGTTCGAGCGACGGGAAGGTGTAGGGCCGGACGGCGTCGGTCACTTCCTTGGCGGCGATGCCGGACAGGTCGCCGGCGAAGCTGCCGTCGGACTGCGGGCGGAAGACGGTGCTGCCGCCGAGGAAGAAGAACTTGCCGGCGAAGGTGTCGGCCAGCGGGTGGGCGTCGCGGAAGAAGGCCATCGTGGTGAACGCCGCCTTGCGGTTCGACTTCACCATCTCGTGCGTGACGGGGATGTACTTGGTGGTGCCGCTGGTGGTGCCGGAGCTGAGCGCGAAGTACGGCGTGCGGCCGGGCCAGGTGGCGTTAAACGCGGCCTCCGGGTAGCGGCCGTCCTTGTTCCAGTACTCGTCCCAGAACGGCTCGTAGCCGCGCACCGGCACGCGGGCCTGGTAGTCGGCGACGGACTTCAGGAAGCGGAAGTCGTGGTCCTGCCCGAAGCGGGTGTTCCGCGCGTGGCGGAGGAGCTTCCGCAACACTTCCTCTTGGGCCTTGCCGGCGTCGAGGGCGTCGAGCTGCCGGACGCGGTATCGCGCGGCGCGGACGAAGGCGGCGTCGGCGATGCGGCGGACGAGCCGCGAGCCGGCAATCGGGGCCAGCCACTGGGTTCCCATCTCGATGAACTCCGGCGCGGAAGGAAGGAGTAAGCTTACGGATCGCGCCCTACGGCCGAAACGAAACGACGCCGCCCCGGTCGAAGAACCGGGGCGGTGCGGCGAATGACTACCGGAACGATTTAGCGGCCGCCGGGCGGCACCGTCTGGAAGTACGGGTTGCCCATGCCGCCGCCGTACCCGCCGTACCCGCCCATGCCACCGCCGCCGATGGGGGCCGGCGTCTGGAAGTGGCCGTTGTACGGGAAGTACAGGTACCACGGGGCGGCCTGGAAGGCCGGCAGAGACTGCTTGCGGAAGATCGGCGGGAACAGGCGGGTGTTCGGCGGCCCGTTGAACGGGTTGGCTTCCCCGCCGGCGAGGACGGGTTCGGCGACGGCGAGCAGGCCGGCGGCGGCGAGCAGGCTCAGGAACAGTTTCTTCATGGCGAACCTCGGTTGATCCGATCCGTGGAAAGAAGTGGCGCGACTCCCTGCGAGCGCACCGAGCGTTGCATGACAACCATGACCCGCGACGCCCCGGCGGGCAAGCGCGCGGGTCGCCGGAAGGGGCGACTTTCCGCAGCCCGGCGCGGAGCAGCCGCGCCAGCCGTCAGTTCCCGCAGCCGGTGCCGCAGCCGAACCGGTGGAACGGGTTCAACCGCGCCCCGACGTTCCGCAGAGTGGTCAGCGCGTAGTGCCCACAGCCGCACGCCGACTTGTGGCGACCGCACGACCCGCAGTCGCCGGCCCCGCGCCGGACGTACCCGCGGTGGAACAGCCCCTGGAGGTGCGGTGCCCAACCGGTGCCGGCCGAGTTCGCCGGGCCGTACGGCCCGTTGTACCGCAGGTCCGAGGTCCACGGGCCGTACGGCTCGAACGGGTAATACCCGGAGTACGGGCCGTAGTTCACCAGCGGGCCGTGCTGGTGGATGCCGGGGAACAGCTTCATGCAGAAGCCGAACGGGCAGCCGAACGGCGGCACGCCGAACCCCGGCCGGCCGAGGGGCGCGCCGCCCCCGCCGATGCCGCACCCGCCCGTCGCACACCCCTGCGCGTGCGCCGGTTCCGCCGACGCCAGGGCGACCGGCCCGGCCAGCAGAGCCACCCAGAGCATCCGTCTCATGGTTCGAATCCGTTTCGTGGTTGCCCGGACGCCGACCGGTTCCCGGCCGTCCTGAAGTCCGGTTTCAGCGGCAACCATGCGCCACGAACGCCTGCCGCATCGACCGGAACCGGGCGTTGCTACCAGAAGAGGGGGGCCGCGGCGCGTCCGGATCGGTGCGACCGCGCCGGACGCCGGACGGGACGGAATTGCTACGACCCGAACGGCCGGCTTTTCAGCGCCACCCACTCGGCCCGCGCCAGGCCGACGGACCCGATGGCGCGGTCGCCCGCCGCGTGCAAGTCGGTGCCGCCGGTGCAGACCAGCCCCAGCCGACCGGCGATTCGCACGAGTTCGGCGGTTCGGCTCAAGTTCGCCGCCGGGAAACGAACTTCGATCCCGGTCAGTCCCAATTCGGCGAGCCGTGTCAGGGCGGCCTCGTCGAACCGCTCGCCGGGATGCGCCAGCGCCGACAGCCCGCCGGCCCCGCGCAGGAGTTCGACCACCCGCGCGACCGGGATGAGGTGGGTGGCGGGCACGGCGGCCGCGAGCGGTTGCAGGAACCGCTGGAAGGCGTCGAACCGCGTGCGGGCGTGACCGGCCCGCACGAGGAGTCCGGCGAGGTGCCGCCGACCCAGGCTGACCGACGCCCGTTCGACCCCTTCCACCGCGCCGGGGTCGAGCGCCGCGCCGCCGGTTGCTAGCGCCGCCACGAATCGCCGGAACCGCTCCCGCCGTGCGGCGCAACTCGCCGCCAGTGCCGCCGAGAGTTCGGCGTTCGACGGATCGACGAACAGGCCGAGGACGTGGACCTCGCGCCCTTCAAACTCCGCCGACACCTCGACGCCGGGCACGATCTCCGGTTTCGGAATGCCGAAGGTGCGAAGCGCGTCGAGGGCCGCGTCGTACCCGGTGACGGTGTCGTGGTCGGTGACGGCGATAGCGTCGAGGTTGGCATTCCGCGCGACGTGGACGAGTTGCGACGGGGTGAGGTCGCCGTCGGACGCGGTGGTGTGCAGGTGCAGGTCGGCCACCACGCGGGTGTCGGTGGCCGCCGCCAGTTGGCAGAGCGCGGTGAACGGGTCGCCTTTGGGCATGGGGGTAGCGTATGGGGCGAGCGGGACGTGCGAAGACCGGGCGGCCCGCCGAGGGGTCACGCCGGCTCCTGCTGGGTCATGCAGTGAAGGGTGCCGAGGCCCCAAATGAGGTCGCCGCAGTGGATGCCGACGACTTCGCGGTCGGGGAACAGCTCCGCCAGGGTGCCGAGGGCGACGCGGTCGGCCGGGTCGTTGAACGTCGGCACGATGACGACGCCGTTGGCGATGTAGAAGTTGGCGTAGCTGGCCGGCAGCCGCTGGCCGCGAAACACGATCGGCCGCGGCATCGGCAGCGCGACGATTTCCAGCTTCGAGCCGTCCAGGTCGGAGTAGCCCTGGAGCCGGTCCAGGTTCTCTTGCAGCGGGTCGTAGTTGGCGTCCGTCGGGTCGGCTTCCACCACCGTCGCCACCGTGCGCGGGCCGACGAACCGGGCCAGGTCGTCGATGTGGCCGTGGGTGTCGTCGCCGGCGATCCCCTTGTTCAGCCACAGCACCTTCCTGACGCCCAGGTACTGGTCGAACACGGCTTCGTAATCCGCCCGGTCGAACGGCGGGTTGCGGTGCTGCGTGGTGCTGAGCAGGCATTCCTCGGTCGTCAGCAGAAGTCCACAACCGTTCACGTCGATGCTGCCGCCTTCCAGCACCACCCGCCAGCCGCGCAATGCGGGTTGCAGGGACGGCACGCCGAGTTTCCCCGCCACGAACGCCGGCAGTTCGTCGTCCCGCGTCCAGTCGGCGTACTTGGCCCAGGCGTTGAAGTGCCAGTCGAGGGCGGTGCGGTCGCCGGCCGCATCCGTCACGAAGATCGGCCCGGAGTCGCGGACCCAGCCGCGATCCGACGGGAACTTCCACAGGCGGACGTTGCCGCCGGGCGCGTGGACGGCGGCCAGCACCTTCCGCGCACCGTCCCAGTCCTCGGGGCGGACCAGCACGTTCACCGTCTCGAACCGCGCCAGGGTGCGGACGATCTCGCCGTACACCCAGCGGATGGGGCCGAACTTGCCCGGCCAGTCCGACCGGCGGTGCGGCCACGCCAGCCAGGTGCCGGCGTGCGGCTCCCACTCGGCGGGCATGCGGAGGCCGGGCGGCACGGCGGACGGAGCGGGATCGGGCACGGGGTGACTCGGTGCGGGAACGCGACGGGGTTGCGTTGTCGTAGCGAAGACCGCACCCCTCGGCCCCTGTCGAGAACGGGGGTGGGTGAGGACTGGCTGGCACCGCCGGAAACCGCCGCCGCACGGGAGTCGGCGCACGACTTGAAACTGGGAGCCGGAAACTCGAAACTGGCGTCACCGTCTCCGAGGGTTCCGCCGTTGCTCCGCTCCACCCTGCTCCTCCTCGTTCTCGCCACTCCGGCCGTCGCGCAGGAAAAGCCGCCGCTGAAGTGGGGCATGGATGAGACCGGCGGCGCGCCCTACGTGTTCGACAACCGGACCAAGGGGTTCGAGGTGGAGCTGGCCGCGTACCTCGCCGAGAAGCTGGGCCGCACCAGCGAACCCGTCAACGGCGAGTGGAACAAGCTGCCCGAACTGCTCCAGCGGGGCGAACTGGACATCGTGCTGAACGGGTACGAATACTCCGATCAGTTCAAATCGCAGGCCAGCATCCCGTACTACGTCTACCGGCTCCGGGCGACCGTCGCCGCCGGCAGCGGCATTCAGACGTGGGACGACCTGAAGGCCAAGCCCGACGAGCCGAAGAAGAAGGTCGGCGTGCTGACCGGCTCGGCGGCCATGCGGTACGTCCAGCGGAAGTACGGCGACGCGGTGCAACTCGAAGTCCACGACGACGTGGCGAACACGTTCCAACTGGTGGCCGGCGGCGGGCTGGACGCGACCGTGCAGGACAACCCGGCGGCGCTCTTCTACGTGGCCGAGGACGCGAAGGCGGGCAAGAAGCTGCGCAAACTCGCCGACCCGCGTGCGCTGGGGTACTACGTCATCCTCACGCGGAAAGACGATGCCGCCCTCCGCGACGCGGTGAACGCCGCCCTCCGCGCGGGATTCGAGGACGGCCGCCTGGAAGCCATTTACCGCAAGTACGGCATCTGGAACCGCGACCAGGAGCGGCTGAATTACTTGCGGAACAAGTCGCTCGCGGAGCTGCCGCCGGACGACGAGGAGGACGCCGGCGACGAGCGGGAGATGATCGGCACGTCCGCCATCGACTGGCCCGAAGCCTTCCGGCTCCTCGGCTACGCCGCGCTGATGACCATCCTCCTGGCGGTGGCGGCGATGCCGCTGGCCACGCTGATCGGAATGGCCGTGGCCGCCGGTCGGTTGTACGGCCCGCGCTCGCTCGGCTGGCTGCTGTCGGTGTACGTCGAAATCCTGCGCGGCACGCCGCTGCTGCTGCAACTGTGGGTGCTGTTCTACCTGCTGCCGGAATACATCCCGGCGTTTGCCCGGCTGCCGAAGGAACTGATCGGCATCCTCGGCCTGGCGCTGAACTACTCGGCGAGCGAGGCGGAACACTTCCGCGGCGCGTTCCTGAACCTGCCGCGCGGCCAGATGGAGGCGGCGGAATCGCTGGGCATGACGCGGTGGACGGTCATCCGGCGCATCCTCACGCCGCAGGCGTTCCGCGCCGCGCTGCCGTCGGTGACGAACGACTTCGTGGCGCTGTTCAAGGACACCGCCGTCTGCTCGGTCATCGCCGTGATGGAACTGACGAAGCAGTACAACACGCTGTACAATAACCACCGCGACCAGATCTTGAGTTTGGCCGTCATCACCGCCGCGATGTACCTGCTCATGAGCTACCCGCTGGCCGTCGTCGCCCGCCGACTGGAAGGGCGATTGAAAGCGGGGGAGCGGTGAACCAATGCCATTCGCATTGGGGCCGCTTTCCCCGCTCGCACGGCTCGCGGCGACGACAC
>JAYUFU010000522.1:0-3217 GCA_043738505.1 Fimbriiglobus sp. | reverse complement strand
CGATGGCGGCGCGGGTGTGCGTCCGCCACTCGGTTCAGTGGGAGGCGTACTGGGCGTCCCTCGCCGCATGACCACAAGAGAATCTGGTTACACCCTCGCCGCGTCGCGGGCGAGAGTGGCGTTGACAAATACCATGACATTCTGGATAGGGCAGGGGAATTGCGACGGGCCACCGACCACCGGAGACGACCGATGACGACGCGGGCCTTCGACGGGATGCACAAGCAGGGCCTCGACGCCGCCATCGAGGGCCAGCTCGCCGAGCATTGCGCGACGTACAAGATCGACCCGCTGACGGCCGTGCAGATGTTCCCGGTGCTGGTCCGCCGGCAGTGGCTGAAGCGGTTCCTGGCGCACGCCGAACTGTTCAAGATGACGCTGGACGTGCCCGGCGACATCGCCGAGGTGGGCGTGTTCCGCGGGCTGGGGTTGCTGACGTGGGCGAACCTGCTGGAGTGCTACTGCCTCGGCGACCGCACGAAGGTGGTGTACGGGTTCGACAACTGGAAGGGGTTCACCGAACTGGCCCCGGAGGACGGCCGCGTCGAATCGACGGTGCAGAAGCAGGTCGGCGGGTTTTCCCCGGAGCAGTATTTCGAGGAACTCCAGAGCGCCATCGGCATCTTCGATCAGGACCGGTTCGTCCCGTGGAAGGACCGCATCAAGCTGGTGCCCGGCGACATCGCCGAGACGCCGAAGACGTTCGTCGCGGAGAACCCCGGCGTGCGGTTCAGCCTGATCCACATGGACGTGGACCTGTACAAACCCACGAAGGCGGCGGTCGAGGCGTTCTGGCCGAAGCTGTCCCGCGGCGGGGTCATCCTCTTCGACGAGTACGCCATCAAGCAGTGGCCGGGCGAGACGCAGGCGGTGGACGAACTGCTCGCCGGCTTGCCGGGCGTGCGGGTGAAGACGTTCCCGTGGACGAACGCCCCGGCCGGGTATCTGGTGAAGGAGTGAGGCTGCCGCCCGTTAGCCCGAAGCGCGAGCGAGGGGCGTGGAGTCGTGGGTTTAACTCGATTGTGGTTGGCCCCTCGCTCGCGCTTCGGGCTAACAAGACCCGCACTTGAGGTTCCGATCATGGACCTGTCCTGTTTCCGCGAACACGGGTATCAAGTGTTCCGCGGCGTGTTCGCCCCGGATGAAGTGGGGGCGGTGCGCGACCACCTCGTCGGCGAGATGAACGTGATGCTGGCCGAGCTGCACCGCACCTTCGGCACCGGCGACATGCCGAGCCTGTGCGCCGCCATCGACAAAGCCACCGAAGAGCGGTTCGACCAGCTCGACCAGAACCTGCGGAACATGATGTCCGGCCACTTCCCGCTGGACGCTCGGCTGTCGCCGAACATGTGGGCGGTGCCGAAGGCGGCCGGGCTGCGGCGGGTGCTGGAAACGGTGCTGGACGATGACAAGCTGTTCCTGCACATGCCGCCCACGTCGCGGTATGTGCTGCCCGGCAACAAGCACGCCGGCGTGCCCGCGCACCAGGATGTCAGCTACAACCCGCACATGACCGACTTCGTCACGGTGTGGGTGCCGTTCGTCCCCATCGACGAGAAGTGCGGCGGGGTGATGGTGTACGAGCACACGAACAAGCCGCTCGAGCTGCTGACCGACAAGGGGCGGAAGTTCTGGTTCGAGGGGGTGGCGACCGGCGACCATCCGGGCGTCCACTGCGTCATGAACCCCGGCGACTGCCTGGTGCTGAACCGCTGGGTCGTCCACGGGTCGGTGGCGAACACCTCCGACCGCACCCGCGTCAGCACCGACTTCCGCTTCTTCCCCAGCCGCGAGACGTCCACCAAGCACTACCTGGACATGCAGGAATGGCGGGTGATCGACCCGGCCGTGCGAGCGGCGTGACGCCCTGGCAGGCGAACGGCGAGACGTGAGTCCGCCGGTGTTTTTTCAATGCCGGCGGGCTGACGCCGCGCCGTTCGCCCGGAAATCGGAGCTACCCCGATGTCGCTGCTCAGAGCCGAAGGACTGGAGAAGTGGTACGGCCCGCGGAAGGTCGTGGACGGCGTCTCGTACACGGTGAACGCCGGCGAGGTGGTCGGCCTGCTCGGGTCGAACGGGGCCGGCAAGACGACCAGCTTCCGCATGACCACCGGGCAGGTGACGCCGAACGGCGGGCGGGTGCTGTTCGACGGCGAGGACGTGACCGCGCTGCCCATGTTCCGCCGCGCACGGCTCGGCATGGGCTACCTGTCGCAAGAGCAGAGCATCTTCAAGAAGTTGACCGTCGAACAAAATCTGATTGCCATCCTGGAAGCGCTGCCCCGGAGCCGGACGCTCGGCCGCAAGCTCACCCGCGCCGAGCGGTGGGAGCGGACCGAGGAGGCGCTGGCGCGGTTCAACCTGACGCAAGTCCGGCACAACCCGGCGGGGCGGTGTTCCGGCGGCGAGAAGCGGCGGCTCGAGATCGCCCGCTGCCTCGTCTGCGAGCCGCTGCTCATCCTGCTGGACGAGCCGTTCGCGGCGGTGGACCCGAAGACGACCGAGGACATCCGGCAGAACATCCGCGAGCTGGCGGAGCAGGGCATCGGCATCCTGCTGACCGACCACAACGTCCGCGAAGTGCTGAAGATCACCGACCGCAGCTACCTCATCCAGGCCGGCAAGGTGGTGACCCAGGGCACGCCGGCGGAACTGATCCGCGACCCGATTGCCATCCGCGAGTACCTCGGCAACACGTTCGTCGAGGACGGGTTCGGCGGCAGCATCCCCGGCGGCCGCGGAGCCGTCGCGGCTCCGCCGTCGCCCCGACCGACGCTCCAGTCCACGCCGATGGTCCTCGACCTGGAACCGGACGACCCGACCGACGAACCCATCATCGCCCTCGTGCCGGAACCGCCCCCGCCGACACCGACCACTCCGCCGCCGCCCCGCACGGCGTTCGGCGGTTCGACGCAGCAGCTTCTCGAACAGGAGAAGATGCGGCGGCTGGTGAACCAGTTGAAGGACGAAGCGACGAGGCCGGCGGCGTTGCGGGAACTCTCGGCCCGTGGGCCGGCCGCCGTGCCGGTACTGTTGGAGGCGCTGGAGATGCGGGAGATGGAAGTGCGGCACCTCGCGCACCGCCTCCTGGAGTCCGTCAGCGGGCAGAACCTGAAGTTCGAAGCCGACGCCACCGCCGAGGTGCGCCTGCGGCAAATCGCCCACCTGAGGGCGAAGCTGGAGACGCGATAGAGTTTTTGTTAGCCCGACGACCCGC
>JAYUFU010000521.1:0-9752 GCA_043738505.1 Fimbriiglobus sp. | reverse complement strand
CGGTCGCGGTCGAGACGGTGCCGGACGGGACCGAAGCGGGCGAGGACACGGACGACTTCCAGACGTGGATGAAGAAGTGCCTCGCGCAGCGCAGGCTGGCGGCGGCGGCCCCGGCCGCGCCGGTGGTGCCGCCGCTGGTGCCGGTGGAGGTGCCGCGCGACCGCGACACGTTCCACCTGGCGCTCTGAGAGTGGTCGCATTCCGCACCGACATCGGATACACTTTCCTCCAATTCGTCACCCTCCCCGGTGAGCCGCCATGCGATCCCTGCTTCTCCTGCTCGCGTCCGCCGCCGTCGCGTCCGCCGCCGACCCGCGCGCCGACTTCTTCGAGAACAAGGTCCGCCCGCTGCTGGTGGCGAAGTGCTTCAGTTGCCACAGCGAAGAGGCCAAGAAAAGCAAGGGCGGGCTGACGCTGGACACGCAGGCGGGCTTGCTGGCGGGCGGCGACTCCGGACCGGCGGTGGTGCCGAAGAAACCCGGCGAGAGCAAGCTGATCGAGGCCGTCGGGTACAAGAACGACGACCTGCAAATGCCGCCGAAGGAGAAGCTGACCGACGCGGAGGTCGGGGTGCTGACGACGTGGGTGGCGGACGGCGCGGCGTGGCCGAACGCGACCGGCGGCGCGAAGCGGAAGCCCGGCACCATCACCGACGAGGACCGCCAGTGGTGGGCGTATCGCCCGGTGGGCGAGTTCCAGGTTCCAAGTTCCAAGTTCCAAGTTGAAGACAAGAAGTTGAACCCCATCGACGGGTTCGTTCACCGGAAGCTGGAACAGGCGAAGTTGACGCCCGCGCCGGAGGCCGAGAAGCGGGTGCTGATTCGCCGGCTGACCTACGACCTGCACGGGCTGCCGCCGACGCCGACGGAGATCGACGAGTTCGTGAGCGACACGTCGGCGACCGCCTACGAGAAGCTAGTGGACCGGCTACTCGCCTCGCCCCGCTACGGCGAACGGCAGGCGCGGTTCTGGCTCGACCTCGTCCGCTACGCCGACAGCGACGGCTTCCGCATCGACGACTACCGGCCGACGGCGTGGCGGTACCGCGACTACGTCATCGACGGCTTCAACGCCGACAAGCCGTACAGCCGGTTCGTGAAGGAGCAACTCGCCGGCGACGAACTGTACCCGGACGACCCGGCCGCGCGGGTGGCCACCGGCTACCTGCGGCACGGCATCTACGAGTACAACAACCGCGACGCCAAGGGCCACTGGGCGAACATCCTGAACGACATCACCGACACCACCGCCGACGTGTTCCTCGGCCTCGGCTTGCAGTGCGCCCGCTGCCACGACCACAAGTTCGACCCGCTGCTCCAGAAGGACTACTTCCGCCTCCAGGCGTTCTTCGCCGGCCTCCGCCCGCGCGACGACGTGCCCGCCGTGGGGCCGAAGGACGTTGCCGAGTACGAAACGAAATTCGCCGCGTGGGAAACGAAGACGGCGAAGCTACGGGCCGACATTGCCGCGCTCGAACGGCCGCACCGCGCGAAGGCGGCCGAGGGCGCGATCACCAAGTTCCCCGACGACATCCAGGCGATCCTGCGGAAGTCGGACGGCGACCGCACCCCCTACGAGCAGCAGATTCACGAGCTGGCGTACCGGCAGGTGGACTACGAGTACGGTCGGCTGGACGCGGGCATCAAGGGGGCGGACAAGGAGAAGCTGATCGCCCTGCGGAAGGAGTTGGCCAAGTTCGACGACCTGAAGCCGCCGCCGCTGCCGACCGCCCCGACGTGTACCGACATCGGCCCGACCGCCCCGCCGATCACCGTGCCGAAGAAGGGTGACAACCCGGTGTCACCCGGCGTCCCGACCGTGTTGGACGCGGCCGACGCGAAAGTGACGGCGCTGCCGACCAGCACCGGCCGGCGGTCGGCGCTGGCGAACTGGCTGACCGAGCCGACCAACCCGCTGACGGCCCGCGTGTTCGTCAACCGCCTCTGGCAGCAGCACTTCGGCCGGGGGCTGGCGGCGAACGCCTCCGACTTCGGCAAACTCGGCGACCCGCCGACGCACCCGGAACTGCTCGACTGGCTGGCGGCGCGGTTCGTGGCCGACGGGTGGAGCGTGAAGAAGCTGCACCGGCTGATCGTGACCAGCGCGACCTACAAGCAGGGTGCGACCCACCCCGAACCGGCCGCCGGCAAGCTGACCGACCCGGAGAACAAGCTGCTGTGGAAGGCCCCCGTCCGCCGGCTGGACGCCGAGCAGATCCGCGACGCCATGCTGGCCGCGACCGGCGAACTCGACCTGAAGGCGTCCGGCCCCGGCTCGCCGGCCAGCGACCCGCGCCGGACGATCTACACCAAGATCATGCGGAACACCCGCGACCCGCTGCTCGACGTGTTCGACGCGCCGTACTGGTTCAACAGCGCTGCCAGCCGCGACACGACCACGACGCCGGTACAGTCGCTGTTCCTGTTCAACGGCACGGGGATGCTGGCGCGGGGTCGGGCGTTCGCCGCCCGGCTGGAAGCCGACGAGAAGGATGAAGCGAAGCGGGTCGGCCGCGCGTACCGGCTGGCGTTCGGGCGGGACGCGACCACCGAAGAGGTCGCGGGCGTGCTGAAGTTCCTGGACGAGCAAGCGAAGACGGTCGATCCGAAGAAGGCCGTCGCGCCGGCGGCCACGTTCTCGGCCGGGAAGCTGCCGTACCGCGACGGGCAGGCGGCGCTGATGAACATGACCGGCGGGTTCGAGACGGCCGGCGACAAGCTGCCGACGGGCGACTTCACCGTCGAGGCGTTCGTGTCGCCGAAGAGCGTGGCCGACACCGCCGCCGTGCGAACCGTCGTCGCGCACTGGGACGGCAACGCGAAGACCGGCGGGTGGAACTTCGGCGTGACGGGCAAGCAGTCTCGCCGCAAACCGCAGACGGTGGTGCTGCAACTAATCGGCACCAAGCGCGACGGCACCACGGGCGAGGAGGCGGTGTTCTCGGACCACCAACTGACGATGAACAAGCCGTACTACCTGGCCGCGGCGGTGAAGCTGGCCACGAAGGAGGCGGCCGGCGAGGTGACGTTCCACCTGAAGGACTTGTCGAACGACGACGAGCCGCTGCTGACGGCGAAGGTGCCGCACAACGCGACGGGCGGGTTCGACAACAAGCTGCCGCTGACGCTCGGCCGGCGGTCGGGCACCGCTCCGGCGGGGTTCGACGGGTTGCTGGACGACGTGCGGCTGTCGTCCGCCGCGCTCGGCCTCGGCGACCTGCTGTTCACCCGCGAGGGGACGAGCAAGCACACCGTCGGGTACTGGCAGTTCGAGGCGAAGCCGGGCGTGATGAAGGACACGGCCGGGGGAATGGAGTTGAAGATGTCGGCGACCGCCGCCCCGCCGGTCACGCCCCGCACCGCCCGCCAGACCGCCTGGGCCGACTTCGCGCACGTGCTGCTGAACAGCAGCGAGTTCCTGTATGTGGAGTGAGCGCAGGTGTTTTTCAGCCGACGACGGGGCGGAGCGGCCCGTCTCCGCCGTCTGATCGCTCGAACGCGGAGCCGACGGGAGCATCGAGAAGTGTGATGATCTCGGCGTCGTAGTTGGCAATGGTGTTGACATCGTAGATGCCGATGTTCGCCGGCTCCTGCAAGTAGCCCGGCGATTCGTTCCCGGCGAAGAACCGCCACCCGGAGTCGGAGAAGCCAGGACTCGCCGCTTCCCGATACATGTACCCGACCTTGTACCCCAGCACGGTGATCGCATCCGTGGCGAAACAACCGCCACGGCCTGTGGCGAGCGGGCGTATCTGGTCGGCGTTGAGCGCGAACTTTTTCGTGGGGTGTACCACGGATATCCCCTTGGGTGATGGAGTGATTCAACGTGCCGACCGCCGACAACTCACGCCTCCCCCGGCCAGTTGAAGAACGCTGCCACCGGGCAGCGGAAGTCCGGCAGCACGCCGTTGCCGGTCAGTTCCTCGGCTTCTTCGAGGACGTGGAACTCAGTCGCGGTGTGGACGGCAACGGTTCTGTCCTGGGGATCGATGACCCACACCATCGGGATGCCGCGACGGAGGTATCCCTGCACCCGCCGATGCGTCTTGCCCGGCCGATCCGACGGCGACAGGACTTCGGCCACGAGTGCGGGGACATCTTCCACCGGCCCCCGCTTCAGATCCTCGAACCTGGGGCGAGTGAGGAACGCCATGACATCCGGCCCGCGAACGGTGTCCGGCCGGCGACGGATGACGAGGCCGGTGTCGTTAGTCATCACGTACCCGCCCCGCGGCACGAGGTACTGGCCGAGCATCCAGGACACCAGCCAGCAGATCGTCCCGTGGAGGTTGTTGGCGTTCGGCATCTCGACCGGTACTCCGTTTTCGAGTTCAAAGAGTTTGTCCTCGTTCTCCGGCAGCTCGGCCCAGGCGTAGAACTCCTCGGCCGTCATCAGGCTCTGTCCCGTCGCGGTGGCGACCATCGGCGATCCTCCGTCGGTTGCTCGTAACGCTGGGATTGTACCGCATTCACCCCTCGGAGTCCGTCCCATGTTGAGTCGCCGCGACTGGCTGCTGTCCGCCGGGGCCGGGTTCGGCGGCCTCGCGCTGAACGCCCTGCACGCCGCCGACAACCCGCTGGCGGCGAAGACGCCGCACTTCGCGGCGAAGGCGAAACGGGTCATCTTCGTGTTCCTGGAAGGCGGGCCGAGCCACCTGGACACGTTCGACCCGAAGCCGCAACTGAACAAGCTGGCCGGCAAGCCGATCCCCGACAGCTTCGGCTCCGTCATCCTGCCGATGGGCGAGTCGCGGTCGCCGCTGCTGGCGTCCAAGCGGAAGTGGGCCAAGTACGGCAAGAGCGGCCTGTCGGTGAGCGACTGGCTGCCGCACATCGCCGAACACGCCGACGATCTCGCCGTCATCCGCTCGTGCATGGCCGACGGCATCAACCACTCGGCCGGCGTCTGCCAGATGAACAGCGGCAGCATCCTCGGCGGCCGGCCGTCGCTCGGCGCGTGGGTCAGCTACGGCCTGGGCACGGTGAACGCGAACCTGCCGGCGTTCGTGGTCATGCAGGACACCGCCACGTCGGTGGTGAACGGGCCGCGGAACTGGAGCGCCGGGTTCATGCCGGCGGTCTACCAGGGCACCCGCATCCAGGGCGGCGCGGAGCCGATCCCGAACTTGAACACGCCGGAAGCCGTCGCCGACGCGCAGCAGCGCGGCAAGCTGGATTTGCTGACGAAGTTCAACCGCGACTTCGCCGCCAAGCACCCGGCGCAGACCGAACTGGACGCGCGGCTGCTCAGCTACGAACTCGCCTTCCGGATGCAGGCCGAAGCGCCGGAGGCGGTGGACCTGACCAAGGAGACCGAAGCGACGAAGACCCTGTACGGGATGGACGCGAAGGAGACGGCGACGATGGGCCGGCTGTGCCTGCTCGCCCGCCGGATGGTCGAGCGCGGCACGCGGTTCGTACAGATCTACCACGGGGCCGGCAGCAAGTGGGACGCGCACAGCGGCATCGAGAAGAACCACGCCGAGCTGTGCAAGTCGATGGACAAGCCGGTCGCCGGGCTGCTCGCGGACCTGAAGGCGCGGGGGCTGCTGGACGACACGCTCGTCATCTGGGGCGGCGAGTTCGGCCGCACGCCGATGAGCGAGAAGGGCGACGGCCGCGACCACAACCCCTACGGGTTCAGCATGTGGATGGCCGGCGGCGGCGTGAAGGGCGGGCAGGTGATCGGCGCGACCGACGAGTTCGGCCTCCGCGCCGTGGACACGAAGCTGCACGTCCACGACCTGCACGCCACCGTGTTATGGCTGCTCGGTCTGGGGCACATGGACTTGGTGTACAAGTACAAGGGCCGCCCCGAACGGCCGACGCTGAACGAGGGCGACCCGTACACCAAGATCGCCGGGTGACGAGTGTTCTGCTCGCTCCGCGAGCGGTCTTGTGTTGCCGCACCCAAGACCGCTCGCGGAGCGAGCAGAACACTTCAAGAGAAACAGCCGTCACTTCCCCTCGGCGTTCTCCTTGGTGGCTTTCTCCATCGGCGGCCGCTTGGCGTGGAAGTCGGTGGCGTCCTGGTACGCCTTCGCCACCGTCAGCAGTTCCATTTCGCCGTACAGCCGGCCGGTGAACGTGACCGCCTGTGGCAGGTCGCCGGCCTTCCGCTCGGTGAAGCCGCACGGCAGGCAGACCGTCGGGTGCCCGGTCAGGTTCGTGACGAGCAGGTCGTTGCCGCCGACGTACAGGTCCACCGTCGCCATCAGCTTCGCCATCTCCTTCATCAGGAGCGTCCGCAGCCGGTTCGCGCGGAGGTAGTCCACCGCCGTGACGAACTGCCCCTCGCGGAACGGGATCGGCCACAGTGCGCCGAACCCTTCCGAGATGCCGGCGCGGGTGAGGTCGTCGAACGCGGCGGCGGCCTCCGCGTCCAGGATGCACCGCAGCGCCCCCGTCGGCACGCTCGTCGGCAGCGCCACCGGCACCAGCTTCGCGCCCGAGTCCTTCAACACTTTCAGCACGTCCTCGTACCCGGCCCCTTTGAACTTCTCGAAGAAGCCGACGGTCAGTTCCTTCGCCGGCTTCTTCCCCGGCCAGTCGAACGGGCGTTCCACGGCGCTGGCGTCGTCCGGGTCGGTGCCGTGGATCGCGCTCAACACCAGCGCGGCGTCCTCGGCGCTACGGCACAGCGGCCCCAGCTTGTCCATGCTCCAACTGAGCGCCATGCACCCGCCGCGCCCGACCCGACCGAACGTCGGCCGCAAGCCCGTGACGCCGCACTCGCGCGACGGCGACACGATGCTGCCGAGCGTCTCGCTGCCGATGGCGAACGGCACGCACCCGGCCGCGACCGCCGACGCCGACCCGGCCGACGACCCGCTCGACCCGCGCGTCACGTCCCACGGGTTGCGAGTCTTGCCGCCGAACCACACGTCGCCGTAGGCCAGCGCGCCGAGCGTCAGCTTCGCCACCAGCACCGCGCCCGCGTCGTCCAGCCGCTTGGCAACGCTGGCTTTCTTGTCGAACGTCTGGTCCTTGTAATGCTCCGCGCCCCACGTCGTCTTGTAGCCGGGGTAGGCGATCAAGTCCTTCGCGCCCCACGGGATGCCGTGCAGCGGGCCGCGGAACTTGCCGGCCGCGATCTCCGCGTCCGCCGCCTTCGCCTGCTTCAGCGCCAGTTCCTCGGTCAGCGTGACGACGCACTTCAAACCGGGGTCGTACTTGGCCAGCCGCGCGAGGAAGAGCTTGGTCAACTCGACCGAGGAAACCTTCTTGTCGCGGAGCAACTGTGCAAGCGTGGCGACTCCGGCGAATGCCAGGTCGTCGTCCGCCTCCGGCTTCTTCACCTTCACCTCGCCCAACGCCACCTTGCCGCGCCCGGTGGCCGTGGGCACCAGCCCCGGTTGCGGGTCGAAGCGGAGCGCCGGCGGCACGTCGTTCGACACCGCCACCTTGCGGCCGGCGTTGGTGCCGGCCAGCGCGCGCGTCAGCCCGGCGGCCACCTTCTTCCGCTCGTCTTCGGTCAGCGTGATGCCCGCGACCCACTCGGCCTGCTGCACCATCTCGGCGGTGATCGCCGTCACCGGCTCGCCCTTCGCCGGTTGGGCCTGGGCGAGGATGGCGCGCTGGAACGTGACGGACCCGATGCCGAGGGCGGCGACGGTGGCCAGCAACTCGCGGCGATGCGGCGTTGGGGAAACGGACATGAACGCACCTGGGGAATGGCTGAGAGGGTTGGGATTACCGTAGTGGCCGGGGTTCGCCCTGGCAGGTCGCCGTCCTCCGGTGTTGTGACGACGGTCTTCCCGCGAGCCGTCGTTTCGGTCATGATGATGCCGTCCGCGTTCGACCACTCCCGAGGATCGACCCGTGTCCCGTCTCCCCATCCTGCTGGCCTGCGCGGCCGCCGCGCCGCTGGCGTTCGCCGCCCCGGTGCCCAAGGCCGACCCGAACACCCAGATCAAATTGAAGGACCACGTCAACGTGAAGATGGACGAGAACCTGCACTCGGAGGCGTACCCGAACAACAACCTGAAGGCGCTGAAGGCCGGCGTGCAGAAGCTGGGCGACGTGACCTACGACATCGGCGACGGCGTGCTGCAACTCGGCAGTTCGAGCGTGACCGGGAAGCCGGAGAAGATCGAGGGCATCAAGGTCGGACGGAAGGCCGCCAAGCTGCACTTCCTGCAAGGGGCCGGGTACGACACGGAGGACGGGAAGGAGGTCGGCAAGTACGTCGTCCGGTACGCCGACAAGACGACGGCCGAGGCCAAGATCGTGTACGGCAAGCACGTCGTGGACTGGTGGGCGTACCCGGACAAGGCCGGCCCGACCGAGTCGAAGGCGGTGTGGGAGGGCGAGAACGAGGCGTCCAAGGGGTTCAAGGCGACGATCAAGCTGTACCACATGGCGTGGGCCAACCCGCACCCGGACAAGGAGATCGCCGCCATCGACTTCGTCGCGTCCGACATCACCCAGGCGTGCGCCCCGTTCTGCGCGGCCATCACCGTCGAGGCCGCGAAGGCGGAAGAGAAGAAGGGCGACAAGTGACCCGCCGGCGGCGGACGAATTCACCCCGTCACGAGCGCCCGCAATTTGTCCGCCACTTGTCGCCAGGCGTCGTTCGCGTCCGGCCAGTGCTTCGCGTCCAGGATCGGCTTTGCGTCGGTGGGCAACGCCTGTTTCGTCATGAACGGTTGCCTGCCGAAGTCCGAGCCGTCGAGGATGATCGGCACCACCTTCACGCCCTCGGTGTCGCGGCGGTGGATGGCGCGCGGTGCCTCGATCTCCGTGCAGTACTTCGACGCCAGGAAGTTCTTCGACACCAGCAGCAAGATCACGTCGGCGGTGTTCAGGTTGCGGTCGATGTCGCCGGCCCAGTCGTCGGCGGGGCGGATGTGCCGGTCGTCCCACACGTCGATGAGCCGCTCCTGGGCCAGTTGCAGCAGGTAGCCGCCGAGCGTCGCCTTGTGCGTCTCGTCCTTGTGCGAGTAGCTGACGAACACCCGCTTCGGCTTCTTGCCGTCGTGGGACCGAACCGCGCCGAGGCCGTTCAGCAACTCCGCGACGGCGAACTTCTGGCGCTGGCCGCTGATGCGCTTCTCGATGTGCGTTTCGCCTTCGACTTCCAGGGCTTGCAGTTCGGAGAACTCGACGGCCACGTCCGGGAACCCCGGCAGCGGCACCCAGGCTTCGGGTGGGTTCGCCTTGAATTCGCCGTGAAAGCGGTCGAACTCGGAGCGGATGATCGTGAGCAGGCTCCGCCGTCGTTCCGCCGGGCCGGACACGCGGATCGTCACCTTGCGGCCGACGGTGTCGCTGCGGACCACCGCCTCGCAGCCGTCGAAGGCCAGCACCACGCCATGCCGCCAGCGGGGTTTGCCCTCGCTGTACCAGTGTGTACGGGCGATGAACCGGGGCAGAATCCCCTCCAGCAGCACGACGTAGCGATACTCGAAGTTGAGCGTTTTCGTCGGGTCGAGTGCCGGCACGCCCTTCGGCTCGGCCACGTCGAGCAGGTCCGGCACCAGCAGCTTGCCACTGTCGTCGGGCACGGCGAAGCAGACGTAGAACTTCCGCATCAGGTCCGTGAGGAACTGGTGCATGTGGCGGGGGTACGCCTTCGTGTCGAGAATCTTCGCCAGGTCGCCGGGGTTCAGGATGCCGTGCTGCCGGGACACCAGCGGGGCCGTGACGACGCTGTAAGGCAACAGCGGGGAATTAATCTCCCGGCTCCTTGGGTCCGATGGTGACGCTCCACTTGGGCAGGGTGGCGGAGCGGGTCAGCCGCGTGGCGATGGG
>JAYUFU010000520.1:0-26753 GCA_043738505.1 Fimbriiglobus sp. | reverse complement strand
TCTTGGGTTTGCACTCGAAGACCGCTCGCGGAGCGAGCAGAGCACTTCCTCCCTCGACGAGGGGAGGTGGGTTGGCCGCTCCGCCCGGCCGATTCCTCGGGTCGCGTCGAATGGGTCAATCCACCCCGCTCGCGGTATAAGCGCAGCCCCCTCCCGGTTGCTCCGCAACCGACCTCCCCCAGCGGGGAGAGGTGGAAGAATCGGTGTCACCGCCGAGGTTCTTACACGACGGGACACCGTCACCAGGTGCGCGCATCCGCCCGGTGCCGACCCCGAACCCCTCATCCCCGCCGGCGGTCGTATACTGACACACCGAACCGGGGGGTCGCCCTCGGCCCCACTCGGCGCGCGGCATTTCAGGAGCGGCACATGGCCGGACACAGTCACTCGGCGAACATCGCCGTTCGCAAGGGCAAGCAGGACGCGGCGCGGGCGCGGCTGTTCAGCAAGCTGACCCGCTACATCCTGATCGCCGCCAAGAACGGCGGCGGCGACCCGGCGACGAACCTGCGGCTGCGGTACGCCATCGACAAGGCCCGCTCCGTGTCCATGCCGAAGGACATCATCGAGCGGGCCATTTTGAAGGGCACCGGCGAACTGGAAGGCGTGAACTACGAGGAGATGACCTACGAGGGGTACGGGCCGAACGGGGTGCCCATCCTGGTCGAGACGCTGACCGACAACCGCGCCCGCACCAGCGGCGACGTGCGGCTCATCTTCGACAAGAACGGCGGCAACATGGGGCTGCCCGGCTGCGTCGGCTACCTGTTCGAGAAGAAGGGGCTGATCCTGATCGACGCCGCCGAGTACCCGGACGAGGACGCGGTGATGACGGCGGCGATGGACGCCGAGGCCGACGACTTCCAGAACGAGGACGGGGTGTACGCGATCACCTGCGACCCGACCAAGTTCTCGCCGGTGTACGAGGCGCTCAAGGCGGGCGGGTACGAGACGCTGGAGGCGGAGGTGAAGAGCCTGCCCAAGGCCTACGCCGACGTGGACGTGGAGACGGGCAAGAAGGTGGCCCGGCTGATGGACCTGCTGGACGCCAACGACGACGTGCAGAAGGTGTTCACCACCGCCAACCTGACCGCCGAGATGACCGGCTGAGAAGCGGACCCACCCCCCAGCGCTGTCCGCGTGTCGGCAATGACGAACCGCGTGGAAGACCTCGGTTTTTCTCTCGGTCTTCACGCCGGAGGCGTGGCGGACCGTAGCCAGGGGTGAGCGAGCGGAGCGAGCGACACCCCTGGTATCGGAGCGAGAAGGAATCCACCCCGGAGGGGTGGCGGATGGTCCGACATCCCTCCGGGATGCTTGAAACCTGCACCCGCCGCGTCCGGCCGAACCGGATTACCTCCTCTTCGGCCTGGCGCAGGCGGCCGCCGAAGTGACGAGCCGCCGATTCGACGACCACTTCGACATGCTCCGCGACGCCCTGCGGCGGATCCTGCCGGACAAGGCCCCCCTCGGCCCGGCGTTCGCCCCGCCGGACGGCCACGACCTGGCGGCGGTGGTCGATGCCGCGTCGGCCGTCGCAGCCCGCCTGCCCGACCCGCCGGCGTGACACTTTTCAAGCTTTCCGGCCGTTCGTCCGAAGGTTCGCGCGCTTCGGGCGAAGTGTCTCGGGAACGCGGCGGTCGTGTCGCCCGCGAACCCGGTCCCGGCGGCGGTGTCATCGTCGGGGGCAGTCGGCGTACTGTCGGGGAGGGACGGGGGTAAATCCGACCGCCGCCCCCGCGAATACCCTACTGACGGCGTCACCACCGGAGTTCGCGGCCATGAATCTGGACATCTGGGAAACCGTCAAGGTCGTCCTCGCCCTGGTGGGCGGCGCGCTGCTCGTGTACCAAGTCGTGGCCGTCGTCACCAAGCACGCACCCCTGCGGGAGGTGGTGAACCCGCACCGCGTCAAGTTCTTGTGGCTCGCCGCGCCGGCGGTCATCGGCGTCGGGGCCGGGGCGCTGCGGTATGCCGTCGGGTCGTGGGATCCGGACCACCTGTGGCGGGCCGTCAGCCCCATCTTCAACCAGCTGCCGACCGACGGGTACGTCAAGGCCGCCCTCACGATCATCCTGTTGGGCGTGTTCGGCCTCGGCGGGTCGGCCCTGTTCTGCTACTGCCTGTACCCCCGCGACCCGACTTCGTTCCGGGCCGGCCGCGGCCGCACCCGCGACCAGGTGCTGGCCGAGGTGAAGCGGGCCATCTCCCACTACACCAACCAGACCGGCGGCCTGAATTACGGGGCGGCCATCATTCTCCCCGCCGCACCGGCCCAACTGCCGACCGTGGAGGAGTTGCTCCGGACCGTCGATCAGCCGGCCACCCAGTGCGGCTGCCTGCTGATCGAGCGCGTGGACGAAGACGACTTGAGGGACGCCGCCCGGACCCGACAGATCCCCACCGCCAAGCGGGAGCAGCAGCAGCAGCTCCGCCGCCAGTGGCTGGAACTCGGCCGCACCCTGTACGAGCAGATGCTCCTTCCGTCGGCCACGGCATCGGCCGAGCGGGGGCACCTGAGCGGCGTGGAGGCGGCCCGCATCCGCTGGCGGCAGGGCGGGGTTCTCGTCGAGTTCCTCCACAAGTACGAACCGAACCGGCCGGACGTGATCGTCTTCGGCATCACCATCGACGCGCGGGAAGAGCAGAACGGCCGGTTCGACGAACACTTCGACATGCTCGTCGAAGGCCTCAAGCGGATCGCCCCCGACCGCGACTCGCTCGGCATCGCGTGCGACGTGCCGGCGGTGGCGGTGCCCCGCTCGTCGGCGGTCCTCCGACTGCCACCGGCGTGACGGCGAGGCGAATTGGGGGCGTTGGCACGATTCTTGTAGACTACCCCACACCCCACCTCATCGCCCAGGCACGCTCTCGATATGGCCTTCGACCTCCAGCACGCGACGAAGACACTCTTCGCCATTGTCGGCGCGGCCATGCTGCTGTACCAAGCGGCCGCCGCCTTCTACCGCGGCGCGCCGCTGCGGATGGTGGTCAACCCGTACCGCCGGCAGTGGCTGGTGGCCGGGTTCAGCGTGGCGGTGGTGGCGTACAGCGGCATCGCGCTGACCGCCGACAACAAGTGGGATCCGCCGTCCATCGTCGCCGAACTGGAGCCGCTCGTGTCGGAGGGGAAGACGCCCCTGCGGGTGGTCACCGGGACGCTGTTCCTATTGCTCGGCGTCGGCCTGATGGGATCGGTGGCGTACTGCTGGTGGGTCTTCCCCCGCGACCCGAAGTCGTTCGACGTGGGCAAGCAGCCGCCGGACGCCGCCGCCAAGAACGTCCGCCGCGCGCTGCACCACTACGTCTCCCGTCCCGGCGGCCTGGAGTACGCGGCGGTGATCGCGCTGCCGCCGGCCGGCACCGCCCCGCCGACCGCCGAGCAGTTGATTGCCAGCCAGGACGCGACCGGCCCGGACGCGCCGGCGTACCGTCTACTGGAGTGGATCAGCGAGGGCGAACTGAAAGGCATCCGCCGCCGCCGGCACCTCGGCCCGGCCGACCGGGAGACGCTCGCCGCCGACCGCGCGGTGTGGCTGACGCTGGCCCTCGCCTCCCACCCCCGCGCCCGCGAGCAGGCGGTGCCGTGCTTGCAAAGCAACCTCGGCGACGTGACCCTGCTCCAGACCCGCACCCGGTTCGGCGGGCTGCTGCTGGAATACCTGTACCCGGCGAAGGACGGCGAGCCGGACTTCCTGCTGTTCGGCGTGACAATGAATTCTGGGGAGACCGAGGGCAACCGTTTCTACGAGCACTTCGCCATGCTGCGGCGGGCGGTGCGGTACCTGCTGCCCGACAAGTATTCGCTGGGGCCGACCGTCTTCCCGACCGAACTGGCCGTGTCCGCCGCCCCGCCGCCGACGCCCCCGTCCCCGCCGACGGTGCCGGCCGACGTACTCCCGCCCGACGGCGCGGAGGCCACCGGCCTGCCCGTCGCCGGGGCCACGATGGCGGACGTCGAGAACACCGAGAACCCAGACGACGCGCCGGCCTCGCTGGTGGAACCGCCCGTCTCCTCCGACCCCGTCCCGTGACGGGGAATTGGTCAAAGGCCGCATGGAAAGCGACACCCGTCGTTGGGCAGTTACGGGAAGTTGAACGACCGAGTCGGCGCGTCCGACGTAGCCTGACTCTCCAGAGTCGGGCCGTGGGCCAGTGGCAGCTCGGCCCGACTCTGGAGAGTCAGGCTACTGGGCTGGCTCCGTGCCGGTCGATCACCTTCTCGCTACTGCCTTACACCGCGCTCACCTCAATGCTCGCCACCCCTGGGTACCTCGGCCAGCTTGCGGACGGCGCGGATCAGCCCGGCGGCGGTGAACTCGGTGGCCTCGGCGGCGACGGGGTAGCCGCAGGCGCGAACCGCGTCGCCGGTGATCGGGCTGATGGCCACCAGCTTCACCTCGCCCCGGTTCACCCGGCCGCGAATCACGTCGTCGAACGCCCCCAGCACCGCCCGCGCGATGTTGGAGCTGCTCAGCGTCACGAACTCGATCTCGCCCCGGCGGAGGGCCGCGAACGTGTCGTCCTCCGGGTCGATGGCATCCACTTGGTCGTACACCGTCACCTGCTCCACGGTCGCCACCTTCGCCAGTCCGTCGTTCAGCACTTCGCGGCCCCGGTTGGCTCGCGCCAGCAGCACCCGTTTGCCCGCGACCAGCGGCGTCAGCACGTCGATCAATCCCTCGGCGGAGAAGGTCGCGTCCGGCACGGCGTCGGGGTTCAACCGGTACTCGCGGAGGGCGTCGGCGGTCCTCGGCCCGATGGCGGCGATCTTCACCGCCCCCAAGTCGCGCAGGTCGCGGCCGACGGCGAGCAAGCGGTCGAGGAAGAACCGCACGCCGTTCGCACTGGTGAAGACGAGCCAGTCCCACGCGGGTTCGCGCAGCTTGCCGAGCGCGGCGTCCAGTGGCGCGAGGTCGGCGGGGTAGCGGACGGTCATCGTCGGCAGGACGGACGCCACCGCGCCCAAGTGTTCCAGTTGCCGGACCATGCCCTCAGCCTGGTGCTTCGGCCGTGTCACCAGCACCCGCCGGCCGAACAGCGGGCGGCTCTCGAACCACGACTTCGGCAGCTTGTGCCGCACCGACTCGCCGATCAGGATCAGCCCCGGCGCTTCCAGGCCGGCGGCGCGGCGGGCCTGCTCCAAGTTGACCAGCGGGGACGCGCACGACCGCATCTCGCCGGTGCTGGCCCGCTCGACGATGACCGTCGGCGTGTCGGCCGGCTTGCCGTACTTCATCAGTTCGGAGATGAGGATCGGCAGGCGGGCCACGCCCATGTAGATGGCCAGCGTGCCGGGGAACTTGGCCAGCGCTTCCCAGTCCAGTTTGCCGCCCGGCTTCTGCGGCAACTCGTGACCCGTGACGAGCGCGACGGCGCTGGTGTGCAGGCGGTGCGTGAGCGGGATGTCGAGGTACGCGGCGGCGGCCAGCGCGGCCGTCACGCCCGGCACGATCTCGTACCCGACGCCGGCGGTGCGGAGCGCTTCCGCTTCCTCCCCGCCGCGACCGAAGACGAGCGGGTCGCCGCCCTTCAACCGCACGACCGTCTTGCCGGCCTGGGCCGCTGCCACCATGCGGGCGAAGATGTGCGGGTACTTGTCCGGGTGCTGGCCGGGCAGGTCGCGGACGCACACTGTCTCGGCGGCGGGGTTGGCGAAGTCGAGCAGCCGGCGGGGGACGAGCTGGTCGAACAGGACCAAGTCGGCACGGGCCAGCAGCTCGGCGGCGCGGACGGTGAGCAGGCCGGGGTCGCCGGGACCGGCCCCGACCAGGAAGACGCGCGGCTCGGTGGGATCGTCCATCCCGGTCAGGATAGCGGCGGCACGGGGGACGCCAATGCTCTTGGCGAGCCGCGACCGCAAGGGAGGGGCATCGGGAAGTACCCGTTCAAAAAGAGGAACGCGGATGACGCGGATGAAAGGCAGGGATGAAGAGGATCAGAAAGATTGAAATCTTGGCCTTGTTTCGATCCTCTTCATCCCCGCTGAGATCCTCTTCATCCGCGTTCCGTTTTCTGGAATGGTTTCTTCGTGCCGGCCGCCCTCGCCTTCCCCGCGCCGCCGCCGACAATACACCCCATGATTGCCCCTCCCCCCGACCGCCTGGACCACGACGACGCTTGGCTCGCGCCGTATGCCGTCCGCGCGCGGGAGAGCCGCGGCCGCCGCCACCCGGAGCCGCCGCACGCGTACCGCACCCCGTACCAGCGGGACCGCGAGCGGATCGTCCACAGTTCCGCCTTCCGCCGCATGACCGGCAAGACGCAGGTGCTGGTGGCGTCGGTGAACGACCACCACCGCACCCGCCTGACGCACACCCTGGAAGTGACGCAAGTCGCCCGCACCGTGGCCCGCCGGCTGCGGCTGAACGAAGACCTGACCGAGGCCATCGCGCTGGCCCACGACATCGGCCACCCGCCGTTCGGCCACGCCGGGGAGGACGCGCTCGACGAGTGCCTGGCGGCGCACGGCGGGTTCGACCACAACCTGTACGGCCTGCGGCGGGTCGATGAACTGGAGGAGCGGTATCCGGAGTTCCCCGGCCTGAACCTGACTTACGAGGTCCGCGAGGCGTTCGTCCGGCACGCCGGCGACGAGGCCGTCCCGCAGTTCGCCGAGTTCGCCGCGTTCCGGCAGCCGCCGCTGGAGGCGCAAGTCGCGGACACGGTGGACAGCATCGCCTACGACACGCACGACCTCGACGACGCGCTCGGCCTCGGCTTCATCACCCTGGACGACTTGACGGACGTGGAGTTCTGGAACCGCGCCGCCGAGCCGGTGCGCAAGGCCCACCCGACGCTCACGGGGCACGCCCTCCGCACCGCCGTCGTCCGCGAGTTGCTGGCATGGCAGGTGCGCGACCTGATCGACGAGACCGAACGCCGGTTGCAGTCGGCCGGCTTCCGGTCGCTGGCCGACGTGCGCGGGCACGCCGCGGGGGTGGTCGGGTTCAGCCAGGATGTGGCCCGATGGAAGACGGAACTGGAACAGTTCCTTCGCCAGCGGGTGTACCGGCACCACCGCGTGCTGCGGATGACGGCCAACGGCAAGCGCATCCTGAAGGCGCTCTTCGACGAGTACGTGAAGGCCCCGGAGCTGCTGCCCGAACGCCACCTGCGGCGGTGGTCCGGGGCGACGGACTCGGTCGGCCCGCCGGTCGCCCCGCCGCTGCCCGGCCGGTCGCTGGTGCCGGACCTGGAGCGCGTCGTCGGCGACTACCTGGCCGGCATGACCGACCGCTTCGCCCAGCAGGAATACCGCCGCCTGTTCATCCCGACGATCGACGTGTAGGGTCGGGTCGGCTGGTGTATCGCCTTGTTAGCCCGCCGCGCCAGCAAGGGGCCAAACCGCCGTGTCGGGCCGACGTGGACGATGGCACCGCGTCGGCCAACGGCCCTTGCTGGCACGGCGGGCGAACAAGACGCTACCTTCCGCCGCGGACGAGCACCCGCGATTCGCCGGTGCGGAACGTCTCGGCCACCAGCCCGCTCCGGTGACTGCGGACTGTCACCGTGCCGGACGTGTGGGTGTCCCACACCGGCACCCCCGGCCCGCCGACGCCGTCGGCGACGGTGTTCGAGTACAGGTTCCCGCGGCTGACCACCACCAGCTTCGGCGTCGCCCAGCGGCGCAAGGCGTCCGGGAAGGCGGCGGCGCTGCCGTGGTGCGGGGCCAGCAGCACGTCGGCCGGGACCGGCGGCAACCCCAGCACCCGCCCGGTGCCGGCCTTCTCCAGGTCGCCGGTCAGCAGGATCGAATGCCCGGCGTGCCGGACGAGTAGCACCAAGCTCCGCTCGTTCTCGACGGTGCCGAAGTGGCCCGGCGGCGGGTGCAGCACGTCGAGCGCGACATCGCCGGCGGTGAACCGGTCGCCGGCGACGGCGATGCGCACCTCGACGCCGCGCTTGCGGACGGCCAGCATCCCGGCGGCTACTTCCGCCGTCGGCTTCTCGGCGAAGCTCGGCGTCATCGTGACCCGCCCGACCGCGAACCGCTTCAGCAGTTCGTCGATGCCGTTGAAGTGGTCGGCGTCGGCGTGCGACAGGAACAGTTCGTCGATGCGGCGGTGGCCCCGGTGCCACAGGTACGGAGCGATCACGCGCCGCACGGCGTCCGGCCCGGTGGTGGTGCCGGCGTCGTACATCAGGCAGCGGCCGTCGGGCGTTTCCAGGACGACGCACGCGCCGTGCCCCACCGACAGGAACGCGACCCGCAGTTCGTCCGCCGGGCGGTCGTCCGAAATGACAAAAGCGACGAGGAGCCATATTGCGAGACCGGCAAGAAGACGTTTCCCGTCGCTCCACTTTACCAGCACGACACCGGCCACCAGCAGGTAAAGCCCGACGAGCCACCACGCCGGCAAACCGCAGACGTAGACCGACCCGCCGGGCACCTCGGCGGCGGCGTTCACCAACGCATCGCAGGTTTGCAGGCTGACCCGCGTGACGAGTGCGGCCGCGTCGTTCAGCAGGGGAATCGGCGCGACCAGCAGCAGCGCGAACCCGGCGACCAGCGCCACCGACGACACCAGCACCAGCAGCGGGCCGACGAGCAGGCTGACCGGACTGACCACGTTCACCTCGGCCATCAGCAGCGGGGCGTTGACGGCGGTGAGGATGGCGTTGATTGCGAAGAGGCCGAACACCGCGCGGCCGACGGCGCGAACTGTCCGCACCCACGGCGGCCGGCTCTCGTCGATGAGTTGGTCGAGTGGCGACAGCGGCCGTGGCTTCAGCCAGCGCGCGCAGCCCCAGACCAGCACGAACACCGAGAGGAAGGACAAGCGGCAGCCGAGGTCGAACGGCTCGGTCGGGTCGAACATCAGCACGACGAGCCAGGCCAGCGCGAACGAGTTGGCCGTGTGCATCGGCCGGCGGAGGACGACCGCTCCGCACACCGCCGACACCATCACCGCCGCGCGGGTGGACGACGGCCGCAGGCCGGTGACGACGGCGTAGGCGACCACCACCGCCGCCACGCCCCACGCGGCCCGGCGGTTGGGCACCCCGACCAGCACGAACAGGAACCAGACCACCGCGCCGAGGACGGCCAAGTGCTGCCCGGAGATCACCAGCACATGCACCACGCCGGTGCGGACGAACGCCTCCCACTCGGCGCGCTCCATGCCCGACCCGTCGCCGAGCAGGAGCGCCCGCGCGACGCCGGCATCGGCACTCGGCAGCGATTCCTTCAGCACCCGCGTGCCGTACCCGCGCACCTCGGCGATGGCCCGCGACACCGTCCACCCGCCGGCCGCGATGCGGACCACCCCGGCCGGGCCGTTCGACACCCGCACCTCGCCGCGGAGCTGCTTGTCGAGGGCCACGGCGGTGGCGTCGCGCTCGCCGGGCGAGCCGGGCGGTCGCGGCCGGGACAACTGGCCGACCACTTCCACCGTGCCGCCGCACCGCACGGCTAACGGCTGCTCCGGGTCGCGTTCCACCCGCACCCGCACCACCCCGGACGCCGGCCGCCAACCGGACTCGCCGGCCAGTGAAGTCACTTCCAACAGGAAGCTTTCGGTCTCGGTGCGGTGGATCGGTGCGAGCGGGTCGGGGTTGCGCTTGCGGAGGATCGGCTCTTCCAGGATGACCCCGCGCAGCTTCACCGGGTGCGGCGTCTCGTCGGCGACGTTCCCGATGTCGTCCGGCGGGAAGCGGTGCCGGTGGCCGTGGTGGTGCGCGGCGGCGGCCCCGGCGACGGCGAACCAGAGCAAGCCGATGGCGATGGGCGAGCGACCTTGCACCGCGAACCACGCGAGGACGGCCGCGCCGGACGCGAGGAGGGCGAGGTCGAACGGCACGCCGACGTAGCGGTCGGCGACCAGCCCGGCGGACGCGGCCAGCGCGAACGGCACCAGCGGCGCGTCGGCGAACTCGGTCCACGCCGGCGGCAGTTCCCTCGGCAGCGGGTCGGCGGTGGTCAGCGGATCGGCGGACATGCCGGGATGATACCGGCTGGGAGAGGTGGTATCATCAGGCGAAACGCAGGAGGGCGAACAATGACGGAAGAGGAGTGGGGGAGGAGTAGCGATCCAGTTGCAATGCTCGCCTTGTTCGGTGGGCTAAAACCAACCGTGAGGAAACTCCGACTCTTCGGCAGCGGTTGTTGCGAGGCAGTGTGTGAACCCGATTGGCCAAAACGCAGCCTGGAGGCGATCCGCGCGGCGGAGCGGTTCGCCGACGGGGCAATCACCGAACACGAACTGAATCGACACCGATCTTTCGCTTGTAAGGCTGCACAGAACTTCTGGGCGGTGGTGTGTCGTGATAGGAAAGGGCCATCAACGAAAGAACACGAGCGTCACTCCCAACTCACTTTGGTGGGTGAGATCACGACATCGGACAAGCACCTCGTTATCGGGCTGACAAGTATCTACCGTGTTGCCCAGCTTCGTCACGATCTGGTTCTCTCCAGGACCATTCCGGTCCTCCTCCGCGACATCTTCGGCAACCCGTTCCGGCCGGTGGCGTTCGATTCCGCGTGGCACACGGAAACGGTCGTCGGCCTCGCGCGGGGCATTTACGAGGACCGGGCGTTCGAGCGGATGCCGATCCTCGCCGACGCGCTGCAAGACGCCGGATGCGAACACCCCGACATCCTCGCGCACTGCCGCGAGCCGGGCGTCCACGTCCGCGGCTGCTGGGTCGTCGATCTGCTGCTGGGGAAAAGCTGACGCGGCGGACTCCGTGCCAGAAGCGCCGCGACCCGGCGGGTTTCCCCACCGGGTCGCGGCTGTTGCATTCGA
The DNA here is from genome assembly GCA_043738505.1 of Fimbriiglobus sp. Taxonomy (GTDB): domain Bacteria; phylum Planctomycetota; class Planctomycetia; order Gemmatales; family Gemmataceae; genus JALHQU01. Next base: position 16,005 of record JAYUFU010000520.1, on the reverse strand, counting down.
GCGGAGTCGGCGACTCACTGCTTCGGCGGCATGGGGGGCATCGGCGGAGGGGCGATGACCGGCGGGACGCCCGGCCCCGGCACCGGGCCGGCGACGACGACGAACGTGCTGTCCTGCGTCTTCAGCGTCGTCGTCTGCGTCTGGACCAGTTCCACCTTCGTCTCGGTGTTGTTGCCGAGGGCGACATCCAGGGTGCCCTTCAAGCTGACCGTCAGTTTGGCCTCCTTGACGTACCCCTTGGTGGCGTCGAAGCGGAAGAAGCCGGGCTTCGGGTTGAACGGCTTGAGGTCGCCGCCCTTGATGCGGAACAGCAGCCCCTCGCCGGCCTCGGTCGGCGGCTTGTACGCCATCAGGACATCCACCTCCACCTTGTGGACGTTGTCGTTGCCGGGGGCGACCGCCTCCTTCGCCTTGTAGGTGAACGTCAGGGTGCGGTCGTAGCTGCCGATGGGGCCGAGGGGCAGGTTCGTCTTCCGGTCCCACTTCTCGTTGACGGCCTTGTCGCCGACGACGGTCAGCCCGGCCATCGGGTCGGACATCTCCTTCAACGACTCGTCGGTGAGGATCTTCTTGAGGATGCCTTCCATCTGCGGGTTGGCCCCGCCCAGCTTCTTGAGGAAGTCGTCCCGCCCGTCCACCTTCTCGATCACCCCGCCCTTGCCGACGGTGACGAGGAACTTGGTGTCCTTCAGGTTCTTGAAGAACTCGCCCAGGGCCGGGTTGTTGCCGCCGCTGCCGGCCTCGGTGGGGATGGCGGCGGAGTCGTAGTTCACCTGGTTGGTGGCGATGTCCACCTTCAGCTTCATGCCCTCGATGGTCAACTCGACGGTCCACTTGTCGCCGTCCAGCTTCGTCGGCAGCCACTTGAACTGGAACGTCTGCGAGTGGGCCAGCTTCAGCTCGGACCCGCCCTGCACGGTGATGGTCTGCTCCACCTCGGTGCCGACCTGCTGGAAGAACGGCACGTTCAGGACGAACTTGGGCTCGAACTTGACCCGCTCCTGGGCGGCCGCCGGGGCGACCGAAGCCGCCAGAACGATTGCGATCCGAATGGCCTTCACGACGCTTCCTCCGAGGGTCCGAACCGGTGTCCGGCTGATGATGTACGGCCCGCGCGACCGGAAACAAGGGAACATCCGGAAACGGGGCGGCGCGGGTCCGAGAGCGGACTCTCAGGCCGACGGCGATCCGGCTTGCCCGGTCAGTTCGTGCCGCACCGAGTCGATCAGCCGGTGCCCGGAATCGGCCGTCGCGGAGCGGAGGGCGAGGTTGAGCAGCGCGCCGGCGATTTGGCCGGGAGACGACATCACCCCGTCGGCGTGGAGCGCCGCGCCAGGGCTTCCAACTGAGTCCAATCGGCTTCGCCCAGCGAGAGGTTCACCCGCCCGCCCTCTCGGTCGCCCTCGGCGGACGGGCGGGGGGTCAACAACTCGCAGCGAACCGCGTACCGCGTCAGCGGGCCGACGGCGCGGGGCGTGGCACCGTCCGCGACCTCCCCGCCGAGGGCGACCGCGACCGCCGACGGGTCCACTCGTCCGACGGTCGGACCGGTCACGGCGACGCGGGTGGTCATGGCGGGGGTTCTCACGGCGCGGGGTCGAACTGGCGAACGCGATAGGACTTGTCGTCGAACTCGAACGCGACTTCGCCCTGATCCGTCTCGCGGCCGAGCCGGTGGAGGAACTAGCGGAGGCGGGGCAGCTCGCCGACGAACCGCCCGGCGTCGGTCACGAACGAGTAGACGACGACCGGGTGTTCGAGGATGAGTACGCCGTCCTGGTTCACCCACCCGCCTTCGACCGGGATCGCCGTCGCCCCGCCGTTGATCGCCGACAGCAGCCGGACGGCTTCCAGCACCCACCGCCGCTGAGTGCCGAACTCGCCGTCGTTCCGGTCCTTGTTCGGGACGTACAGGGAAAAGCACTGCACCGCCACCGCGTCCACGGCTCCGAACGCCGCGGAAAGGTCGGCCGTCGGCGGGTGTGGGTGGGCGGGATCCATGAGGGTATTGTTCCGGCCGGCCGGGGAATGTCAACCGCGCCGCGTGCCGGCGTCTGCCGGTTCCCGCATTTCCCGACATTCCGCCGCGAACCCCGGTCGGTATAATGCCTTCTCTGCCATCATCCCCGCTCCGAGGACGCGCCCCCCGTGGAACACAAATTCCAGATCAACCTCCGCGGCATCATCGACCTGCTGTCGAACCACCTGTACAGCGGGCCGGAGGTGTTCGTCCGGGAGCTGATGCAGAACGCCACCGACGCCATCACCGCCCGCCAGAAGATCGACCCGAAGCACGTCGGCGACATCCGCATGGAAATCCACTCGACGCCCGGCAAGCCGCCGACGGTGATGATGTCCGACAACGGCATCGGCCTGACGCCGGAGGAAGTCCACACGTTCCTCGCCACCATCGGCCTCAGCTCGAAGCGGGCCGCCGAGGGCGAGCGGCCGACCGACTTCATCGGCCAGTTCGGCATCGGCATCCTGTCCTGCTTCGTCGTGTCGGACGCCATCACCGTCTACTCGAAGTCGGCGACGGGCGGCACCCCGGCCATCGAGTGGAAGGCGCGGCCGGACGGCACCTACACGCTGAAGGAGATCGACCGCGACCTGGCCCCCGGCACGCAGGTGTGGCTGACCGCCAAGCCGGAAGCGGCCGAACACTTCGACCCGGCCCGCGTGAAGGAGTTGGCCCGGCACTTCGGCGGCCTGTTGCCGTTCCCCATCCACCTGCTGCACGGCAAGACCGACACCGTGGTGAACGAGCGGGGCGCGCCGTGGCGGCAGACGTACCCGAACGCCCGCGAGCAGTACAAGGCGTACATGGCGTTCGGCCGCGAGGTGTTCGAGTCCGAGTTCCTCGACGCCATCCCGCTGAAGTCCGAGGTCGGCGGGGTGGACGGCGTCGCCTACGTCCTCAGCCACTCGGCCACGCTCACCAGCAAGCGGGCGCACCGGGTGTACCTGAAGAACATGCTGCTGAGCGAGAACGTCGAGAACCTGCTGCCGGACTGGGCGTTCTTCGTGAAGGCGGCGGTGAACGCCACCGACCTGCGGCCGACCGCCAGCCGCGAGAGCTTCTACGAGGACGACAAGCTCCAGACGTGCCGCGACACCCTCGGCGAGTGCCTGCGGGCGTACCTGCTGAAGCTGGCCGACGAGGACCCCCGCAAGCTGGACCGCGTCATCGCCCTGCACGGGCTGGCCATCAAAGGGTTGGCGACGCAGGACGACGAGTTCTACAAGATGGTGATGGACTGGCTGAAGTTCGAGACCAGTCAGGGGGAGATGACGTTCGCCGAGTACCGCAAGCAGCACGACGTGGTGCGGTACGTGCCGACGGTGGACCAGTTCCGGCAGGTGGCGCGGGTGGCCCAGGCGCACGGCCACGTCGTCATCAACGGCGGGTACACCTACGACGCCGAGCTGCTGGCCAAAGCCGACCACCTGCTGGACATCCCGACCGAGCAGATCGACCCGACGGCGCTGAGCCAGAGCTTCGACGACCTCGACCTGGCGGAGCAGGAGAACGCGGCCGAGTTCCTCCGCGCCGCCGAGGCGGTGCTGAAGGCGTTCCGGTGCGAGCCGGACATCAAGAAGTACAAGCCGACGGAGCTGCCGGCGCTGTACACGACCAACCAGGAGGGGCGGTTCTTCCGCAGCCTGGAGCAGTCGAAGGAGATCGCCAACCCGCTGTGGAGCGGGGTGCTGGAGAACCTCGGCCGGAAGGACCGCCCGCAGGCCGCGTTCGCCCACATCTGCTTCAACTTCGACAACCCGCTGGTCCGCCGCCTGACCACGGTGAAGGACCGGGCCATCCTGCACCGCAGCATCCAGATGCTGTACCTGCAGTCGCTGCTGCTGGGCCACCACCCGCTGAGCAGCAAGGAGATGACCCTGCTGAACGACGGCCTGCTGTCGCTCATCGAGTGGGGCATCGGCATGCGGGACGGGGCGTGAGCGGTCAGGGGACGGGGCGGCGGGCGACCACCGCCTCGTACTCGGCGACGATTGCCAGGAACGCCGCCAGGATGAGGCCGACATCGACCAACAGCTGCTGCGTCGGCTCGACCAGCGCGCGGCTGCCGTCGAGTTTCATCCACTGCCACTGGTCGCCGTTGGTGACGCAGCCGTAGACCGGCGAATCCGCTTCGCCGGCGTCCCGGTTGAACTCGCGGGCCGCGACCATTTCCGCGACGCACTGCCCCCGGCCGAGGTCGATGTCCGCCTTCTTCGCCTCGACGACCGCCACCAGCGGGGACCGCACGGGCAGCAAGGGCGGGGCCACGGCGAGCAAGTAGTCGCACTCCCCGTTCAGCCCGCGGCTGGCGTCCACGTTGAACGTCGGCGCGGAGTAGACCGCGAGTTTGTCCCCGGACACGGCTCGTGCGGCCGACAGCACCGGGGCGATGAGGAACTCGCGGCGGGCCTGCTCGGTCGCGCGGGACAGTTGGGTGTTCCGCGCGAACCCGTCCAGCAGCCACTGCGGCACCGGCACCGGCTGGAGGTTCGGGAAGAGCCGCGCCGGGGCGGTGGTCACGCCCAGCTTGCGGGCCACGTCTTCCAGGGTGAAGTCGCTGAACGCCATGACGGGCTTCTCCGGGTGTCCGTGTCACTTCGACACTGTCACCTCGATCTTATCGGCGAACCCGTGGGCCAGCGCCTCGCACTGGGCCGGCGTCATCTCGCCCTCTTGCAGCCAGACGCGGTACTTCAGCGTCAGCGGCGTTTTCGGCGTCAGGTCGAACTCGAAGTAGTCGCCGAACCGCCCGTAGTCCCGCTCGCTGCCGCGCGACTCGCCGGGGTTGTCCGGGTGGTTGATCCGCACGGCCGTGTACCGCGTCCCGTTCGTCACGAAGCTCATGGCGTTCCACGGCAGGTTGACCGTCTTCGCGTCTTGCCCCTTCGCGTCCCAGTTGCGGGTCTCGCCCTCCTTCCCCTTGCCGTCCGGCCGCAGGTAGTACGTCTGCTTGGCGGTCGTCTTCGACACCTCTTGGGTGGCGCGGAAGTGGAACCCGGCGTGCTGCGGGTCGCCGTCCAGCCGCACCTTCGCCAGTTCCGTCGTCAGTTCGGTGGACCAGTCCAAGAGGGTTCCGCCGGGCACGTTGTACACCGCGACGGTGCGCAGCTCCTTGGCGAACGCCTTGCCGTCCTCGCCGTGCCAGGCGATTTCGGCCGCGTGGCGGCCGAACACGGCCCCGGCCACCGGCTCCGCCATCTTCGCCTGCGTGCTGTACACGTTCTTGGTGCCGTGCCAGATGTCGGCCGTCTGCTTGTCGCCGTAGGAAATCTTGTTGAACCCGAAGAACAGCCCGCGGTGGTGTGGGAACAGGTAGTCCTTGGTGTTCGGGTGCGCCCCGCTGCTCAGCAGCGCTTTGCCGTCCGTCGGGTCGAACATCTGGTGGAACGGCTTGAACGTCAGGTAGTGGTTCGCCTCGTCGCGGGGCTTGTTGACGTACCGCAGCACGGGGCGACCCGCGAACAGCAGATCGACGTGTTCGCCCTTGGTGTCCTTGAACGCGAACCCGGCCGGCTCCGGCCGCCGCACCGCCGTCAGGTCGAGCGTGGCCGTCTCGCCGGCCTTCAACTTCGGCAGCACGAACGTGCCGGACTTCCCGGATCGCTGCACCCAGTACGAGTCGGCCCCGGCGGTGACGAGGTTGCCGGCAGTCAACTCCGGCGCGGAGACGACGACGTTCGTGGCGTCGTGCTTGCCGCCGACGACGGTGACTTTGTCCGCCAGCGCGACGGCCGGCAGGAGGAACAGCAGCGGGAGAGCGAGGAGCGCGCGGGTCATGTCGGGTACACCGGGGGAGGGGAGGCGGCTAGAATAGCGTCGCCCGAACGCGAGGAGGAACACCGATGAGCGTATCCGCCGCCGAGTTGACCGCCAAGAAGTGTACCGCGTGCGAGGGGGACACGCCCGCCTTCACGCCGGCGCAGGTCGCCGACCACCTGCCGGCGGTGCCGGACTGGAAACTGTCCGACGACGGCACGCTGATCCGCCGGAAGTACAAGTTCAAGGACTTCGCGACGGCGATGGCGTTCCTCCAGAAGGTCGGCGTGCTGGCCGAGGAGGAGCAGCACCACCCGGATCTGCACCTGACCGGGTACAAGAACGCCGCCGTGGAGCTGACCACGCACGCCATCGGCGGGCTGTCCGCCAACGATTTCATCGTCGCCGCCAAGATCGACAAACTGTGAGGGTTTCCAGGGTGCGCTGCGCGACCCTGGGCTTCGGAGTACAACGCCTTCGGCGTACAGAACGCCTTCAACCCCGAAGGGGTTGTATTCCACAGCCCAGGGTCGCGCAGCGCACCCTGGGATTCATCAGGACCAATCGATGACACCCCGCGACCGCCTTCAACAACTGTTCCGCGAACGTGCCCTCCAGTTCGGCGACTTTACCCTCGCGTCGGGGAAGAAGTCCACCTACTACGTCAACTCGAAGAAGGTGCTGTTCCACGCCGAGGCGATCACGCTGCTCGGCGAGCTGCTGTACGAGGCGACAGCGGACCTGACCGTCCAGGCGATGGGCGGGCTGGAGGTCGGGGCGATCCCGATGGCGGCGGCGGCGCTGACGGCGTTCCACCGGCACGGCCGCACCCTGGAAGGCTTCTTCGTCCGCAAGAAGCCGAAGGACCACGGCAGCCAGCAACTCGTCGAGGGGCAGGTGAACGCCGGCGACGCGGTGGTGGTCATCGACGACGTGCTGACGACCGGCGGCAGCGTCGTGCAGGCGATCCACGCGGTGGAAGCGGTCGGGGCGAAAGTCCTCCGCGTGGTGTGCATCTGCGACCGCCTGCAAGGGGCCGCCGAGGCGCTGAAGGGGTACGACTTCCGGCCGCTTTTCACCGTCCGCGACTTCGGCATCGAGCCGCTGGGGTGAATCGATATCAGACTAACCACAGAGACACAGAGGCACAGAGAAGAAAAGTCAGGAGAGGAAGGAGAGAGTTCAAAATCTTCTCTCTCTTGTCTTCTCTGTGCCTCTGTGTCTCTGTGGTTAGTTCTTCTTCTCCATCCCGTCACCTCTGAAATCGGCTCACCCGCGTCGCGCCGTTCTGCAGCTCGAACCGGTAGCCGTCGGCGAAGGCGTCGGCGAACTCCTCCTGGTGGCTGACCAGCAGGATGCAGTTCAGGTGCCCGCGCAGGTTCTGCAACTCCTGGATCATCACCTGCCGGCCCTGCCGGTCGAGGCAGCCGAACCCCTCGTCGATGATGACGCTCTCGATGGGCCGGTGCAACCGGCTGGCGTACTGGCCGATGGCCAGGGCCAAACTCACCGCCACTCGGAACCGCTGGCTGCCGCTGAGGAACGTCACGTTGATCGGCGCGCCGCCGGTGACGCGGTTGGCGCACTCCATGTCCAGCGCACGATCCGTGCCCGCCCCATCACTGCCGCCGACGAGTTTCAGGAACAGTTGCCCGCCACTGAGCCGGTCCAGCACCGCGTTGGCGAAATCCACGATCTGCCGCTCCGCCTGCCGGACGAGGTGCCGTTGCAAGCGGTCGCGGCCGAGCAGTTCGGAGAGCAGCTTGTAGCGGTTGTGTTCGCCGTCGAGGCGGATGGCGTCGGCCCCCAGCGTCGCCCGCCGCTCGCGGTGGCCGTCGAGTTTGTCGCGGTGCTTCTGCGCCTCGCGCAACTCGCGGTCGCGGTCCTCGTACTCCTTGCGAGCGGCCACCACCTCGGCGCGGATGTCGGCCGGGGACCGCTTCGCTTCCGGCGGAAACTCGGCGGCTTCCGCGCTCAACCGCTCGATGTCCTCCCGCAGCGCCGCGAGGCTCAGCCGCGCCTGTTCGAGCTGCTTCGCCTTGGCCTCGACGCCGTCGCCGATGAGCGCGTCGAGTTCGCCCTTGAACGCCGCGTACTCGCCCATGCCGGCGGTCTCGGCGGTGGTGCGCCACTTGTCGGTCAGGCCCCGCACCGCCCGCTCGATGGTGTCGGTGCAGTGCTTCTGCGTCACCTGTTCGGTGGTCAGCTTGCCGGCGATTTCGGTCTGCGTGTGAACGGCGTCGTGGGCGTCTCGGCCGCGCTTGTCGGCCTCGCGCTCCGTCGTCTCGATGGCTTTCTTCAACGCCTGGATGCTCTCCGTCAGCGTCTTCTCGGCGGCGGTCAGCGTGGCGTGTTCGGCGCGGAGCGTCATCGAATCGCCGGCCGGCAGCGTGGCACGGAGGGTCGTCAGTTGGGTGGTGCCGGTGTCGAGGCGGGTGCGGAGGTCGCGGGCCTTCGCCTGGGTGTCGGTGGCGGCGCGGAGCGTGCGACGGATGGTGTCGAGTTGCTCCACGTCGCGGCGGAGGACGGCCAGTTCGTCCCGCTCCGGGTAGTGGGTGGCGGACCAGTCCGCCGGTTGCGACGGCGCGATGCGGGACTTGTACGGGTCCGGCAGTTCGGCGTACCGCAGCGTCAGCGAATCGCGGAGCCGCTTGGCGTCGGCCTCGGCCTGCTTCACTTCCCCCTGCTTCGTGGCGTACTCGCTGCGGAGGTCGGCCACCTCGGTTGCCAGCTTCGCCAGCCGCGCGGTCAAGTCGCGGTCCTTCTCGGTCGCCATCTTGCCGGCCGTGACCGCGGCCTTCTGGGCCTGTTCGGCGCGGCGAAGTTCCTCGGCCCGCTTCGTCTTCTCGTCGGCGAAGTGCTTGGCCGTCAAGGGCGAGCCGCACGACCGGCAGGTCTTCTCGCCGGCGTGGGTGTCGAACTCGGCGAGCGCGGCGGCGGCCTGCTCGACCAGCGACTTCGCCTTGCCGAGGTGCTCGTCGGCGGCCGTCTTCGCCTCCTTCGCCGCAGCCTGTTCGGGGGTCAGTGTCGTCTGCTCCGTCGCCTTGGCCTTGCCGTTCGCCTTCAACCCATCCAACTTCGTCTGGCCGTCTTGCGCCTTGCGAAGGGCCTGGGCCAGGTCGTGCCGTTCGGTGTTCACCCGCTCCAGGATGGGCAGCACGCGGGCGAGGTCGGTGAGGCGGTCTACGGCGGCCTGCGCGGCGACGACTTCGGCGTCCGGGTTCGCCGGCAGCGCGGTCACGTCGTCCGTCAGCCGCTTCACTTCGGCCTCGGCGGTGGCGACCATCTTCAGCGTGTTCAGCACCACCGCCAGCACCCGCAGCCGGGCGTTGCCGTCGGCCAGCTTCTTCTCGTCGGCAATCAGGGCCTGCTTGTGCTGACTGACTTGCCGCTTGGCCTTCTCTTGCTCGCGGTCGGCGTCAGCCTGGGCTACCTTCGCCTCGTCGCGGCGGCGCTCCAACTCCTTCACCCGCCCCTCGGACGTTCGCAGGTCTTGCCGCGCCCCGGCGACGGTGCCGATGACCGGGACGACGGCACGCAGCTCCGTCAGCTTGTTGAACCGCGCCTCGATCCGCACGGCGTCCGTCATCAGGCTTTCGGCGGTCTTCAGCTTGCCCTCGGCCTGCCGGTGCCGGGCGTCGGCGTCCTCCCACCGGCGGGCTTGCAGTTCCAATCCGGACAGGTCGTCAATCCGCTTCTGCACATCGACCCGCCCGTGTTCGCACTCGCCGATCCGCAGTGCCGCGCCGACGTACTCCATGTCGGACACTTCCGGCACGCCCTCGATCTGTGCCGCGAGGGTGTCCAGTTGCCCCTTCAGGCCGAGCTTCTTGGCGTTCGCCTTCTCGTGCAGCCGCTGATAGCGGCCGAGATCGACGATGCCGGCCAGCACCTCCGCGCGGCCGCTCGGCTTGGAGTCCAGCAGCTTCTCGGCTTTGCCTTGCAGCAGCAGCACCGACGAGGTGAACGTCTCGTAATCCAGCCCGACGTGCTCGTGAACCCACTTGTCGAAGTCCACCTTCTTGGTGGTGTCCTCGATCGCGTCCCAGGCGTCCGAGTCGTCGGCCACGCCCTTCGGCAGCGCGAACATCTGCTGCGTGCCGGAGATGGCCCCCTTCTGGCTGCGGCGGAGGGTGCGCTTGGCCCGGAACAGCCGGCCGTCGAGTTTGAAGTCGAACTCCACCGCGAGGGCGTTACTGTCCTTGTTGATGAGTTCGGCCGCGTTCTGGCTGCCGCCGCGGTGGTGGCCGAACAGCGCGTAAGTGACGGCGTCGAACACGGACGACTTGCCGGACCCGTTGGTGCCCGCCAGCATCCAGACCGCCGCGCCGCCGAAACGGATGTCCTGCTCGTCGGTATACGAGAGGAAGCCGGACAACTTGACGCGATGCGGGATCATGTGAATGAATCCAGATTAACCACAGAGGCACAGAGACACAGAGAAGACAAGCAGAGGAGGAAAAGAGTTTGAAATCAATCTTTCTCTCCTCTTCTCTGTGCCTCTGTGTCTCTGTGGTTAGTCTTCTCGATTCTTACTCTAGCCCCTCGATCAGCTCGTCCGTCAGCCTCAGCAACTCGTCGCGGTCGGTTTCGGGGTGGGCGAGCAGCTCCTGGCTCAGGTAATCCCGCACCGTCTCGGCGAAGCTCTTGCCGCGATCCGCGACGCCGGGCGCGAGCGTCGCACCCAGTTGCGAGGTCTCCGTCCAGTCGCGGGCGTACCAACGGGGGAAGAGCGTGCCGAGTTCGCGCAGCACCTCTTCGAGGTTGTGCTTGCCGGCGGTGTAGGTGATGTGCAGATTCACCAAATCCCGCTCCGCCCCGGCGTACTCCTCCTTCAACCTCGGCAGGTCAACGTCCGGGTCGCGGATGGTCAGCTCGTACACCGGTGTGGACGGCAGCGGCAGTTGCGCGATGTCCCCGCTCCGGCCGGCCGGCCCCACCTCGAACACGGTGACGGACTTCGCGTCGTTCTGCTCGCCCAGGTCCATCTTCTCGATGCTGCCGGAGTACCGGATGTGGTCGTGCCCCAGCGCCTGCGGCTTGTGGATGTGGCCGAGGGCGACGTAGGCGAACTGGTCGGCGAACGCCTCGCCGTTCACCACCACGTCCTCCGCCTCGCTGATGCGGAACAGCGACTTGCCGACGACCGCCCCGTACACGTTGGCGTGGGCGCACAGCACGCCGGGCTTGGTCACGTCGTACTTCGGATGCGCCCGCAGCGTCTGGATGGTGTCCTCGAACGCCCGCACCAGCAGCTTGTTCTTCTCCTCCGGCGCGACGTACTTCTGCCCGCTCTCGCCCTTCAGGTAGTGCGTCGGCGTCGGGTACGGCATCAGCATGAACTGCACGTCGAAGTCGCCGCGCGGCGCTTTCAGCCGGAGGAACGTCGGATCGGCGGCGAGGTACAGGCGGCCGGGCGGGACGAGTTCGCCGGGCCGCCCGACGGTAGGCGCGGCCAGCGACATGGCGTGGCACAGCGTCTGGCAGAAGTTCTCGTTGTCGTGGTTGCCGGTGAGGGTGAGGATCGTCCCGCCCTGCTCCAGGAACGGCGCGAACACGTCCTGCCAGTGGCGGATGGTCTCGCGGAGGGCGTCCGGCCGGGCCAGCTCGCTGAACAGGTCGCCGGCGACGATCAGCACGTCCACCGCCTGTTCGCGGCAGAGATCCCCGACCCGCACGACGGCGGCGCGGAGGTCGTCCGTGCGGTCGATGCAGCCGAGGCGGTCGTTCAGGTGCCAGTCGGCGGTGTGCAGAATCCTCATCGGTGCATTATTCGGCGGCGAGGGGCGGCAGTCAAAGTCGGTTGTCGATTCTTGCGAGCCGCGACCGCGAGGGAGTGGCATCGGTTGCGGAAAAGAGTTTGAACCGCCAAGACGCCGAGGCCGCCAAGAAGACCAAGAAATCCCGATCTCTGTCTTCTCGGCGCTCTTGGCGTTTTGGCGGTTCAAATGATTCCAACTGTGTACGCCACTCACCCCGGCGGGCGGGTGCCCCGGAGCCGCTTCTGCGGGTCCACCTCGAGCGCGCCGAAGGCGGCCTCGTGGCGGCTGACGATCAGCCGCAGGCTGTCGATCAGCCGCTTGGCCACGAACGGGTTCATCACCAGCCGGTGCGTCATGGTGATCGGCTCCATGCCGCCGGGCACCATGATGCCGGTGTGCAGGCCCACGTCCATCAGGATTTCCTCGGTGCTGCTGCTGAGCGACAGCCGGAAGAAGTTGGTGTACACGGTGTCCATTTTGGACACGTCCACCTGGACGGACACTTGCATCGGCTGGCCGGACGGGCCGGCGGGGGTGAGCGGGGTCGGGTCGTCGGCCATCGGCGGTCTCCAAGTGGGGTGGGGTGGCGCGGCGGCGTCATTGCGGGACAGCGACGCCCGCCGGGGACGGTTTCCGGTCGAACGGATCGGCTTCCGGGAGTGTATCGATTCCCGGCCGGTCGATTATACTGTGGGGAACCCCCGAAGGAGAACCGCCATGCCCGACCTGCTCGACCCGACCGCCACCCTGGACGAAACGGGTGTCCGCGAAGACTGGGACGCGGCCGACGAGTCGCCGGACGAGTCCGACGAGACGCCGGAGCTGCGTGCGCCCGTGGACGAGGACCGCGAGGGGTACGAACTGATCCACGGCACCTGGGTGGAGAAAACCGAAATGGGTCTCGAAGCGTCGATCGTGAACAACCTCCTCCAGCACGCGATCACCGGACACGTCCTGCGCAAGGGGCTTGGAGCCGTCGCGGGTCCGGAAGGGGGATACCAACTCTTCTCCGCGCAGCCGAAGTCGATTCGGAAGCCGGATGTCTCGTTCGTGGCGAAGGCGCGGCTGCCGAGTCGAAAAGAGCTGGGCGGGAACGGCAAGTTCGTGCCGGATTTCGTCGCCGAGGTGGTGTCGCCGAACGACGAGGCCGTCGCCCTGGAGCAGAAGATCGACGAGTACCTGCGGGCGGGCGTGAAGCTGATCTGGGTCGTTCACCCGAACACGCAGGTCGTTTACGTCTATCGGCCGGACGGCACCGCCGCTCGGAAGACCGCCGCGGAATCGCTCGACGGCGAAGCCGTGCTGCCGGGGTTGACGGTGCCCGTCGCGGACCTGTTCCTCGGCATGTGAGTCGGGTCACTTCGGCGCGAAGTCCACCGCCGGGTACGGCCCGGCGGCGGGCGGACTCGACGCGACCGGCGACGGCGGGCCGGCGGGGATTTGAATCCCCGCCTTGCAGATCAGGCACGCGACGACGGTGCCGCGGTCGGCGGCCTCCACCAGCATGTACTTGCGGCAGGCCGGGGCCGGACACCGCACCGCGAACACCTCGGACATGGGATCGCCCTCACTCGAACCGTATCTGCTGGTCGTGCTCTGCTCGCTCCGCGAGTGGTCTCGGATTTCCAGACGAAGACCGCTCGCGGAGCGAGCAGAACACTACTTCTTCTTCAGCGCGTCCACGTACTTCTTCGGGTTGGCGTCGAACTCCTCCTTGCACCCCGAGCAGCAGACGTAGTAGCTGCTGCCCAGGTACGACACGCCGATGGTGCCCAGCCCGCCGGTGACGATGCACTCCTTCCCCTTCCCGCCGCCGCCGGCGAAGCTCTCCCCTTCTTTGTTGCCGGCCGTCTTGTACACGGTGCCGGCCAGCCCCTTGCCGCCCGTCTGCACGTCGTACTGGGCCACCAGCCGCACCCCGCCGGCGGCGGTGTTGATGGTCAGCTTGTGCACGTCGCCGGACTTCTCGTCCTTCCGCTCCAGTTGGAACTTGCCCTTGGTCAGCTTGCCGGCGTAGGCCTGCGTCTTGTCGGCCTTGTCGGTGACGGCGACGGTGTACACCTTCTTCTCCACGTCGTACCGCACCTCGGCCTTGGTGAAGAATTTGGCGTCGGCCACCTTCACCAGGATGAAGGCGTCCCCGTCCTTGCCGAACTTCCAGGCGAACTCCCACGTCTCCTTCCAGATGGCCTTCTTGCCGTCCACGGTGCCCTCGCCGCTGGCCTTCCACTGGCCGACGAACTCGCCCAGTTCTTGCAGCGCGGCCTTGGCCTTCTCGGCGTCCGTCGGGGCGTCGGCGGCCGGGGTCGCCGCGCCGAGCGCGGACAGCAGGGCGAGCAGGGACAGCAGACGGACCTTCATGGCAGGCTCCGGGACGGGGGGAATCGCTCTGACGGAAATTCTACGACGGCACCGCCGGGGGCGGTCCCATTCGGACGCGAATTCGGCCCGTCGGTTCCGCAATCGGTTCGACCGCCTGCGGGTTCCGCGCCCGCGCGACGACCACTTCCAGGGCCACCCACAGCCCGCCGACCGCCGGCGCGAACCAGAGGAACTCGTGCAGCTTCTGGAGCCGAATCCCGCCGAGGAACAGCGCGGCGAACCCGGCCGCGAAGCCCATCCGCACGAGGCCGACCTCCGATTTCGCCACCGCCAGTCCGCCGGCCACCACCGGCACTAGCAACACCGTCAGGTCGAACATCCACCCGCCGTAGGGGGCCAGCACCGCCGACGCCAGCACCAGCCGGGGGAGTTCCGCCCGCCAGTCCCAGGTCCGCCGGCGGAGCCAGTAGTATGGGATCGCAACTGCGCACCCCAGCAGGCACGGCACGAACTGCACCCAGAACGCCCCGCCGTCCACCGCCAGCCGGATGTGGTACGACAGCAGCGGCACCTGCCACTCCGAAAGCGGAACCGCCTCCGGCGTGCGCGGCTTCCGCAGCGCGGCCAGGAACTGCTCGAAGATGTCCGGGTTGAGGGCGACGGCCGCCACCGCCCCGGTGGCGATCACCGCGACTCCCGCCGCCAGCGTCTTGCGGCCGGACTTCGTCACCGCGTTCAGCACCAGCACGACGCCGAACACCGCGAGCATGTGCGGCTTCAGCGCGGTCAGCGCGGCGAACGCCCCGGCGAGGTACGGCTGCTCACGGGTCCGGAAGTACAGAAACCCGCTCACGCCGAGCAGCAGGATCCCCGTGTTCTGCCCGAAGAAGACGGTCCAGAACACCGGGGCGAAGCCGACCGCCAGCAAATGCGGGAGCAGCGCCGGGAGTCCGAGCGGCCCGCCGTAGGTCCGCCAGAGCAGTTCCACCGACACGGCGATCAGCAGCAGTTGCAGGGCGAGCCAGACGTACCGGGCGACGGCGAACGGCTCGAACCCGAACGGCCGGTACAGCGGCAGCGTCCACGGCGGCGTCCACAGGCTGACGACTTCGGTCAGGTCCGGGTCGCCGGTGACGATCCGCTGGACGGGCAGGAGCTGCGCCGCGTCGTAGGGGTCGCCGCCGGCGGACAGCACCCGCGCGGCGGACCAGTATTCGACGAAGTCGCGGGGCTGGAAGAACGGGCGCGGGTCGTCGCCGGCCTTGTCGGGCGGGGCGGGAAGCGTGGCCACGAGCAGCACGCCGAGAACGGGCAGCAGAAGAATGCGCGGAATCATGCCGCAGCCTAGAACGCGAATTCGGGCACCGCCGGCGGTGCCCGCTCGCGCCGGTCACCTGCCGACGTTCACGTTCAGGATCTGGTAGGTCGGCATCACCGGCTGGATGGCGCTCTTGTAGTAGGTGGACTGATACTGGCTGGGGTGCGGCAGCGGGCTGAGGCCCCCTTGCATCGTCGGCGTCGCCGCCTGCTTGGTGCCGAACAGCGTGTTCACCGTGCGGATGAGCGCGTTGTTGTCGAGGGTGCTGGCCGTCACCCGGCTGACGAACCGGACGGTGTTCCCGATCAGGCCGGTGGCGGCGTCCACCGGCTTCACCACCAGGGCGTTGGTGTCGATCGGCTTCGAGACGATCTGCGCCTGGGCCGTCCCCGCGCCCGCCCCGACGGTCGCCGCGACCGCCATCAGGCCGAACAGAGTTCGCATCCGGTTTCCCCCTTGTGTCCGAGTGTCCGCGGACGCCGGCCGCTCACCCTCCCCAGGGCGCGGCACGGAGCCGGCTGGGGAATACCGTCGCCCCGCCGGGTGTCAAGAAAGAAATGGGGCGCGGTTCAGGGCTGCTCGGCGACTGGGATCGGCGGTGGACTCGCGTCCCACGACGGCCGTCAACCCGCGTCCGCCTTCGCGGCGGGCGAGCCGAGGAACGACGTGAGCGTCCGGCCGCCGGGCGGCAGGTGCGGAGCCGGACGCGCGAGCGACGGCTCTTGCGAGCCGCGACCGCCGGGGAGTGGCTTCCCGTGCTCTGCTCGCTCCGCGAGCGGCTCTTGGTCGGCGAAGGAAGACCGCTCGCGGAGCGAGCTGAGCACGTC
>JAYUFU010000519.1:0-3233 GCA_043738505.1 Fimbriiglobus sp. | reverse complement strand
GCACACCCTGCGCTGGTCCCTCCGGCACTGTCGAACCGGTTGGCTCGGCGGGCACCTGTTCTCCGCCGTGCCGGGGTTCGCCCGCACCGTCCTCGCGGACTGGGTGCGCCGGGCGGAGCCGGCCACCGGCGAGTAGACTGTCCTAGTCATCCGCCCGGAGTCCCGCCGTGGACAACCCCACTCGCACCCACGCCGCCGACTCGCCGACGCGGTCGGCCGTCGCCGCCCGGTACACCCTGCACGAGGAGATCGCCCGCGGCGGCATGGGCGAGGTCTACCGCGCCACCGACGCCACCCTCGGCCGCGAGGTGGCCGTGAAGGTGTTGCAGGCGAAGTTCGGCTCGGACTCCGGCCCGGCTCGCCGGTTCGCCGGCGAAGCGCGCATCACCGGCCAGCTCCAGCACCCGGCCATCCCACCCGTCCACGACCTCGGCACGCTGCCCGACGGCCGCCCGTTCCTGGCGATGAAACTCATCCAGGGCGAGACGCTCGGCGAGTTGCTGAAGGCCCGCCCCAACCCGTCCGCCGACCGCGGGCGGTTCATCGCCGCATTCGAGGCGATCTGTCAGGCGGTCGCGTTCGCCCACTCGAAGGGTGTGATCCACCGCGACCTGAAGCCGGCGAACGTCATGGTCGGGGCGTTCGGCGAGGTGCAGGTGATGGACTGGGGGCTGGCGAAGGTGCTGGGCGAACGGCCCCGCGTCAGCGGGCCGAGGAATGCGGAGGTGTCCACTGACACGGCCGACCCCGAGCGCACGACGGACCACCACGAGGGCGACGACTCGACGGCCGACCGAACGCAAAGCGGGCAGGCGCTCGGCACGCCGGCGTACATGCCGCCGGAACAGGCCCGCGGCGAACTCGACCGGATCGACCGCCGCAGCGACGTGTTCGCCCTCGGCGGCGTCTTGTGCGCAATCCTGACCGGGAAGCCGCCGTTCACTGGCGCGACCGGCGCGGAGGTCGTTCGGAAGGCGTCGGCAGCGGATCTGGCCGACGCCCGCGCCCGGCTCGCCGCGTGTGCCGCCGACGCCGAGCTGGTGGCCGTGTGCGAACGGTGCCTGTCCGCCGACCCGTCCGCTCGCCCCGCCGACGCGGGCGAGGTGGCCGGACTGGTGGCGGCGTACCGGGCCGGCGTGGAGGAGCGTCTGCGGACGGCAGAACGGGAGCGTGCTGCTGCCGAGGCGCGTGCGGCGGAGCAAGTGAAGCGGCGGCGGGCGATGCAGTGGGCCGGCGGCATCATCGCGGCGGTATTGCTCGCGGGTACAGGGGTGAGCTTGTGGCAGGCAAACGTCGCGCGACAAGCCGCGAAGAACGAAGCCGCGCAGAAGACGATCGCGGACGAGAAGGCGGACGCCGCCACGAAAGCCGAAGCTGCGACCGCCGCGCAACTGGTGAAGACGCAACGAGCCGAGGCCGACGCCAGGGCCAAGACGAAGGATGTGGAAGCGGCCCTGGTGATCGCCCGCGAGCGCACCAAGTCGCTGAGCGATGTCCTTGGGGATTTCGTGTTCGGCATCCAGAACACGCTGGCGAATCAGCCGGGCACGCAGGAACTCCGTCGATCCTTGTTGGAAACCGCCCGCACGGGGTTGAAGAAGGTTCTCGACGACGCCCGCAAGCAAGGCACCCCGGATAGCACGCTCGTGTGGAGTTACTTCCGCATGGGCGAAGTCGAGATGAACCTCGGCAACACGTTGGCGGCCGAGAAGGAGTATCGGGCCGGCCACGAATTGGCCAAGAGCCTGGCCGATGCCGACCCGAAGAACGCCCAGGCCCAACACGACCTGAGCGTCAGCTTCAACAGGCTCGGCGACGTGACGCTGCGACTCGGCCAGACCACGGACGCCCTCGACTTCTACCAGAAGGGGCTGGACGTGAGCCAGCGGTTGGCCGACGCCGACCCGAAGAACGCCGGGCTACAACGCGACCTGGGCGTTAGCTTCAACAAGCTCGGCGACGTGACGCAGAAACTCGGCCAGACCACGGACGCCCTCGACTTCTACCGGAAGGAGCTGGACGTGAGCCAGCGGTTGGCCGACGCCGACCCGAAGAGCGCCGAGCTACAACGCGACCTGGGCGTTAGCTTCAACAACCTCGGGAACGTGACGCTGCAACTCGGGCAGACGAAGGACGCCCTCGACTTCTACCGGAAGGGGCTGGACGTGAACCAGCGGCTGGCCGCCGCCGACCCGAAGAACGCCGGGCTACAACGTGGCCTGGGCATCAGCTTCAACAGGCTCGGCGACGTGACGCTGAGACTCGGCCAGACCACGGACGCCCTCGACTTCTACAAGAAGGGGCAGGACGTGAGACAGCGGTTGGCCGACGCCGACCCGAAGAACGCAGGGCTACAACGCGACCTGGGCGTCAGCTACGGCAACCTCGGCGACGTGACGCTGCAACTCGGCCAGACGAAGGACGCCCTCGACTTCTACCGGAAGTGCAACGTGATCTGTCAGCGGTTGGCCGCCGCCGACCCGAAGAACGCCGAGGCCCAACGCGACCTGGGCGTCAGCTTCAACAGGCTCGGCGACGTGACGCAGAAACTCGGCCAGACCACGGACGCCCTCGACTTCTACCGGAAGGACAACGTGATCTGTCAGCGGTCGGCCGACGCCGACCCGAAGAACGCAGGGCTACAACGCGACCTGGGCATCAGCTACGAGCGGCTCGGCGACGTGACGCTGAAACTCGGGCACACCACGGACGCCCTCGACTTCTACCGGAAGGGGCTGGACGTGAGCCAGCGGTTGGCCGACGCCGACCCGAAGAACGCCCAGGCCCAACGCAGCCTGCTGATTAGCTTCTACAATTTCGGCCAGGTTGCGGAGAAGACCAAAGACTATGCCGACGCCATCAAGTGGTACGAGAAGGCATTGGCCGTGGCGGAGAAGTTCGAACGGCCGGAGTTCTTCGCCAATGAGGTGAAGAACCTCAAACAGGCTATCGCCGAGTGCAAGGCGAAGCTGGCCGAGCAAAAGCCCCGCGAAGCCGCCCCGCCGCCGCGGGCCGCCAGATGACTCCCCTTTCGCTCCCCTGGTCCGCCCGCGCGCTGTCCGCCTTCCGCCGGCGGCTGCTCGCCTGGTTCGACGCCCGCCGGCGCGACCTGCCGTGGCGCGCGTCCCGCAACCCGTACCGCATCTGGGTCTCGGAGGTGATGCTCCAGCAGACGACCGTGGCCGCCGTCGTCCCGTTCTTCAACCGCTTCGTCGAATCCTTCCCCACCGTCC
>JAYUFU010000518.1:0-3238 GCA_043738505.1 Fimbriiglobus sp. | reverse complement strand
GCCGGTCGCACGCTCCCGGCGACGACGGCGTTGTTCCCCTTTCTAGAACCAGACACAAAGGGACATGCCCCATGCTCCGCTCGAACCACTACGAGGCGGCGTTCGAGGCGTACCTGCGGGCGCGGGGCGTCGGGTTCGTGGCCGTGGACGAGGCCAAGCGGAGCGTACTGGGCGACGCCGCCGTAAAGAGCGTGGACTTCATCGTCGTCGGGCCGGACACGGCCAAGCTGGTGGTGGACGTGAAGGGCCGCAAGTTCCCCACCGGCAGCGGGGCGAAGGCCGTCCCGGCGTGGCAGAACTGGGCCGAGGAGGAGGACGTGGACGGCCTCGGCCGGTGGGCGACGCACTTCGGCGGCGGCTTCCGCGGGGTGCTGGCGTTCGTGTACGACATCCACAAGCCGTATGAGCTGTCCGCCGGCACCCGCGACGTGTTCGCCTTCCGCGACCACACCTACCTGATGCGGGGCATCGCGGTGGCCGACTACCGCACACACATGCGGCCCCGCAGCGCGAAGTGGAAGACTGTGTATTTGCCGACGGCGGCGTTCCGCGAGGTGGTGCGGCCGTTCGCGGAGTTCCTCACGCCGGACGGGGGCGAGCCGGCCGGGTCGTAGGTCGCGGTCGCCGCTCGCCGGAGGCGAGCAAGGCGCGACAACCAATCACCGTCGGGGCCGAAGGTGGCTCGCCGTCGGGCCTCGTTCCCCTGCGGGGAACTTCGACCGCGACCTACTTGTCACGATCCGCGAACGGCCGCCAGGTGCCGGTGGCCGCGTCCAGCGCCTCGTTCGGCTGGTATCCCGCCTTGTATTCCAGGGACCGGCAGCCCTCGACGTGGAACCCCATGTAGACGAACGGCAGGCCGCGTTCGGTCGCCGAGCGGATCACCTCCAGCACGTTCCACACGCCGAGCGAGCGGTCGCGGAAGTCCGGCTCGTGGTAGAAGTAGATGGCCGACAGGCCGTCCGGCACCACGTCCACATACCCGACGCCGACCAGTCGGTCGCCGATGTGGTACTGCCATTCCTCGGTGTCGAACGGGTTGTCGAGGAACGACTCGGCGTAGTCGGCGACCGTCTCCGGTTCGCGGCCGGGCCACCCTTTGAAGTCGGACTGGAAGGCGTGAAAGCGGTCGTACAGGGCCAGCTTTTCGGGCGTGACGGACGGGGACGTGACGGTGAGTGCAATGCCCCCGGCGTTCTTCTTCCGCACCCGCGCCTGCGTCCGGCTCGGCTCGAATCGTGGCACGTCCACCCGCAGCGACTGGCAGGCGGTGCAGGTGGGGCACTGCGGGCGGAACAGCGAGTGTCCGAACCGCCGCCAGCCGGCCCGCAGCCGCTCGCCGTACTCGGCCGGCGTCATCTTGCCGACGATGTCGTACCGCAGCGACCAGGTGCGATCCGGCAGGTAGCCGCACTTGCCGGGCGGGGTGGCGAAGGTGAACAGCGTTTGCATGACCCCACCCGGCGAACGGCGCGACGTGAGTCCGCCGGCGATGACTTCAGGACACGAACTCGACTGCCACCGGGCGGGGGATGATGCCGGCGGCGTGGGCCGACTCCAGCAGCAGCTTCACCGCCGCGCGGCCCCGCTCGCCGTAGTCCAGCGTCCAGTCGTTGACGTACATGCCGACGAACTTGTCCGCCAGCGTCACGTCCATGTCGCGGGCGTACTTGAGGGCGTAGTCGAGCGCCTCCTGGCGGTGTTCCAGGCCGTACTCGATGCTGAGCTTGAGCAGCCGGGAAATCTCCCGCATGGTGGCGTCTCCGAGATCCTTCCGCACCACGTTCCCGCCCAGCGGCAGCGGCAGCCCGGTCTTCGCCTGCCACCACACGCCCAGATCGACGACCAGCGACAGCCCCTGGTTCTGGAAGGTGAGCTGCCCCTCGTGGATGATCAGTCCGGCGTCGCATTCGCCCCGTTCGACCGCGCCCAGGATGTGGTCGAACGGCATCACCGTGAAGCGGATGTCCCGGCCCGGCGCGACATCGGCGAACAGCAACTTCAGCGTCAGGAACGCCGTCGTCAGCGTACCCGGCACGGCGATGGACACGTTCGGCAGGTCGGCCAAGCTGAGCATTTTCTTGGCGACCACCATCGGCCCGTACTGGTCGCCCATGCTGCACCCACTGGGCAATAGCGCGTATTTGTCCAGAAGGTGGGCGTAGGCGTGGATGCTGACCGCCGACACTTCCAACTCGCCGTTCATGGCGCGGCGGTTCAGTGTCTCGATGTCCTGCAACTCGTGGGTGAACTTCAGGTTCCCGGTGGGAATCTTGTCGTTCGCTAGGGCGTGGAACATGAAGGCGTCGTCGGGGTCCGGCGAGTGGCCGACGCGGATCAGTTG
Source organism: Fimbriiglobus sp. (assembly GCA_043738505.1). Lineage (GTDB taxonomy): Bacteria > Planctomycetota > Planctomycetia > Gemmatales > Gemmataceae > JALHQU01. The sequence goes on along the minus strand of JAYUFU010000518.1, from coordinate 894 downwards.
GGGCATGGTAGGCACTCGGATTAATGGCCTCAAAGAACGCAAAAAGGAAAAAAGCCGAGCGAGGTCCGATCAAACTCGGTCTTCCTCTTTGTGTTTTTTGCGTTCTTTGCGGCCAATGTTGGTTCACAACACTTCCGCCGGCGGGCCGCTCTTGACGACCTTGCCGGCGCGCATCTGGTGGACGGTGTCGGCGTGCTTGACCAAGTCCATGTCGTGGGTGACGATGAGGATGGTCTGCCCGTCGGCGGCCAAGTCCCGCATGACGGCCAGCACCTCGCCGACCAACTCCGGGTCGAGGGCGCTGGTCGGCTCGTCGAACAGCACCGCCTTCGGGCCAACCGCAAGAGTGCGGGCGATGGCAACACGCTGCTGCTGGCCGCCGCTGAGGCTGGCCGGCTTGGCGTCGGCCTTCTCCGACAGGCCGACGCGGGCGAGCTGCTTCTTCGCCTCGGCGTGGCACTCGTCCTCCGACCGGCCGAGGGCGTACCGCGGGCCGCTCATGACGTTCCGCAACACGGTCATGTGCGGGAACAGGTTGAACTGCTGGAACACCATCCCCACGGCGCGGCGGACCCGGTTGAGCAGCAGTTGCGAGTGCGGCCGGCCGTCGGTGCCGGGCAGCGTGTGGCCGAACACCTCGACGGTGCCGGTGTGGAACGGCTCCAACCCGTTGACGCACCGCAGCAGGGTGCTTTTGCCGCCACCGGACGGCCCGACGAGCGCGGTCAACTGGCCCGCCTCGGCGGTCAGCGTCGCCCCGTCGAGGACGCGATTGCTGCCGTGGTACTTGACGACGTTGTCGATGCGGATCATGGCGGAAGCTCCCTGCTACACTCTGGCTGGTATCGCCCCGTCTCGGGCTTCCCGCTCGCACGGCTCGCGGCGACGACACGG
>JAYUFU010000517.1:0-3241 GCA_043738505.1 Fimbriiglobus sp. | reverse complement strand
CGAACGGCCGAACGTTCCCAGTCCCAAACTCCATCTCACGGCAGCCCGGACCACTTCCGCAGGCCCCACTCGGCGGACAGCAGGCCCAGGATGACGATGAGCGTGAGCCACGACTTGCGGAACGGGCGGTCCACGCGGTGTTCGACGGTGGCCGTCTGCGCGATCAACTTCTCCAGCAGCTCGGCGGCCTGATCCGGCGTGAACACCTGCCCCTTCGTGGTCGCGGCCAGCTCCTCCAGCAGCGGCAGGTTCGCCGACAGTTCCACCAACTCCTCGTTGTCCGGTGGCAGCATCTCGAACGTGGACCGCAGCTTGGTGGCGCGGCCGTCGGGGCCGGGCGGCCCTTGCAGTTGGTCGGCCCACTCCGGGATTTCCAGTTCGATGGCGTACTTGCCCGGCGTCAGTCCGCGAATCTTCCCGGTCAGGTCGCGGGGGCGGGCGTCCGGGTGCGTCAGCGGCGTGAGCGCCGAGGCCTTCTCGGCATCGCCCGGCTTGCTCGGCAACTTCAGGATGCGCGCGCCCTTCAGCGCCGTGGCTCCGAGCTTCCGCACCGCGTCGGTACTGCGGACGATCATCTCCACATCTTGGCCGGCGCGGAACGTCGGCTCGCGGGTGCCGAAGCGGATGGTGCCGGCGGCGTTCTGCGTCGGCAGCAGCCGGTCGGACGCGGCCCACTGCGCCGTCTGCCCCCAGAACCGGTGGTGGTAGTAGTCGCCGGTCTTGTACCGCCACCGCCACGTCGAATCGATGCCGACGAACAGCACCCGGCCGAACCCGTAATTCTGCCGGACGATGACCGGCTTGCCGTCGGCCGTGGCTAGCACCTCGGCCCCGTCCTTCGGGTCGCCGCTGACGCCCCAGTAGTGGTACGGGAACCGCGCCCACGCCCGCCGGCTCTCGTCGCCGGTGTCGCCCATTTGCAGGAACCAACTCCGCTGGCCGTCGGCCGTCGGGGCGATCTGGAACCCCGTCTTCACCTCGAACGGCTTGGCGTTCTTGATCGGCAGCAGCCGGCGGAACGGGTCGGCGTCGTTCACGAACCCGCCCGGCATGGCCCGCTTGCCGGCCAGGATGACCAGCGTGCCGCCGGCCTCGGCGACGTACTGCTCCAGCCGGGTCCGCTCGGCGTCGCTGAACTGCTCCGGCTCCACGTCGCCGACGACCACGCAGTCGTAGCTGGTCAGCGCGTCCGGGTCGTCGGGCATCTTGCGGGCCGGGTAGCCGAACTTCCGCAACTCGTCGTCGGTCTGCTTGGTGATGCGCGGCTGGCGGAAGACGACGCTCCGCACGTCCATGTTCGGGTCGCGGCCGAGGCAGGTGTGCAGGTAGTGGAACTCCCACCGCGCTTCGCCGTCGATGAGCATGACGCGGGCGCGGTCCTTCACCACGTTCACGCGGACGGTGCGGGTGTTGTTCGACGGGAAGCGGTCCTTCGCGGCGGTCGATTCGGCGGTCACGGTCATCGACTGCGGGCCGGGCGCGTCCATCTTCGCCTTGAACGGCAACTGGTACGTCTGGTCCTGGCCGTTGTGCGGGATGGTCTCCACCAGCGGTTCCCGCTTCTCCCCCTTCTCGCCGGGGGGCAACTCCAGCGTCACCTTCACCGGCCCCGCCGGCCAGCCGGTCACGCGGACGCCGACCTCGATGGGCACGCTGCTGCCCTTGAAGACGGTCGCCGACTGCGCCGCCGCCGACACGATGGCCACGTCCGCCGGCGGGTCTTTGGGGGCCATGACGACCGGGAAGACGGGAATCTTCCGCGCCGCCAGCTCCGCCGCCTTGATCATCGGCGACTCGCCCAAGTTGTGCCGGCCGTCGGTGAGGATGACGACGCCGACCAGCTTGCCCCGCTGATTCGCCGCGAGCGAATCCGCCGCCACCGCATCGCCGGCGCTTTCGGATGCGCGGATCAGCGGCACTTTCAAATCGGTGAACGCCTGCGTGTCGGCGGTGGTGTCGGGGGCGATGCCGCGATTCGAGTCGAGCGCCTTCGCCAGCCGTTCCGGGTCGAGGGGCAGGTCGCTGGGGTTCTCGTCGAAGCCGATCAAATCGACGGCGTGCTTCTCCTTCAACTTGGCGATCACGTCGGCACCGGCGGGGGTGAGCATCCGCTCGGCCAGCTTCATTCGCGGGACGTTGTCCAACTCCTCGGCCGTGGCGAAGCCGAGGGCGGTGGCAAGCTTCTGCTTGTCGGCGAACGGCCGCGCCGGGTCGGCCACCCGCATCGAATCCGAGCGGTCGATGGCGATGAGTACCCGGCCGGGGACTTGCTCCTGGATCGTCCGCGACAGGTTCGGCTCGAACATCAGCGTGACGAGGACCGCCGCGACGACGCCGAGCCGAAGGCCGAGCAGCACCCGAGCGACACCGGCCGCAACCAACCGCCGCTCGTGCCGATACAGCCGGACGAGGACGTATCCGATGACCGCGAATGCGGCGAGGAGCAGCCCGTACCGCAACCCCAGCGGCCACCCCGGAAACGGCAGCGACAACTCCAGCCGCGCGTCGGTGAACGGGATGGCGAGGGAGAACATGGGTGCGTCCGCAAGGCGGGAATTGTCTGAAGGAGGATTCTACGCTTGTCACACCGCCGATGGGATGTCGGTAGCGGCGAAACCCTCACGGCCCCGGTGGCGGGTTGGGGCGGTTCACCCGCACGAGTTGCCCGGCCTGCAACGGCACCGCCGACACCGCCGCGTGAATGCGGGCCGCGAGGGCCGCGCGATCCGGATCGTCGCGAATGGTGACGATGCCGAAGTGGGCGGGATCGGCGGCGTGCAGGCGGTAGTAGTCCACGCGGTTTTTGGTCAGGACGCATCGCCCGAGCGCGATGGCACGGGCGAGAACATCCGGGTCCGGGACGCCGTAACCGGCCCGGCCGTCCTGCTGCACGGTGAACACGTCGTGGCCGAGGGCGCGCAACTCGGTCACGACCGGACCAAGGAAGTCTTCGTCGGCGTAGAAGACGGCCATTCGCTACGCCTCGTCGTTGTCGCGGATGTCGGCGGCGATTTCGTCGGGGTGCGCGGCCGCATACTTCCACGCCGCGTCCAGTTCGGTCGGGGTCAACGGCGGGTCGAAATCGGTCAGCAACGTGGCGTCGGAGATGCCGATCTGCCGAGATTCGACCAGACTCCACACCGGAATCCGCCGCCGGCCGACGCACGCCCGGCCGCCGCACACGCCGGGCGTCTTGCGGATGTGCGGCTCCATTCCCGTGGTCGGAACGAACTGCACCCGC
>JAYUFU010000516.1:0-3244 GCA_043738505.1 Fimbriiglobus sp. | reverse complement strand
CACCGGTCGAACTGCGCGACGTGACCATCCGGGACGAGGCCGGGCGCACGGTCGTCAGCGTCCCGAAAATCACGTCGCAGAAGTCGCTGCTCGACCTCGCCCGCAACCGCGCGGAGCCGGGCGAGTTCACGCTGGAAAATCCGACGCTCGCGCTCGTGTGCGAGAAGAACACGACCAACCTCGAAACCGCGTTCGCGGAGTACCTGAAGGACGACGGCAAGCCGCCCGCGCCGACGCGGACGCCGGTTTCGGTCCGCGTCTCCGGCGGCACGCTCACACTCACCGACGCGGAGACGGGCAAGACCGCGAGCGTCGAAGACATCGCCGCGAGCGCGACGATCCCCGCGAACCGCTCCGAACCGGTGACAGCCAAACTCACAGCCGCGACCGGCGGCATCAGCGCAGATGTTTCCATCGGCGAGTCGGGTTCGGGGAAGTTTGTGTCCGCGGGCCTTCCGCTCGACACCTTCGCGCCGCTGTTGAAGCGCGCCGACCCCGGCCTGAGCCTTGCGGGCGTTGTCAGCACCGATCTGCGAGTGACGTGGGGCAAGGACGCGGCCGGGCGCGCGCTCCTCACGGTCGCCGGCACCGCGGGGGTGAAGCACCTCGTCGCCTCCGGGCCGCGGCTGCGCGGCGACACGCTCCGGCTCGATTCCGCCGAACTGCCGCTGGACGTGGAACTCGCGGGCCGCGTCGTGCGCGTGCGGACGTTCGACCTCGCGTGCGACGTGGGCACGCTCTCCGTCGCGGGCACGTTCGACCCGGACGAGCCGACCGAGAAGCTGCTCACGCAGCCGGGCGTGACGCTCGGCGCCAACGTCGAACTCGCGAAGCTCGCGGCCAAGCTCCCGAAGTTGCTCCACCTGAAGGACGGCACCGAACTGCGCGAGGGCCGGGTGGAGGCGCGGCTGGCGAGCCGGGCGGACGCGGGCGGCGTGGTGTGGGACGGCAAAGTGCTCACGTCGGCGATCAAGGCGACGCGCGACGGCAAGCCGATCCACTGGGAGCAGCCGCTGAACGTCGAGTTCGCCGGCCGGTACGCGAGCGGCGAGATTCCGACCTTCGACAAGCTCATCTGCACCTCCGACTTCGTCGCGGTGAACGCGAAGACCACGCCGGAAACGGTGCAGGCCGCGGCCACCGTGTACCTCGACCGGCTCGGCACGCGGCTCGCGGAGTTCATCGACCTCGGCGGGTTCTCGCTCGCCGGCACCGCGACCGCGCAACTGGTCGGCCGGCGCGAGCCGGACGGGGCGTTCCGCGCCGCGGGCGCGGTCGAACTGAAGGACTTCGCGTTCACCGACCGCAGAGGTAAGGGGCTGAAGGAGCCGACGCTCAAGCTGCAAGTCACCGCGACCGGCCGGGCGCCCGCGAGCGGTCCGGTGTACCTCGCGACCGCGACCGCGGCCCTCACCGCGAACGGCGACGAGCTTCACCTGACACTCCTCGAACCGGTGAGCGACGCGTTGAAGCTATCGACCGGCACCGTGGACGTGCGCGTCAGCGGCGACCTCGCGCGGTGGAAGGCGCGGGCGGCGGCCGTCACCAATGTGCCGAATTACCAGATCGGCGGCACGGTCGTCGCCACCGGGAAGGCGCGGCTCGCCGAGGATCGCGTTACCGTCGAGCGGCTCACGGTCGGCCTCACGAACGCTAAGTTCCGCGGCGCCGGCATCGTCCTCGACGAACCGACCATGAACGCGGTCGGCGACTTCGCACTGACGCGCGCGAGCGGGGTCGCGACGATCACCAAGATGACGCTCAACTCCGCTCCGCTGTCGGTCACGAGCGGCACGCTCGCGTTCGAGTTGCCGGAACACGGCGACGTGGTCGTGAGCGGCGACGGGCAGTGCGTGACCGACCTGAACCGGCTCGGGCCGGCGGTGAAGTTGGTGTACGACTCGAACGCGCTGCACGGCCGCGGCGTCGGCCCGCTCCGCTTCCGCTCGGCCGGCGACGTGACCACGTTCGGCGGCACTCTCGATGTCACCAACTTCGCCTACGGCTCGAAGCAGAAACCGTTCTGGGCCGAGCCGGCGCTGCGGCTCGAAGCCGACGGCGACTACCGCGATTCCACCGACGCCGTGACGCTCGCGGTCGCGAAGGTGGAGCGGCCGGGGCTGGCACTCGACGCGAAGGGCGCGGTCGGCAAGGCCAGCACCACGCAGGACGTGAACTTCGCCGGCACGGTGCGCTACGACTGGGCGAAGCTGACGCCGCTGGTGCGCGAACTCGCCGGCGGGAACTTCACCGCGACCGGCACCGGCACGCGGGCGCTCGCCGTCGTCGGTCAACTCTCGCCGCCCGGCGCGGCAACGGGTACGCTGCCCCCGGAGCCGAAGGCCGGGATCGTGCTGAAGGCGCCCGGCGCGCCGGCACCGCCGGCCGGGCCGAGCATCTTCGCGGCGGTGAGCGGCGAGGCCGCGGTCGGCTGGGACTCCATCCGGGCTTACGGCTTCGAGGTCGGGTCGGGGGACTTACAGGGAAAACTCGCGCGCGGCGTGTTGACGGTCACACCCATCACCGCGAGCTTCGGCGGCGGGAAGGTCACGCTCGCCCCGACGGTGCGACTCGACCCCGCGCCGGGCGAGATTACGCTCGCCAAGGGCACCCTCATCGACCACGCGAAGCTCACCCCGTCGGCGACGGCCGGCGCGCTCGGGTACGCGCTCCCCGCCTTCGCCAACGCCGGGCAGGCCGAGGGCGAAATCTCCGCGACCATCGACGACAACCGCATCCCGCTCGACGACTTCACTCGGACGACGCTCAAGGGTACGCTCGTGATTCACAAGGCGACCGTCGGCGTCAGCCCGGTGGTCGCGGAGGTGGCGAAGTTGCTCGGCGCGGGTCACACGACGATGACGCTCGCGACCGAAACGGCGGTGCCGGTGCAGGTCGCCAACGGCCGCGTGTACCACCAGAACTTCGCGTTCAAGATCAGCGGCACCACGCTCCACACGAGCGGGTCCGTCGGCTTCGACAACACGCTCGATCTCGTCGTCGATGTGCCCATTCCGAAAGACCTGCCGGCGCTGAAGAACAACCCGCTGCTCGTGAAGGCGGTCGCGGGGAAGGTGGTGAAGGTGCCGGTGAAGGGCACGCTCGCGAAGCCCGAACTGGACCCGAAAGCGTTCGAGCATGCGGTGGTCGCGCTGGCCCGCGAGGGCGCGAAGGACGTGGGCAAGGACGTGCTCGACAAGGAGCTGAACAAGCTGTTCCCCGGCATGACCGCGCCGGGCACGAC
>JAYUFU010000515.1:0-26832 GCA_043738505.1 Fimbriiglobus sp. | reverse complement strand
GCCCCTTGCTGGCGCGGCGGGCTAACAGAGCGGCTCAGCGTTTTGATAGGAACTCTTGCACGGCGAGCCAGAACCCTTTCGCCTCGGCGGAGTCGGCCGGGCCTTGCAGCCCCAGCTTCCCGGCCCGCACCCGCGCGGCGTCGTCGGGCAGCAACTCCACGTCGCGGAACATCAAGTACCACAGGCTGCCGGAGCGGTTGCCGGACGCGGCGAAGACGTGCAGCGGGCGGTTGGCGGCGTCGCGGACCAACGCGGCGAAGGTCTTGTACGCGGCCGGCAAGGTGTCCGGGGAAACCGGGATGGCCACGAACGTCAGCCCCTTCTTCTCCGCCAGCTCCCTCGCGCTGGCCACGTCCTTCGCGGCCGGGTCGTGCAGGTACGCGACCGTCTTGTACCCGTTCGCCTTCAGCCACGCGAAGCCGTCGAGTTCCGGCCGGCGGCTGGTCGTCACCGGGCCGCGGTCCAGCACCGTGGCGAACTCCGGCAAGTCGAGCGGGGCCTTGTCGCGCGGCTTGTCGGCCAGCGGCGGCGGCAGGTCTTTCCGCGCGTCGTCCGGCGGCGGCGGGAGGAGCAGCGGCTCTTTCCGGTCGGGCACCTCGTTCGGCAGCGGCACCGGGACCAGCAGCTTCGGCGCTTGCGGCATTTCCACGGGCGGCAGTAGGGGAGCCAACTTCTCGGCCGAAGCGATGGGTTCGCCCAGCACGCCGGGCGCGGGGCCGGGCAGTTCCCGTTGAAGGTACGACGGCGGGTAGTTCGCCGCGCGCGGCGGGTCCGGTTCGAGGTAGTTGCGGCGGATGGGGTCGGCGGGTTCAAACCGCCCGGTTCCGGGGGTCGGCGGGATGCCCGTCGGCGGAATCGATTCGAGCGGGGCGACGCGCGGCGGAATCGGCGCGCCGAGGGCGTCCGGGTCGCCGAGCGGCCGGCGGGTGTCGTCGTTGCGGCGGCAGTTGCGGTGGCGACAGCCGGCCAACGCGACGACGGTCGCGGCCACCAACGCGGCGGACAGCCAATTGCGGACCACGGGAAACCCTCGGAAAAAGCCGACACCGTCACGGGCCATCATACGGCGGGCGGTGGTCCGTCGCCGGGGAAATGCGACGGTTCGACCGTCAACGGGCGGGCGAATTTAACGATTGCGCGGTCGGCCGGAGGCGGCGCACGACGGGCGGGGCGAAAAGGACTGAAGTCGAGACCGGTACGAGGTACGCAGGGAGGCGAATCCCCCCACCCTCGGAAACCCTGGCTCAAGAGGGTGTCGGCGTTCGCTCCGCAAACGCCTCACGTCCCGTTCGCCTCCGACCGGGGCGGCTCTGCCTCCGGGCAAATCTGCGCGAGGGCACGAGTCGCAGCTCCACGAACGATGTCTGCGTCCCAACCCGTCCGAGTGTGGCTCAGTTGGGTGAGCGCCGGAATCGCTGCTGCGGCCTTCGGCCCCATTTCTCCGAGGCAACTGATCGCCCCGTAGGCCTTCCGACCCTCGTATTCGTGTGCGGTGCGAACGAGCAGTGACACCGGATCGTCAGTGAGTCGCGTTGCGATGCGGAGGCCCTCGACGGTGTCCCAGTCGGCGTCATCGTTGATGTGTTGAACCACGAGATCGGGATCGACGCGAAGTCGGACAAGCGCTTCGCAAATGGACTCGGGGTAAATCCAGGCAATCGCAGCCAGCCAGGGAACCGCCCTTGCTGCCGCCAGCCCGATTCGCCCGAGCGTCCGGTAGATCGCGTTCTCGACCGGGAGATCCACGCTCTCGAAGGCGACGTGCATTTCATCGCATTTGTCCCAACCGTGGAGTTGCATCAGTTCGGTGACGGCGGGCGCTGCGGCGGGGCCGTGGAACCCGAGATCGACCACCGTGAGCCACAACTGGACCCACGACTTCTCGTTCAGCGCCGCGCAGAGTTCCTCAACGGAGCGAAGTTCCGCCGGCGGGTGTACGGCCACGAACGCCTGTACCTCGTGCGAGGGGTAGTGGTCGGGGCGCGCTCGCAGCCAGTCGCGGATCGCCTCTACGGCCATCGGCTCAAGTTTTGCGAACGCCGAAGCGGCCTTTGAAGCGAGTGCCCCGTCGCATCGCCCGCTGGCGCGGAGTTTGAAGTCGGACAGCGTCAGCGCCGAAAGGATTCTCGGTATCGGGTCGCGGGCGTCGGGCTTCATCCACTCCCAGAGGTCGTCGTCGCGGACCCAGGCCGCGCGGGGGTCGTTGCGTTCGTCGAGCCAGTCGGCGAACACCAGCCGGGGTAATGCGTGGTCCGGGGTCTCGGCGATCCGCGCCAGGAACGCCAACTCGTCGGGGTGAACCTCGGGCATGGCATGAACCTCAGAAAGGGCGACGCGATGGAAGAGCACACGACGAATCGCGACCACACCAAGTAGCCTGACTCTCCAGAGTCGGGCCGAACCGCCAGAGGGATTCGGCCCGACTCTGGAGAGTCAGGCTACATTGTCCGCCCTCTACACCCCGTTCACCGTCGGGCGGGGCGGCCGCTTCAGCTTCGTCGGGTCGGTGCTGTCGCCGGAGTGCGGCTTCGACTTCCGCCCCTTCCCGCCCTTGCGACCCGGCTTCGCCTGCGGCGACGCCATCTTCTCGCCCTTCAACTCGGCGATGCGGTCGCGGAGCTGCGCCGCCCGCTCGAACTCCATCGCGTCGGCCGCCGCCAGCATCTCCGCCGTCAACTTCTGGAGGTACTCGGCCGTCACCACGTCCTCCTTCTTCACCCCGGCCGCCTCTTGCACGAAGTCGATCACCCGCGACTCGTCCTCGATGGAACTGCCGGTCCCCGACTTGACCGTCGTCGGCGTGATGCCGTGTTCCAGGTTGTGCGCCAGTTGCACCGTCCGCCGGCGGGTCGTCTCGTCGATGGCCCGCTGCATCGAGTCCGTCGTCCGGTCGGCGTACAGGATGACCTCGGCGTTCACGTTCCGCGCCGCCCGGCCCATCGTCTGCACCAGCGACTTGTCCGACCGCAAGAACCCCTCCTTGTCGGCGTCGAGGATGGCGACCAGCGACACCTCCGGCAGGTCCAGCCCTTCGCGGAGCAGGTTCACGCCGATCAGCACGTCGAACGCCCCCTCCCGCAGTTCGCGCAGCACCGTCACCCGCTCAATGGCATCCAGTTCACTATGCAACCACTTGCACCGCAGGCCGGCGTCCTTGAAGTAGTTGGTCAGATCCTCGGCGCTCTTCTTGGTCAGCACCGTCACCAGCGTTCGCTCTTTGCTCGCCGTCCGCAGGCGGATTTCCTTCTCCAAGTCCTTCACCTGCCCCTTCGCCGGGCGGATGTAAATGACCGGATCGACCAGCCCGGTCGGGCGGATGACCTGCTCGACGATCTCGCCGCCGGTCTTCTCCAGTTCGTACGCGCCGGGGGTGGCGCTCAGGCACAGGCACTTGGTCAGCCGCTTCTCGAACTCCTCGAACTTGAGCGGCCGGTTGTCCATCGCGCTGGGCAGGCGGAAGCCGTGTTCGACCAGCGTCGTCTTCCGCGCCGCGTCGCCGTGATACATGCCCCGCACCTGCGGCAGCGACACGTGCGACTCGTCCACCACCAGCAGGAAGTCGTCGGGGAAGAAGTCGATGAGCGTGTACGGCGGTTCGCCCGGCGGGCGGCCGCTGAACCACCGCGCGTAGTTCTCCACGCCGGAGCAGTAGCCGACCTCGCGGAGCATGTCCAGGTCGTACCGGGTGCGGGCCTTCAGCCGCTCGGCCTCCAGCAGCTTGCCTTCCGTCTTGAACTGCTCCAGCCGGTGCGCCAGCTCCGCCTCGATGCCCTTGATCGCCTCCCGCACGCGGTCGTCGGGCGTCACGAAGTGCTTGGCTGGGAAGACGTACAACTCGTTCTGCGTCTTCAACACCTCGCCGGTGACGGTGTGGATGACCGACAGCGATTCCACCTCGTCGCCGAACAGTTCGATCCGCAGGCCCACTTCTTCCGTCGCCGGCCAGATTTCGATGGTGTCGCCCCGCACCCGGAACTTGCCCCGCTCGAACGCGATGTCGTTCCGCTGGTACTGGATGTCGATCAGCTTGAGCAGCAGTTGGTCGCGGTCGATGACCTCGCCGAGTTGCAGGTAGACGACCATCCGCTTGTAGTCGGCGGGCGAGCCGAGGCCGTAGATGCACGACACCGACGCCACGATGATGACATCTTCCCGCGACACCAGCGCCGCCGTCGCCGCCAGCCGCAGGCGGTCGATGTTCTCGTTGATGCTGGAGTCCTTCTCGATGTAGATGTCCCGCTGCGGGATGTACGCCTCCGGCTGGTAGTAGTCGTAGTAGCTGACGAAGTAGCACACCGCGTTGTTCGGGAAGAAGTTCTTGAACTCCTTGTACAGCTGCGCCGCCAGCGTCTTGTTGTGGGCCAGCACCAGCGTCGGCTTGTTCAGCTTGGCGATGATGTTGCTGGCTGTGAATGTGTTGTGAACGAACAGTCCGCCGTGCCCGGCCAGGAACGTCTCGTTGTCCTCGACCGTCAGGTCGTAGACGTGGGGGTGGTCGTACTCGACCGCTTCGACCTCCGCGACGGGGGTCCAGCGGGCGTTGAGCAGATGCCTGGCCCGCTCCACGTCCTCACCGGTGTCGCCATCACTCACGCCGTCGAGCAGGTTCGATAACAGCGTTCGGCTGGGGTGACGGCTTCCCTTCTCCAACAGTTGAACGGCACCGCGCGAGCAGCCGGCCAACTCGGCGAGACCGGCTTTCGTTTGACCGGCGAACTCGCGGACCCGGCGGACGGCGTTCGCCCCCACCGGGATCACGTCCACGTTCGTGTTCCCGGTCGCGGCGGCGTCGCGCAGGTAGGCGAGTCGCTCCCGCTTTCGGGTCGAGAGGAACCCGATGCGGTCGGCGAACCGGGTCAACTCGTCGCGGCCGGAGACGGCGACCGAGTGGTACCACGCGCCGGCGTGGTCGGAGTTGGTCGCCCGCTTCCACCGGCGGCGGATGCGCGGCCACAACCCGAGCGCGGCGAGGGCGTACCCGAGGTCCGACGCCAGCCCCCGGCTCGCCGTCGTGACGCACACCTGCGGCCGTTCGATGCCGCCGTCGCCTTCGTAGTAGGCCCGCAACAGGGTGCCGAGCTGCCGCTGCGAGAGGCGGGGCCAGAACTCCGGCAGGTGCTTTTCCCGGCTTCGGCCGCCCACCCACCGGGCGAACAGTGTCGCCCACAACCGCGACGAAATTTGGATGTCGGTGTTGCCGCGAATCCCGTGCGTCATCCCCAATCGCCCGATGGCCGCGAGGAACAGGTCCCGGATGTCGGCGTCGTGGCACGCGAAGAGGGTGTACTGCGGGCGGACGTGCCCTTCCGCCAGGATCAGCCCCAACACGGACAGTAAGTCATCCGAGACGGGCAGGACGCGGGGGACCGTGACGCCGGCCCGGCAGCCGGCGGCGCGAAGGGTGATCGGGATGTCCGCCCCGTCTCCCAACCCGCACTCGGCGAGCAGCTCCCGGAACACCGACACGGGGATGAACGGATCTCTCCCGTTCAGCGTCACCCACCGCTTGTTCGACGGCACCGGGTAGTGACGGGCCAGCACCGTCCGCACGGAATCCCACCCGGCGCGGTCGATCACCGCGGCCAGCGCGTCCGGGTTGGCCACACCGATCCGCTCGTCGGTCGCGCACACGTCGAGCAGGTCGAGCGAGGCGAGACCGTCGGTCAGGACGGGCAGGCCGGTCGGCAGGGGCAGAAAATCGCGGCTCCCCAGGTCAGTCGTCCGCCCCAATTGCAGCTGGCCGTCGCGGAGGTGGAAGAAGTTGTGATCCCCCGTCGCCACGACTTCCCGGCCGCAGCCGGTGCGGACACGGTACATCTTGGGGGCGGCGTGCCGGGACACCGCCGTCACCCGCTTCCACTCCCCCGCACAGGTGTGCGGGTTCAGCGACCAGACTTCTAGGGGAACGTCGGTGTCGGTGACGGCGGTGCCGTGGGCGTCGGTTTCGCCGGGGTGCAGGTCGAACGAACTGTCCACCAGTTCGCCGATCTTGCGGAGGGTCGCGGTGTCCGACCGACCGGCCCGCCGAACGAGGACCGGCTCGTCCCACGCCAGACTCTTCCCCGTGCCGGTCGCGCCGAGCAGCACTTGCAGTTTCCGCCCGGCGTCGAACCCGGCCAGGAGCTGCGCGATGGCCTTCGGCTGGTCCCCGGCCGGGGCGTACTCGGACACCAGTTCGAACTGCGCGGGCATGGCGTGGTGCTCCGGAAGGGGGGCGAAAGACGAAAGGGAATTTTACTACAGACGTACAGTAAGTGGAAGGGCAGTAGGGCTAGCAAAATCGCGGCGGGCGCGGCTCCTGAAGTCGCCGGGAAGAGGGAGCCGGTTGTCTTCGCGGCGGCTTCCGGAGCCGCGCCGGACATCTTTTTCCGCAATTCCGTCCATTTTATTTGACAAAACCAAAAACGGAGCGCATATATTCACTTGTCCACATCGCCTTTCCGGTGAGCAACCGGAAGACCCACCTCCGCCAGCACTTCCTGCCACGCCTGCCGTTCGGCGGCCGGGGCCAGGAGCGGGCGGATCGCGTCGCACGCCGCGCCGAGACCCGCCAGGAATTCGGCGTCGGTTTCGCATCTCAGCAGCAATGTCTTCAGCGCGGCACAGTCGCCGAACGGAAAGTAGCCGGGATAGTTTTCGCCCAGCAACCCGACGACGCCGCTGGTGGGCGTACTCAGCACCGGCACCCCGCACCCCACCGCCTCCGAGACGGCACTCGGCCCGCCTTCGCTGCGTGATGTCATCACCAGCAACCGGCAGCCGGCGAGCGTGCGGACGGCGGCAGGGCGGGGCAGTTCCTCCAGCCAGCGGTAGCGCGGGTTGCTCACTTCCTCGCGCCGGGCCTCGTCCGCGAACTCCGGCGACAGCGCGCCGCCCAGGTGAAGCACGCGAATCCGCGAATCCGCCGGCAGACTCCGCACGGCCTTCGCCGTCAGGAATGGGTCTTTCACCGCCCGCAGGTGGCCGAGGACGCACACCTCGAACGCATCGTCGCGCGGCGCGGGCAGGTCGGCCGGCGGCGCGAACGATTGGAAGATGACGCGGACTTTGGGCCGGAACTGGGTCGGCGCGGCGCGGGCCATGTCGTGCTGAAGCACGATGATGATGTCCGCGAGGCGGAGCGTTTCGTTCAGCACATCCGCGCTGCTGCCGTCTTGGAACACGTCGGTCCCGGTGAGGGCCACCAACACCGGCCGCGCCGGGTGGTCCCGCTTGAATGCCGCGACGGACCCGGCCGACTTCACCGCGTGAAGGGCGATCAGCCCGTCGAACGGTTCGCCGACGTAGCCCGTCGTCACCCGGACCCGGTGGCCGAGGGACCGCAGCAGCGCCGCCCAGCGGAGGGCCGTCACCCGGTTGCCGGTGCGGGAGCCGCGCGGCGCGGGGGTGACGATGCCGAGGAATGCCATGACCGACCGCGCGAGGGGAGAGCCGAGAGGGAATGATAGCCGGCCGGCCGGCGGCCGGCGTTGCCCCGTCGCGCCGAGTGCGGTAGCCTGAGTAGCAGACACCCCGCCTTCCCCTCCGCCCCTCTCCCGGTGTTCCCATGCCTCGTCGGTCCTCGGCCGCACTGCTGTTCGGCCTGTTCGCGCTCTCCCTCTCGCAGCTCCCCGCCGTCCCGCCCGACGCGGACAAGAAGACCAAGGCCGCCGCGCTGGAGGCCGGGGACGCGGCCAAGCGCGCCACCGTCGCCGGCGGGCTGAAGGCGACCGTCTGGGCGCACGAGCCGCAGATGGCCAACCCGGTGTCCTTCTGCTTCGACGGCAAGGGCCGCTGCTACGTCGCCGAGACGACCCGGTTCGACAAGGGCGTGCCGGACACGCGCGGGCACATGTACTGGGTCGATGAGGACATCGGCTCGCGGAGCGTGGAAGACCGGCTGAAGATGTACGAGAAGCACAAGTACGGCGCGAAGGACAAGCTGTATGCCGAGTACGACGACCAGGTGCGGATGCTGTGGGACTCCGCCGGCAAGGGCGCGGCGGACAAGTCCACCGTCTTCGCGGGCGGGTTCAACCAGTTGAAGGACGGCCTCGGCGCGGGCGTGCTGGCGCGCAAGGGCAGTGTGTATTACACCAACATCCCGGACTTGTACTTGCTGACGGACACCAAGGGCGAAGGCAAGGCGGACGTGAAAACGTCGCTCGCCACCGGGTTCGGCGTGCGGGCGCAGTTCATCGGTCACGACATGCACGGCCTGCGCATGGGGCCGGACGGCAAGCTGTACTTCAGCATCGGCGACCGCGGGTTCAACGTGAAGACGAAGGACGGCAAGAAGCTGTACAACCCGGACAGCGGCGCGGTGCTGCGGTGCGACCCGGACGGCGCGAACATGGAGGTCGTGCATACCGGGTTGCGCAACCCGCAGGAACTGGCGTTCGACGACTTCGGCAACCTGTTCACCTACGACAACAACTGCGACAGCGGGGACAGCGCCCGCTGGGTGTACATCGTCGAGGGCGGCGACAGCGGCTGGCGGTGCGGGTATCAGTACGACACCCTCATGCACACGCCGGCGGTGCCGCAGGGCAACCGCGGGCCGTGGAACACCGAGAAGATTTGGCACCTGCAAACGCCCGACCAGCCGGCGTACATCGTCCCGCCGCTCGCCCACTTCGGCAACGGGCCGTCGGGCCTCACGCACTACCCCGGCATCGGCCTGAACGACAAGTACAAGGACCACTTCTTCGCCTGCGACTTCACCAGCAACCCGCAGGGCAGCAAGATTTGGGCGGTCGGCGTGAAGCCGAAGGGGGCGGCGTTCGAGGTGGCCAAGCCGGAGCCGTTCGTGCAGAACATGGTGCCGACCGACTGCGAGTTCGGGCCGGACGGGGCGTTCTACTGGTCCGACTGGGTGGGCGGCTGGAACCCGCCCGGCAAGGGCCGCATCTTCCGCGTCGAGGATCCGGAGGCGATGAAGAACCCGGCCGTCGGCGAGGCGAAGAAGCTGCTCGCCGAGGGGTTCGAGAAGAAGACCGTCGCGGAACTGGCCAAGCTGCTCGAACACCCGCACCAGATGGTGCGCTTCGAGGCGCAGTACGAACTCGCGGGACGGAAGAGCAAGGAGGTCGTGGAATCCTTCGAGGCGGTGGCGAAGGAGTCGAAAAACCCACTGGCAAAGTACCACGCCGTGTGGGGCTTGGGGATGATTGCGAGCAAACGAGACGTTCCGGACAACAACTTGAATCCGCCCCTCCAATCGCTCGGCCGATTGCTTGAAGCGGCAGACGCGGAGATGCGTGCCCAAGTCCTGCGGACGCTAAGCCGTCTGCCGAGACTCCGGCGGGGATTTGATGAGCCTCTCGCCAAATGCCTGACCGATCCGAACACGCGAGTGCAATCGTTCGCCGTTCAGGCGTTCGCCAAGGTGGATCGCAAGGTGAGGGATTGGTTCCCGAATGAAGAGCTTTCGGCATTCCAGCCGGTCTTCGACCTGCTGAAAACCAACGCCGACAAGGACGTTTACGTCCGCCAAGCGTGCGTGCAATCGCTTGTGGTCATGTCGAACGGCAATGGCGGCGCGCTCGCCGACATCTGGACACAGGCGAAGGCCAAGTACGACACCCCGGCGGTGCGGATGGGCGTCGCCCTCGCGCTGCGGCGGTTGCAGTCCGAGAAGATCGAGCAGTTCCTGGCCGACGCCGAGCCGAAGATCGTCGATGAAGCGGCGCGGGCCATCCACGACGAAAACCTGATGCCGGCCATGCCCGCGCTGGCGAAGCTGGCCGACAAGTCTGGCGTGAGCGAAGCCGTGCTGTTCCGCGCCCTGAGCGCGAACTTCAAGGTCGGCGGTGCGGACAATGCGAAGGCGCTGGCCACCTTCGCCGCTCGCACCACCGAGCAGCCGTACCTCCGCACGGCGGCCCTCAAGCTGCTGGGCAACTGGGCCACGCCGCCGAAGCGGGACGGCATCACCGGCCTCCGCCAGGACGTGCCGGCCCGCGACAAGGCCGTCGCCGCCGACGCCCTGAAGCCGGTCCTCGCTGGCGTGTTCAGCGACCCGGACGCCGTGCGGAAGGAGGCCGTCGCCTGCTCCACCAAGCTCGGCATCACCGACGTGGCCCCGCTGCTGGCCACCCTCGTGAAGGACGAGGCCGGGAACGCCCAGACCCGCCTGGACGCGCTGAACGCTCTCGTCGATCTGAAGAAGCCGAAGGAGCTGGCCGACGCGATGGAGGTCGCCACCGTCTCCTACGACCCGAAGGTCCGCGGCGCGGCCCGCGTGGTGAAGGCGAAGCTCGCGCCCGACGCCGACAAGCAGTTGACGGCCCTACTGGACAACGCGGACGTGAAAGGCTTCGTGAAGCAGTTGGCCTTCGACGCGCTCGGCAAGCTGCCGGAATCGAAACCCGCCGACGAGGCGCTGGCCGCGTGGTGCGACAAGTACCTCGCCGACGGCGTACCCGGCGAGTTGAAGCTGGACGTGCTGGAAGCGACGAAGGCCCGCGCCGAGAAGGACAAGCTGAAGCTGCACGCCGACCTGCGGGCGAAGCTGAAGGCCATCGACACCGCCGCCCGCGCCGGAGAAGCGAAAGACCACCTCAGCCGTTACCGCGAGTCGCTGCTCGGCGGCGACGCGGCGAAGGGCCGCGACATCGTGCTGAACAACTCGGCCGTGTACTGCCAGCGGTGCCACAAGCTGGACGGGCAGGGCGGCGAGGTCGGCCCGCCGATGAACGGCATCGCCAAGGACAAGACCCGCGACTACCTGCTGGAGTCGATCACGCACCCGAACAAGCAGATCGCCAAGGGGTACGAGAGCGTCATCCTGGTGCTGCTCGACGGCCGCAGCATCTCCGGCGTGCTGAAGGGCAAGGACGCGACGAACTACACCGTCGTGACGGCGGAGAACAAGACGCTGGTGATCCCGGTGGCGGACGTGGACGCGGCGAAGCCGGACAAGTCGGCGATGCCCGAAGACCTCATCAAGAAGCTGAGCAAGCGGGAGCTGCGGGACGTGGTCGAGTTCCTCAGCGGCCTGACGGAGCTGCCGGCGAAGTGAAGCCGAGTTCGATTGATGTGTTCTGCTCGCTCCGCGAGCGGGTCCGTGGAAAGACGAAGACCGCTCGCGGAGCGAGCAGAGCACGTCAATCGGATCTCGCTCCGCGAGCGGGTCCGTGGAAAGACGAAGACCGCTCGCGGAGCGAGCAGAGCACGTCAATCGGATCTCGTGTGTGTCGAATTCCCAAGCCCGCCGGCCGAAATGTCGGCGAGCGTTTCCGGAGGCCACCCGATGCCGCTACTCGTTCTCGACCCCGCCATGCAGCGGGAGTTCCATGACCGGTACGAGCGGTTCACCGAAACCTGGGACGGCGTGGATGTCATGCCCCCGATGCCCAACAACGAACACCAGGAACTCCAGACCCGACTCCTCTTTCCGTTCTGCGCCGTCGTCGATGACCCGCGCCTCGGCGCGACCACGGCCGGCGTGAACATCTCCGACCTCCGCGCGGGGTGGACGAAGAACTACCGCGGACCCGATGTGGCCGTCTACCTCGACACCAACCCGGCGATCGACCACGGCACGCACTGGGAGGGCGGGCCGGACTTCCTCGTCGAGATCATCTCGGACGGCGAAGACCCCCACGCGAAGTTCGACTTCTACGCCGCGGTGAACACCCGCGAGGTGCTGATCGTCGAGCGCGACCCGTGGGCGGTGGAACTGTTCCAACTGTCCGGCGGGACGCTGGTCTCCGCCGGGCGGTCGAATTTGGCGAACGGAGTCGCGGTGCCGAGCGGCGTGCTGCCGCTGACGTTCCGCCTCGTCGCCGGCACGCCGCGCCCCCGTATCGAAGTGACCGCTACGACTGGCATCCAGTGGCTGTGCTAACAAGACCTTCACCCCCGGACGGCGGCGGTGAAGGCGTCGCGCAGTTTCCTCGTCAAAGGCCCCTGCTTGCCCTCGCCGATGACGCGGCCGTCCACCTTCGTCACGGCGATGACCTCCGCCGCCGTGCCGGTCAGGAACACCTCGTCGGCCGTGTACACGTCATGCCGGGTCAGGGTGCATTCTTTCGCCGGGATGCCGATCTTCGCGGCCAGTTCCAGCACGAAGTCGCGGGTGATGCCTTGCAGGATGCCGGCCTCCGGCGGCGGCGTCTTCAGCACGCCGTGCTTCAGCACGAAGATGTTGTCGCCGGTGCATTCGGCCACCTCGCCGGCCTGGTTCAGCATGATCGCCTCCAGGCAGCCGGCGCGGATGGCCTCGATCTTGGCGAGGATGTTGTTCAGGTAGTTCAACGACTTGACGCGCGGGCTGAGGGCGTTGCTGTGCGGCCGGGTGTAGCTGCTGGTGATGATCTCCAGGCCGTTCTCGTACAGCTCCTTCGGGTACAGGCTGATGTCGTCCACGATGACGATGACGACCGGCTCGCACTTGCGGGGGTCCAGGCCGAGGCTGCCCGCGCCGCGCGTGACGATGAGCCGGATGTACCCGTCCACCTTGGCGTTCTTGGCGACGGTGTCCTCGACGGCCTTGGTCATCTCGGCCGGCGTCAGCGGGATGGTCAGGGCGATGGCCTGGGCCGACTCGTACAGCCGCTCGATGTGCTGGGCGTGCCGGAACACCTTGCCGCCGTACACGCGGATGCCCTCGAAGATGCCGTCGCCGTACAGCAGGCCGTGGTCGTACACGCTGATCTTGGCGTCGGGTTTGTCGTAGAATTTGCCGTTGATCCAGACTTGCGTCGCCATGCCGGGCACTCCCGTGAAGAGGTAGCCGGTATTGTAGCACTCTCCGCCCGCCGCCGAGGACCGGCCCATGCCGACCGTGCTGATCGTGGACGACGAACCGGACAACATCGAGCTGCTCGGCCGCCGGCTGACCCGCCGCGGGTTCGCCGTCATCTCGGCCACGTCCGCCGAGGAGGGCATCGCCAAGGCCGTCGCCGAGCGGCCGCAGATCATCCTGATGGACGTGAAGATGCCGCAGGTGGACGGGCTGGAGGCGAGCCGCCGGCTGAAGGCGGACGAGGCGACGAAAGCCATCCCGATCATCATGCTGACGGCGCACGCCATGGCCGAGGACCGCGAGCTGGCGCTGGCCGCCGGCGCGAACGAGTACGAGAGCAAGCCGGTGGACTTGCCCCGCCTGCTGGAGAAGATGGCGCGGCTACTGGGGGGTGAAACGGCGGCGGCCGCGACACCCTGAGAGCCGACATCGGGTGGGTGCAGCGGTGTTTTGTTAGCCCGCCCGATCACACCAACCTCACCCGACGAACAGGCCGTCGGCGGTGCCGAACAGCGGGGCGGTGAAGGCGGTCGGGTTGAAGTTGCCCCGCGCCAGGTTGACCGCGTAAGTCACCCGCGCGCGGTTGTCGCCGCCGCCGCCCAGGCCGAACAGCAGGTCGGCCCGGCCGTCGCTGTCCAGGTCCTGCGCGCCGACGCGGACGCCGCCGGTGAAGGTCGGGTCGCCGACGACGAAGCTGTTCCGCAGGGCGTTCGTCTGGCCGTCGAACACGCGGACGTTCGGCCCGCCGCCGGGGCCGGTGCCGGTGACGACCTCGGCGAACCCGTTGCCGTCCACGTCGCCGGCCGCCACGTACACCCCGCCGGTGAACTGCGGGTCGTAGGCGAAGAAGCTGCGGAACAGTTGCGCGGTGCGGCCGTCGAACACGCGGACGTTCGGCCCGCCGCCGACGGTGGTGCCGGTGACGATGTCCACCCGCCCGTCCCCGTTCACGTCGCCGGCGGCCACCGTGACCCCGCCGATGTACTGCGGGGCGTACACGAAGAACGACTGGATCAGGCCGCCGGTCTTGCCGCTGTAGGCGCGGACGTTGGTGCCGCCGCCGCCGCCGGCCCCGGTCACGATGTCGGCGAACCCGTCCCCGTCGATGTCCCCGCCGGCCACGAACACGCCGCCGACGAACTGCGTCGGGTAGGCGTAGAAGTCGCGGACGATGGCCCCGGTCGCGCCGTCGAACACCAGCACGCGGGGGCCGCCGCCCGGCCCGGCGGCGGTGATGTAGTCGGCGACGCCGTCGCCGGTCACGTCCGCCCGCGCCACCCGCACTTCGCCGCCGTAACCCAGGCCGAAGGGGCGCGCCGCCAGCACCGCGGCGAGGGTGCCGTTCAGTCCGGTCAGTTGACCGGAGCCGCCCACGGCCAGGCCGGACGGCGGCGGGGTGACGGCCGCTGCCGGCGGGGCCGTGACGGTGACGACCTGGATGACGGTGACGGTCTGCGTGACCGTCTGTGTGACGGTGACGGTATTCACGAACGGGGCGGTCAGCCACGGGGCGAAGGCCACCTGGTCGGTCACTTCCGACCCCGTGCCGGTCGGGTTGGCCCCGGTCACGAACGGCCCGCTGGCGTCGCCGTACCAGTTGTTCACCGCGTCCACGGTGACGACGTTGTCGGCCTGGATGGCGAGGAAGTTGCCGTTCAGGTTGTTCGACCGGATCGACGCCTGACTGCGGTCGGTGCCAAACGTGCCGCCGACGTGGACGCCGAAGGTGTTGCCGGTGATGGTGTTCTTGGTCAGGGTGGCGGTCGGGGCCGCCCCGCCGAACTCGAACATGTTCACCCCGGCGGACAGTTCGCCGGCGGCGGTGGTCGCCGTGTTGCCGGTGATCGTGTTGCCGGTGACGACGACGGCGGCCGGGCCGGCGAGCTGGAGGCCGTAGTTCACGAAGGTGGTGCCGGCCCCCCGACCGGTGATCGTCGTGCCGCTGACCGTGCCGGTGGCGTCGGCGTAGGAGAGGCCGATCCGCCCGTACCCGCTCAGTTGGCTGTCGGTCACGTTCAGTTTGGACTTGCCGCCGGCGGCCACGGCCGTGCCGTCCACCGGCCCGAAGACGATGCCCGTCACCTCCACCCGCGTCAGGTCGGCCGACACGCCGACGTTGTTGAAGCGGAACCCGATGCCCACCTGGTGGCCGCCGCCGTCGAGAGTCAGGTCGCGGACGGCCAGCGACTTGCCCGCCGCCACCTCGAACACGCCGGTGCCGGTGGTGGCGGTGTCGCTCGTCGGGGCGAGAACCGTGGCCCCGCGGCCGGACCCGACCAGGGTGATGATGTCGTTGATGACGAGCGGGCCGCCGCTGTTGTTCAGCGGGGTGACGGTCGGCAGCCCGCCTGCGTCCCGCGACCGCGCCAGGTAGATGGTGTCGGCCTCGAAGTTCGCGGCCGCTTTGGTCAGGGCCGCGCCCAGGGTGGCGAAGGCGTCGGTATCGACGGTGCGGCCGGCCACCGCGCCGGGGCCGTCGGCGTTGAACGTCACCACCGTCCCGGCCGCTTTCCCGGCGAACAGCGGGTCCACATAGAACAGCGCGGGCACGTCGCGGGCTTCGAGTTGGAACAGGGCGGGGGAGAGGCGGGGGTGGCGCGGCGGCGTCGGCATGGTGAAACTCTGGGGAATAGCGGGAAGGAGTGGGGGGATACGGGAAACGAAACCGTCGTCCGCGCGGCGGTCGGGAGGCATGGCGGGAGAGGTTGGGGGCGAAAATGTCCGGGCGCGGGCCGGCGCACCGGGAACGGCTGTCGGCCCGCACCGCAAGGGCAAGCGCACCCTTCACAATTAGACACCGGCGATGGTATGAAGCTACCGCGAAAACCCATTCTTCTCCGATCCTTCAAATTACCCCGTCGGAAGAGCGGACTCCTATCGTCAGAGCCGGAACGTTCCGGGCAATCCGTAAACCCGCCCCAGCTTCCCGGCCGATACTCCTTCTCGTGGGAGCGGAGTCTCGCCCGACATCCGGAGGCGTCATGCGCTGGGGAACCCTACTGATGGCGGCCGGGTTCCTGACGCCGACCGGGTGCCAACTGGCCCGGAACGTGGTCCACAACTTGGCCAACGAGTCCGCCGAGCAGTGGGACGAGCGGAAGCTGTCCCACCAGCTCCGGGCCGAGGCGCGGGCCGCCTGGGCGACCCACTGCCAGCAGTCCGGCGGGGCCTTCTCGGCCGATTTCGCCGACGGCTTCCAGGACGGGTACGCCGACCACCTGGAATACGGCGGGAACGGCTGTCCGCCGGCGGTGCCGCCGCTCCGCTACCGCCGCCGCGACTCGCTCACCCCGGAAGGTCACGCTCGCATCCACGACTACTTCGCCGGGTTCAAGGTCGGCCTCGATGCGGCGGCCGCCAGCGGTCGCCGCCAGTTCCTGACCGTCCCGGTTCTGGTGTCCGACGCCCCGACACCCGCCCGGCTGCCGGGGACACAAATCCCTCTCTCGGCCGCGCCGCTCCGGGCCGGCGAGCAACTGCCCGCGTCGCGGCGGCTGGACTCGACGACCGGCCTGCCGATCCCGGATCGCCCGCTGGCCGAGCCGATCCCACTGCCGCCGATTCCGGGCAGGGAAAACGCCCCCGACCCGCTCAAGCCGAAGATTCCCGACCCGCCCAAGTCGGACGCCGGCGCGCGGCCGACCGTGACCCCGGTGGCGGCGGAGACCCGCGCGCCCCCGGAGTGGCCCGTGGTCTGGCGGAAGTCGGCCCCGCCGGAGGAGCCAGCACCCGGCCGCCGCCGCCTCGACCGCGAGTGACAGCAAAAATGTCTGGCCCCAGGGTGCGCTGCGCGACCCTGGGAAAAGTCCGTTCACGCCGAGGTGCTTTCCGATGCTCCGCTCGCGGGTCTGGCTGACGGTCGGAATGATGGCCGTGGCCGGCGTGCAGGGCGGATGCGCGGCGCTCTCGAACCCCGTGGCCGACGGCATCCCCGTGCGCCGCCTGCCGACCGAGGTGTTCGGCAAGTCGCGGGCGGACTTGAAGCAGATCGACCTGACCGTGCTGAAGCAGCGCGAGCCGGACCCGTACCTGCTGGACAAGGGGGACGTGCTGGCGGTGGTGGCGGAGGAGCTGATCGCCCCGGCCAACACCCCGCTGCCGGTGCGGTTGCCCGACGCGACCAGCCCGATCGCCGCGACGGGGTTCCCGGTGCCGGTGAACGACGACGGCACCATCTCCATCCCCCGCCTGCCGCCGCTGAACGTGCGGGGCAAGAGCGTCGGGCAGGTCGAGCAGCTCATCAAGGACACGGCGAGCGGCAGACTCGGCGGGCCGGAACTGCTCAAGCCGGCGGCGCGGGTGTCGGTGCAGCTGATGCAGAAGCGGACGTACTCGATCACGGTCGTGCGGGAGGACGTGCAGCCGGTGCCGACGCAGCTCGTGGGCGGGGCGGTGCAAGGCACGAACCGGCGGGGCAACGGGTTCACCATCCGGCTGCTGGCCGGCGAGAACGACGTGCTGCGGGCGCTCAACGCCACCGGCGGGCCGCCCGGCCTGGACGCCCGGAGCGAGGTGACCATCCTCCGGGCCAAGCGGGACGCGGCCGACCCGACCGGCGGCGTGGTCCGCATCCCGCTGCGGGTGGACCCGGCCCAGCCGCTGGCGATCCGCGAGGAGGACGTGATTCTGAAGGACGGCGACGTGCTGGTCATCGAGGCCCGCGACACGGAGGTGTTCTACGTCGCCGGGGTGGCCGGGTCGCGCCAGTTCTCGCTCCCCCGCGACTACGATCTGGACGTGTTCCAGGCGCTCACGCTGGCGGGCGCGCCGCTGGCCAACGGCGGGTTCACGCAGAACGCCTTCGTCGCGCAGGCGGTGAACAGCGGCCTCGGCGCGCCGTCGCCGGCCCTGGTGACGGTGCTGCGGCAGGGGCGGAACGGCCAGCAGATCCCCATCCGGGTGGACATGACCCGCGCCTTCCGCGACCGGCGGGAGCGGATCCCCATCCTGCCCGGCGACATCATCGTCATGCAGGAGAAGCCCGGCGACGCCATCGCCCGCTACCTGACGCAGACGATCCGCGTGAACAACGCCGTGACGACGTTCCAGGGCGGGGGCATCACCGGCAGCGTCACCGGCAACAACCCGTGACCGGGGCGGGCCTATCATGACCCGGCGGGGCGTGCCGCGCCTCGCCCGCTTCCCCCTCCGGAGTCCCCCCGTGTTCACCCGCCGCGACCTCCTCCGCACCGCCGGGGCCGCCCTCGCCGTCCCGGCCCTGTTCGCCACCGCCCGCGCCCAGGAGCCGAAAGCCGTCGGCTTCACGCTGCCCAAGCTGCCCTACGAGTACAAGGCGCTGGAGCCGGTCATCGACGAGGAGACGATGACCATCCACCACTCGAAGCACCACCAAGCTTACGTCAACAACCTGAACGCCGCGTTGACCAAGGACGCGCCGGCGCTGCTGGCCAAACCGATCGAGGCGATCCTGGCCGACCTGAAGGCCGTGCCGGAAGCGGCCCGCGCCGCCGTGCGGAACAACGGCGGCGGGCACTGGAACCACACCTTCTTCTGGGGCGTCATGGCTCCGGTCGGCAAGGGCGGCGAGCCGAAGGGCGACCTGCTGACGGCCATCGAGGCGTCCTTCAAGACGGTGGATGCGTTCAAGAAGGCGTTCGGCGAGGCGGCCGCCAAGCGGTTCGGCAGCGGGTGGGCGTGGCTGGTCCCCGGCAAGGAGACCCCGCTGGCGGTGGTCAGTTCGCCGAACCAGGACAACCCGCAGATGGACGGCGGCGCGACGCCGATCCTCGGCCTGGACGTGTGGGAGCACGCCTACTACCTGAAGTACCGCAACCTGCGGCCGAAGTACGTCGAGGAGTGGTGGAAGGTGGTCAACTGGGACGTGGTGGCGGCCAACTTCGCGGCGAGCAAGAAGTGATGAACGGGCCGGGGGAACGGCGAACGGCGCGACGTGAGTCCGCCGGTTTCTTTTCAGAACCGGCGGACTCACGTCGCGCCGTTCGCCGTCCCTGCTCCCTTTCACGCCGCCTTCCGCCGCAGCCGCCGTAGGCCGAAGCCGGCGACGGCGATCAGCCCCAGCACCATGCCGGCCGGGGCAGGCACGGCGCTCGGCACGACGGTGATTTGATCCTGGGCCGTGGCGCTGAACAGGCCGACGAGTTGGTACTTGTCCGCGTCGGTCGGGTCGGCCGTTTCCAGGGCCGCCAGCCACGCCTTGGCGATGCCGACCGCCGGCACAGAGTCCGGAGTCGAGACCGTCACGTTCCCGGTCCCCAGGTTCAGGTTGCCGGGGCCGTCGTACAGCAGCTCCCACAGGGCCAGTTGGAACGCCCCGCCCCGGTCGGCGTCGGTGGCCGTCTCGTAGTGGCGGTTGAACAGCCGACGCACGAGCGCCTGCTTCGTCGCGTCCCCGCCGACGCTCGGCAGGTCGCCGATGCCGCCGACGGTGTAGGTGTACGTTTGACCCGGCGACACGTCCTGGAACAGGTCGGCGCAGAAGGCGCGAATCGCGCTGTTCGGGGCGAACGTCGGGTCGCCGCTGGCCGGCGTCACGGTGAAGCGGAACGGCCCGACGGGGTTCGCCGCGAACACCTGGGCGAACGCCTGCATGGCCACGTCCTGCGACGGGATGGTGCCGTTGAACGTGGCCACCAGGTCGGCGCGGGCGGCGGCCGTGGACCCGAATGCCGCGAAGACGACGAGTGCCAGTCGGTGGAAGCGAGTCATGATCTCGAACCCTCGGGAGCCGGCGGGAAGATGGGCACTTTCGCCGACAGAGGGAAAAGTACCCGCCGGCGCGAGTCGCCACAACCGGAATCTCGCGGCAATCTCGCGGCGACCCGCCGGGCGCGGGCGAACCGCGTCCGGTTTCCCGATACCACGTCCGAACGGATCGACGGCGTTGCCGAACGGAATCGGCGGGAAAAACCGCTACACTGACGGGAATCCGCCCGCGCCTACCGCCCCGACGTGCCGCCATGAGCCGGTCCACCGTCACCAAGCCGACCCTCCGCGACTACCTCCACGATGTCCTCCCGCAGACGGAGCTGGCGGCGGTCGAGCGGGCGCTGCGCACCGACCCGGCGCTCCAGCAACTGCTCGAAGAAGTGCGGGCGGAAGAGGACCGCGGCGAACACACGGTCGGCGCGATCTGGCGGCGGGAACACGTCACCTGCCCGACCCGCGACGAACTCGGCGGGTACGTCATCCAGGCCCTCGCCCCGGAGCGGCTGGCCTACATCGAGTTCCACCTGAAGACCGTGGACTGCCCGTTCTGCCTGGCGAACGTCGAGGACTTAACCGCCCGCCGGCAGGCCAAGAAGCGGTGAGTGTCGCCGCCTGTCGCGTCACTTCGCCAGACCGTCGGGGCGGGGGACGAGGAACGCCGGGGCGCGGTCGGCGCGCGCCTTCTTGGACACGTCGAAGTAGCCGTCGAACGGCATCTCCACCGACTGCATCGCGGACTTCTTGGCGTCCGTAGCGTCGGCCGCCAGCCACCAGAATTCGCCGCCGGTCGGGAACAGAAGGGTCTTGCCCGCCGTGGCTTTCAGGTACGCCGTCACCGCCCGCTCCTCGATGTCCACGATGAACCCGGCGTCGCCGCCGGTGGTGGTGACGGCCAGCAGCGTGTCGGCCGGCCAGCTTACCTCGACGGGCGGCCCGGCCCCTTCGGGCAGCACCGCGTGATACTCCACGTTCCCACCCGTCGGGTGGACGGCCGCCACGCCGAACTTGCCGCCGGGGAGTTGGTAGGCCACGGCCGTGCGGTCCAGGCCGGACCCGCTCCCGATGGCGAGGACGACGGCGGCCGGGTCGGGCAGCGTCACCGCCTTGCCGAGGGTCGCGCCGTCGGCGTTGACGGCCCACACCTTGCCGTCGAGCGCCACCGCCAGCGCGGCCCCGCCGCTGACGGCGCACGCTTTCGCGGCCGGTTTGCCGGTCGCCGTCGGCGACCGCTTCGGCGGCGTGCCGGCGACCGCCCGCGTGCGGGTGCCCAGATCCCACACGTCCACCGTCCCCGCCTGATCGACGACGAACAGCTTGCGGTTGGCCCCGACCGCGAGCGCGGCGATCGGCCCGACGCGGCCGGGGGTGTCGGCGAACACGTCGTGCCTGTCGAGCAACGTGCCGCCCGTCTCGAAGTCGAAGACGCTCACCTTGCCGGCCGCGCCGCACTCCACCGCCGCCAGCCCGTCGGCCGAGCCGACGGCGAACGCGCGGGGCCAGCCGAGGGTGCCGGAGTCGAACTCGAACTGGCGGCCCTTCGCGCCGGTGGCGATGCTGTACTGGCGAATCGTGTCCTTCACCCCGGCCCCCTGGAAGCCGGGCTGCGAGTTGAACGCCACCGTCAAGGACATCCCGGCCGCGCGGACGGCCCGCACCGCGTCGGCCGGCACGTCCACCGCCGCGCGGTGCGTCACCTTGCCGACCACGGCCAGGTCGCCGGTCGGCGGGGCGGGCAGCTTCGCCGCCACGGGCGCGGGCGGCTCCTTCTTCGGCGGCGGCTCCTTCTTCGGCGGGACCGGGGGTTTCGGCCCGTCCGGGGGCTTCGGCGTGCCGTCGTCCGGGTTCGCGTCCTTGCCCTTGGTCTTGCCCTTCGACGGCTTCGGTTCGACCGGGGCGGGCGGCTCGACTTTGGTCTTGGCCTCCTCCTTCTTGCTGCCGCTCAGCACGAGGGCCGTCACCCCGCCGCCGATGGCGAGGAGCGCCACCCCGACCACGAGGATGATGCCCCAGGGCGCGCCGGCCTTCTTCTGGTAGCCCTTCTTCGCCGACGGTTCGTCGTCGTCCTCCCGCTCCCGCCGCCGCTTGCGCGGCCGGTCCTCGTCGTCGTCCCGCCGCGTCTTCTTCTTCACCGCCTCCGGCAACGGCTCCTCGAACGAGAACGGGTCGGCCGGCGAAGTCGCCTTCGGCTCGTCCAGCAAGTTCGCGGCGTCGAGCGGGTCGATGGTCGGCAGCGGGATGGCCGGCTTCGGCGGTTCCTCCAGGAGCAAGTCGTCGAGCGGGAGCGGGTTCTCCGGCGTGCCGAGCGGCGCGACCGGCGCGGGGACGAACACGGCTTTGGGAGCGGGCGGGACGGTGGCGGCCGGGATCGCCACGGACGACTCGATGACGCTGAGGTGCTGCGAGTCGGACAGGCTGGCGGCGGGTTCGCCGCCGGGCACGCGGAACTTCTCCTGGCACCCCTTGCACCGCACCATCCTGCCGGCCAGCCCTTCCGGCCCGCGCAGCTTGGCCTGGCACTTCGGGCAGTGGACGACGATGGTCATGAACGACCCCAGGGAAGGGAGACGGCGGCCGACAGTCGCGGTGAATTCGTGGGTGATTTTACCCGATTCGGTGCGAAGAGGCAACGGGCTGTCACCGCCGGAATCCGGGTCGTCCGTCGTTCGCCGGCTGCCGAGCGGAAGCAGGCACTCCGCGTCCGACATGCCGCGTTCGGCGACGGCGACGGCGAGACGGTCGGGGTCGGCTGACGATCGGGCCGCTCCGGCCGGCGATCCGGCATTTCGCGCGAAAGGCGGTGGGGCGGGTGAAGCCGGGGGGCGTCGGCACCCGAAAAGGGTGCGCCGTTCCGGTTCCAACCGCTACACTGCATGGGCGTGCCCGGCCGCAGGCCGCGACGACACCCTTCCGCGAGGAGAGCCATGACCGAATCGATTCCCGAAGACCGCCGCCGCGAGATTTTCGCCGCCTTGGTGGCCGCCCAGGACAGCGGCCTGAGCGTGGCCGCCTCCCGCGAGAAGGCCGCCGCCGCCCATCAGGTCGATGCGGCGACGGTGAAAGTCATCGAGGCGGAGGGGATGAAAAACGAGTGGCCGCCGCTCGGCGACTGACGCCGGCGGCCGATTCCGCGCGGATCAGGCTGGACCGGAGCGGCCGGCCGGATACCCTCATCCACACGGACGCACCGGGAAACCCCGTCCGTGACGACGAATCGCCGTCAACTCCCACCGGACCCGTCTCGGTGCCGTCGCAGAGAATGCCCTTCTCCCGCCGCCCCCGGATCGCTCGATCGGTGTTGTCGCCTGGCACGGGGCCGTTCCCCGTGCCGCGTTCGTCGTCCGCCGTCGGCCCTCCGCCGCGGCCCGTCGAGGTTCCCCCCGCGGCCGACTCGGCCGCACGAGGTGATTCGTGAGCAAGAAACTGTACGTCGGCAACTTGGCCTTCGGCACCACCGACGAGGACCTGCGGGACCTGTTCGGCCAGTACGGGGCGGTGACCAGCGCCAGCGTGGTGATGGACCGGGACACCGGCCGCAGCCGCGGCTTCGCGTTCGTCGAGATGACGGACGGGGCGGAGGCGGCCATCGACGCCACCAACGGGGTGGACTTCCAGGGTCGCACCTTGACGGTGAACGAGGCGAAGCCCCGCGACAGCCGGCCGTCGTTCGGCGGCGGCGGCGGTGGCGGCGGCCGCTCCGGCGGCGGCGGCGGTGGCGGCTACGGCGGTGGGGGCGGTGGCGGCGGCGGTGGTGGCCAACGGCGGTACTAATGACGGTGATCCCGCCCGCCGGCCACGGGTTGCCGGCGGCGGGAGTTCTTCGAGGTCTCACTCCCGCTTCAACTTCCCCTTCGCGCCGGCCAGTTCAAAGATTCGCGCCGTCTTGTCGAACGCCTTCGACACCTTCCCCGTGATCGTCACCTTCGTGTTCGGGGCGAGCAACCCGAGTGCGTCCGGGATGTCCAGCACCCGGCGGACGTTCAGGAAGTGCGGGCCGTCGTCGTGCGAAACGGGCGGGTCGTGAATCACCACCTCGGCCACCTTGTCCGGCACGAGCAGCGCGGCATACGCCGCGATGACGCCCGCGTTACCGCTGCCACACAGCTTCACCTTCGTCCCCTTCGGAATTGACACCAAGTACCCGGCCACGTCCCGCACCCGGCCGGCGTCGGCGGTGGTGCCGAGCAGCACGAACGACCGCTCGACCGTGTTCGGCGGGTTCTTCCGCGTCCAACGGGATCCATCCGTCCCGCGCGGATGGAGAGAAATGCCGTTCAGATCCCACTTGCCGGCATGCCGTCTCGCTTCCGCGACCGCTCCCTCTTGGTCGTTCAGCACCACGACCAATTGCGGCGTCTCCGGAATCTCTTCGTCCAGACGCTTCGGCTTGATCAAGACCAGGATGGCCGTGGACTTGAACCCGTCATCGGCAGTCACGGATGAAACGGCCAACTCTTCAATGACCACCTTCGCCGGCGGGATCTCCTTTGGGAAGTCCGCGAACACGCGATCGCGGAGTTGCTTCACCAACGCCACCTTCCACGCGGGGAAGTCCTCGGCCTTCGCCGGCAGCTTCACGTCCGCGACGGGCACGAAGGTCTGGTCGATCTTGTCGTTGATGCTGTCCTTCGGCAGGTCGGCGTCGGTCGGGAACACCCGCAAGTCCTTGCCCGGAATCGCGGCGAACTCGGTGTCCTCGACCTTCGCCTTCGGGTCGCCCTTCAGGTGCGCGTTGAAGAACCGGAAGCTCGCCTTCCGCAGCTCCGGCCCGTCCTCGTGTTTGCCCGGCGTGACGAACTCCTCGAACAGGTCCGGCTTCCCCAGCATCTCGTAGCACTTCCGCATCCGGTCGGCGATCCGCCGGTTGCCGGCCATCGGGAAGATCGGGTCGGCGTCGCTGTTGGCGAACATCATCGGCTTCGGCGCGAACAGCGCCAGGTGCGTCGTCCACTCCCAGCGGTACGGGTTGTAGCCGAACATGCAGTCGCAGTGCCCGTTGATGACCTTCTCGCCGACGTAGTCCGACAGGTCGCTGATGCCACTCACCGGAATCGCCACCTTCACGCGGTCGTCGGTGGCGGCGATCCACACCGTGCCCGCCCCGCCGCCGCTGCGGCCCGTCGCGCCGATGCGAGACCCGTCCACGTCCGGCCGCGACACGAGGTAATCAATCGCGCGGATCGAGTTCCAGCACTCGACGCCCGCCGGCGTGTAGCCGCGGCTGTGCCACCAGAAGCGGTTCAGGTTGTGCGTGCCGTGGTGTTTGCCCGCGATTTCGCCGAGTTGCAGCGTGTCCACCATCAGGCAGACGTAGCCGTTGCTGGCGAACCACAGGCCGTGCCGCTGGTAGTGCGTCTTGTTCCCGTCGCGGCCCTGGTTGCTGTGCCCGCACTGGTACAGGATCGTCGGGAACTTCTTGCCCTTCGGCACCAGGCGCGGGCGGTACAGGTTCGCCGTGACGTACAGCCCCGGCCGGCTCTGGAAGTGCAGCTTCTCGACGCTCACGTCGCCGATGTCCAGCGTGCCGGTGACGGTCGCGTGCAGGTCCGTCTTCTCCGGCAGCGGGGCGAGGCCGAGCATGTCGAACAGTTGCCCCGTCAGCTTCGGCCGCTTCGCCTCCCACTCGGCCTTGGTCTTCGCGTCGTCCAGGACGTGCTTCTCGATCTCGGCGACCTGCGCGCGGAGGTGCTTGAGGACGGCGACATCGGCGGGCGGGTCCACCGGCTTGGGCGGATCGGCGAGCGGCAGCAGCGGCAGGAAGAGGAGTAGGAACACGGTGGAAGCCCTCGGCGGGGAAGTCGGTGACGGGAAGTGTAACCGAACGGCGATCCGGTGGTGATGTCCGTTCGCGGAGCGAACGCCGACAAACTGAGACACCACCGGAACCTCACCCGGTCGGCTGCCGGGGACGTTCTCTCGACTTCTTCATTTTTCCGTTGACTTCCGCCCCTCGCTCGTGCAAAAGTTGTTGTAACCCGCGACGTGCCTGCCGCCGGTTCCCGCCACCACCCACTTTCCCGCGCCCGAGGTCTCCCGCCATGCTCCCCGTCTTCGGCTCCTCCCAGCGGTTCTGCGACGGCCTGTCTCGCCGCAACTTCCTCCAGATCGGCGCGTTCGGGGCCGGCCTCACGCTGGCCGACGCCCTCCGCGTTCAGGCCGCCAACAAGAAGCAGACGCCGGACGGCCGGTCGAAGGCGATGAAGTCGGCCATCTTCATCTACCTGCCCGGCGGCCCCAGCCACATGGACATGTACGACGTGAAGCCGGACGCGCCGGTCGAGTTCCGCGGCGACTTCAAGGCCATCGACACGAACGTGCCGGGCGTGCGGATCTGCGAACACATGCCGATGCAGGCCAAGATGTGGGACAAGCTGGCGGCGGTGCGGTCGCTGGTGTCGGTGGACGAACACTCCGACGGCCTGGTGATGACCGGGTACTCGGATCGCGCGAACGTGACCGCCTCGCACCCCAGCTTCGGCGCGGTGGTGTCGAAGGTGCGCGGCGGCGAGAGCGGGGCCGTGCCGCCGTTCGTGTCGCTGCGCGGCATGAGCCGGGGCACCGAGCCGGGCTTCCTGGGTGTGTCGCACCGGCCGTTCACCCCGAGCGGGCCGGGCAACGCCAACCTGAAGCTGGCCCAGGGCGTGACCGCCGAGCGTCTGGACGACCGCAAGAACTTGCTCACCTCGTTCGACGACATCCGCCGCGACATCGACGGCACCGGCACGATGGTCGGCATGGACAGCTACACCGAGAAGGCCATCGAGATGGTGTCCGGCGGGGTGGTGCGGACGGCGCTCGACCTGAAGAAGGAAGACGCCAAGACGCTGGAGCGGTACAAGGGCGTCGAGCAGTTCCTGACGGCCCGCCGGCTGGTCGAGGCCGGCGTCGGCTTCGTGACGCTCAGCTACGGCGGGTGGGACACGCACGGCCAGAACTTCGCCAGCCTGAAGAAGCAACTGCCGCCGCTCGACCGGGCCATCGCCAACCTCGTCCAGGACCTGCACGACCGGGGCATGGCGGACGACGTGGTGACGGTCATGTGGGGCGAGTTCGGCCGCACCCCGAAGGTGAACATGAACGCCGGGCGAGACCACTGGTCGCCGGTCATGAGCGCGATGGTGGCCGGCGGCGGGCTGAAGATGGGGCAGATGGTCGGGGCCAGCACCGCCAAGGGCGAGCGGCCGAAGGACAACCCGATCACCGTCCCGCAACTGATGAGCACGCTGTACGGGGCCATCGGCATCGACCCGAGCCAGACGTTCAACAACGGGGCCGGCCGCCCGATGTACGTCCTCGACGACCGCCAGCCGGTGAAGGAGTTGCTGGGGTGATAGGCGGGAGAGAATCCATTCCGAGGAACACGGATGACACGGATGAAGCCAGGGATGAAGAGGATCAGAACAAGAATGATTTCTTTC
>JAYUFU010000514.1:0-9840 GCA_043738505.1 Fimbriiglobus sp. | reverse complement strand
ACCCACGGCCCTTGCGGGCCGGGTTCGCCTTCAGAACAAAACCCTACCCCGGAGTTCCCCATGTTCCGTCCGCTGTTGGCCGCCGTCGCGGTGGCCGCCCTCGTCGCCGTGGCCCCGGCCGCCGACGTGCCCAAGTTCCCGGCCCTCGACGCCAAGGAGTGGAAGAAGCAGGACAACGGCATGAAGGTGTGGGACGTGACGGAAGGCAAGGGCGACGCGGTGAAGGAAGGCGGCACCGTCACCGCCCACTACACCCTCTGGCTGACCGGCGGCAAGATGGTGCAGAGCAGCAAGGAGAGCGACAAGCCGTTCACGTCGAAGCTGGGCGGCCTCATCAAGGGCTGGCAGGTGGGCATGCCGGGGATGAAGCCGGGCGGCGTCCGCCGGTTCGTCATCCCGCCGGAGCTGGCCTACGGCGACCAGGACAAGGACGGCATCCCGCCGAACAGCACTCTCGTGTTCGAGATCGAACTGGTCTCGACGAAGTGAGCCATGAGCCGCCCGCCCGCCAAGAAGCTGCCGCCGGCCCTCCTCGCCTCGATGGCGGTGGGGGCCATTTTGTTCGCCGCCACCGGGGCGTTCGTGGTCGCCCCGTGGCTGTTCCCCCGCAAGCCGGGGGAATTCGCCGTCCTGCCCGTCATCGTGACCACGCTCATGGGTATGCTCGGGTCGCTGGTCGGCGTCGGCCTGGGCAGCCGGCTGCTGGGACGGAAATAAACCGACCAGGGGCGGAAGCCCCTGGAAGAAAACCAAGGACTCCCCCCATGTTCCCGCTCTGGGCGAATGATGTCGATGCCATCATCAGCGACTCCACCAAGCGGATCATCGTCACCGTGCTGGCGTCGGCGGTGACGGCGGCGCTGGCGTTCGTGTTCGGCCGCTACTACGGCCGGTACAAGGCCCGCCGCGAGTGGGAGTCGAAGGAGTTCCTGCACCGCGTCATCGTGTCGCTGAACATCCTCCGCGACGGCTACCTGAAGCTCCGCACCGTCATGGAGCGGAGCCTCGACGAGCTGTTCCTGAACCCCGTCGCCGTCGAGAAGGTGCAGCACGCCGCCCGCGCCTGCACCGTCGCCGACCCGATGATGTACATCGACAAGGCGGACCGCTGGTTCGTCCTCAACTTCGTGCTGAACGCCGTGGCCGAGCAGATGGTCGTCGGCAACATCCGGCTGGACGCCGGGCTGCCGGTCACGCTGGTGAAGTACTCGCTGTTCCTGACGTGCGAGGTGGTCGGCGAGGAGCGCATCCGCAAAGTCCGGGCCATGATGATCCGCACCGAGCTGCTGGAGAACTTCCCCTACGACGACGACGCGACCTCCCAGTTCGAGAACCCCTGGCACATCGACCGCATCCGCACCCTCCGCAAGGCCGCCGAGGTGTTCAAGACGGAACCCGACCTGTTCCTGACGCTGGAAGCGTGCGTGTGAACCCGTCACCCCGGCGCGAGGCACCGACATGACCACTTCGATTTTGGTGGCGATGGGCTTGTCAGGCGTGTTGCTGCTGTCCGCGAACCTGATGCTGCGGAAGCGGAGTGGGGCGAAACTCGCCGAGGGCAGTTTCGCCGTTCTGGTGACTCTCTTCGTCCTCCTGTTCGTGGCAAACGGCGGATACTTTCTTCTGCTTGTGTTCCAGGCCATTGCCCTCGTTCTCGCGTTGCCACTTGCCGCTGTCCGGCGTCGGGGTCAGACACTTTACCTCGTCTCCTCGGTCGGGTTGAGCGCCGCCATCTGGCTCTACTTCGCGGTAAACATCGTCGGCCAGATTCGGCAGTACGACGAGTGGCAACAGTCGAACCCCTTTGAATCGATGGAACAACGGATGCCGGTCCCCGTGCCCGGCGGGAGCGCCGACGGGCCGTTGTGGGCAGCCGTGGAGGATGCAGCCAGGAAGAGTTGGGGCGGACGAGCCAACTCGTTGCAAGCTGTCCACTCCGACCGCGTTCGACTGTTCCACGAAGCGGTCGGATTCGGAGCCGTGCGCATGATCCGGGTGGCCCCGAAGGCCGAAGACTTCGGCCCCGATGAGACGCCGCCGGTGCCGCAACCGGAGCGGTACGACCCGAACGGCGTGTCGCTCGGCGAGGACGTGCCGAACGAACTTCGGAAGCCGTTCGGGGAGCTGCATGTGAACAGCCTGCTCGACTTCGCGTACCCGGACGGGTTCGGGTATGTGAAGAACCGCAACGAAGTGGCCGGGTTCCGCCCGCACCGCTTCAGCAAGGTGCCCGACCCGGTCGAGAAGTGGGAAGTCCGCCGGGTGGAGTTGGTCGGGTTGCTGCTACACCCGTCGGCGGCGGTCTACGTCTCCGAGAACCTGCCCCGGATGCAGGAGGTGAAGAAGCTGCCGACGCGGGAGCCGGACTCGTTCGAGGCGGACGGCGTGAAGGCGATCCGCACGGGCGAAGACCTTTACACCCGCGGCGATGACCGCGACGCGCGGATGGTCGGGGCGATCCGCAGCGTGGGCCAGTGCGTGGAATGCCACGGCGGGCAGCGCGGCGACCTATTGGGAGCCTTCTCCTACCGACTGCACCGCAACGAGAAGTGACGCCCGGCCGTCACTTCTTCGCGTCGCCGGGCAGCAGTTTCTGCGGCAGGTCGCGGAAGTTGACTTTCCCGCCATCCCCGAAGTCGATCCGCCACACGCGGTCGAAGGCGGACCCTTTCCAGTCGCCGGGGGCGTCCGTCGCGCCGAGCGCCCGAGCCAGTTGCGGCATCGTGCCGTGGTGCCAGCAGATCAACACCGTCTTGCCGGCGTACTTCGGGTCGGTGAGGACGTGCTTGGCGAGTTTGGCGAAATCCTCGTTCTTGAGCGGCGTGCGGACTGTCAGGTCGAGCGCCTTCGCCAGCGGCTCGGCCGTCTCCGCCGGCCGGTGGCTGTGCTTGGAACTCTCGGTGGCGAAAACGAAATCCGGCTTCGGAAGCGGATCGGGACGGGCCTTGGACGCCTCGAATAACCCAGGTAGCGCGTCGGCCCGTTTCTTCCCCTCGGCCGACAGGTGGATCGACTCGTCCGCGTCCGGCGGCTTCTCCGCATGACGGAGGAGCAGCACCGTCGTCGGGAACGTCTTCTCGTCGCTTGCCGCGCAACCCGTCGGCCCGAGCAGGATCGCCACGAACAGCGCGAGCCACCGGTTCATTGTCGCCCCCCAGAGAATTCGGCGAACGGACTTGCCCACACAGTACTGTACGCGGACATCGTCACCCGATCACCCACAGGCCCCACACGGTCAGCCCGAAGGCGAGGCGGCAGGCGGACTGGATCGCCACCCAGTTCATCGCCCACGTCACCGTCGCGCCGACCTCCTTCAGCCCCTGCCGGACCTGCTCCCCCACCATCCGCGCCGGGTTGACGTAGCCGAGCGTCGCCACCCGCACCGCCGCCCCGCGCCACGAGCCGAGCCACGTTTCCGCCTGGTCGAGATATTTTTCCGTTTCCTGCCGGTCGAATCTCCCGATGCGAATCAGGAAGTACAAGTCCACGGCGAACATGGGCCCGAACGCCAGCACCACTGCCAGCGCCTGCCACCACGATTCGAACACGTCGCCGACGACGAGGTTCGCGTGCGGCCACAACAGCCGCGAGCAGACGAGCTGCACCGCCATCAGGCCGAGGGCCAGGAAGACGGGGCCGAGAACCTCCGCCGTGAGCAGCACCTCGCGGTGGGCGGACAGGGTGCCGATCAGCTTCTTCCGACGGGAAAACGTGGACAGGAACAGGCGGACGCCGTCGGCGTACACCTTCCGCCGGCGGTAGACGCTGAGCAGCAGCATGGCCGCGAGGTAGAAGTCGAACAGGCGAATCAGGTTCAGGTCGGCCATGAGTCGGGCGGTCGCTCCGAATTTGAGGGCTATCCGGCACTTCGGCGAACCGGGCGGCCGTATTCAGGAAATTCTCCAACTTTCCGAATCGGACACCCTTTCCAAGAATGATCGTGTCGAATGTCCCGACGGCGCGAATTCTGGTTGACAGCGCGATTTCACCGGGTAGGTTGTAGCACCGTCCATCCCATCCGGTACGCAACCGGGCCGCGGTGGAGACCGCGACCCTCTGGCATCCCCCTGCTCGACCCCCTGCACGAGGATGCACCCCATGAGCCAGCAGCTACAGACCGAGACCGAGACCGAGATCGACGCCCCCACGTCGGACGACGGTTTCCCGAACGACCGCCGCAAGCGGAACATCCCGGTGGTGGCCGACCGCCGCCGGGCGCAGAACGCGGCCAAAGCCCGTCAGGCGAGCGAGCGCCGCCGGCTCATCGACCCGACCACCTGCGAGAGGGACTACACCGACGACGAGACCGACTTCATGAAGGCGATGGACCGGTACAAGCGGGACAACCGCCGCCCGTTCCCGACCTGGAGCGAAGTGCTGGAGGTGCTGTTCTCCCTCGGCTACCGCAAGGTGGCCGAGCCGATCGACCTGCCCGGCGCGAAGCGGCCGCAACCCGTCGAGGCGTGACCGGCCCGTTGGAACCGACAATCGAAGCAACGGCGAGCGCGGGGACGACACCCCGTTCGCCGTGCTTTCGCGCGCCCCGTGCCGCTGTTGGCCTTGGTTTTGTTAGCCCGCCGCGCCAGCAAGGCCAACGAGCCGAGCATCGACTGGTTGCTTGTGATCCAGGACGCCTTCTCGCACTACTTCTGCCAATTGGGCATGGACGGGCAGTTGTTAGCGGGAGGGGTTCGGTAGAGAGTGGAGTGGACGGGCCGGGGAGCTGCCCCGCTCGCTGTGTTGGCCACGTTGGGCAATTGCCGGTCTCGTCCGGCAGGGCCGACGGATACCGCACTTCCGGCCGTCAAACATGTTCTTGTCCGACACCGGCAGGCCAGAAAGGTATAAATTCGTCGCAACCGACATGGCTGAGGCGACCACATTCCCGGTACACTAAACCAGATTTGGTTACTACTGCTACTCGAAACCGACTATAAATCCAGAGTAAAAGTCGGAATTTGCGCGAACTTTCCGCCCTTGCCGTCGTCCTCACAAGTGGACAGCACGACATAGAAGGGGTACATTCCTTGAAACGAGAGATCAGATGACTACTCCACTTGCTAAACTCACGGCTGAAGTCAAGTTGTTGAATTTGCCTGGGTCACTGCGTTTCTTAAATCGGCTGTTGGCCGCCTCACGATCCGAGGTGACAGACCCGGCGTTCGTCCGGATGCTGACTTTGCGCAAGGGAGGTACTCCGACATTCTTCGTGCGATTCCTCGCAAAACAACTCCTGCTTCACTCGAGCGAGTACAGTGTCAACCCGCTTCGCGAGAAGAAGTACTTTGAACTCTACGACCTCTTCTTTCAGCACGACGATCCAATAGCCGACGACCCAACATGGGCGAAGGCCGATCCCTCTGGCTTATTTGAAAGGATGTTCGCACAGCAAATCCCGGCTCAGCACCAGGACTTGATGCAACTTTACGGCCTCAGCCTCGCCCTATATCGAGACATCGGGCTTTCGGGTCCCGCGCACGACTACTGCCTCAGATCCAATGTTGAGGACACCATAGGCATGTCAGTCACCGACTTCATGCGCATGGGTTTCCTCTGTCAAGGCTTCACATTTCCCCACAGCGATGGCGTCTCCTGCAGGGGGGCGTTCTCTTCGGAAATCGTTCGGGATGTCGCACAACAAGGCTTCCCAACTCATGACTTGACTCTGTGGACACGCTTCCTGTCGCTCGTTGCGTGCAGCCGAAAGGAGTTCTCCGGATTGTCGCAGAAGGAAATCTTCACTGCGAAAAGTCCCGCGTACACGCCTTTTGAGTTTAATCCTCTGCTGCGGTTTCCCGTTTCCCGGATCGATAACCGCGACTATCTATCCGTCGATCCACAACTTCTCCTTGAGCGAACGACTCTCGGCCTGTTCTACGACTGCTGGGAGCGAGACGGGAAGAGCTTCACCGAAAAGTTCGGACACAGTTTCGACATCTTGGTTGGAAATCTGCTCAGGTCTGTGCAACACGAATGTCCTCCCTGGTGGGAAGGGGAATCAACTCGCCCGAAGTTGAAGACCGAGGGCAAAGTGGCGGACTGGGTGATCACGGGCAAAACCGCTACCACCTTGTTCGAGTGCAAGAGCATGCGCCCGAACCTCAAGCTGACCACCTATGGTGATGAAACGGCATTGGAGGAAGTGAGGAAGCGAATCGCGGATGCCGTCATCCAGTTGACTACCCATGCCCGAGGTATCGAAGCTGGGCGATGGGTAGAACGGGGGCTTCTCGCTCGTCCTTGCGTTGGCGTGGTCGTGACATATGGCCCGATCTACACTGCCAATCTGCCATTTATGCGGTGCCGGGTGCAGGAGAAAGTCCGCGCGGCGATCGGTGATCCCATTCCCTACGTCGTGTTGTCCATTCGCGATGTCGATCATCTCGTTCGACTTTGCGAACTTGGTGTCTCCGTTGGTGATGCAGTTACGACGATGAGTGGAGGCGAAGGTTCGGCAGACCCACTACGAGTCTACTCCTCGGTGTTCGACGGACACACCCCGACGAGCACGTTCAGCCAGCAGAAATACGAAGCGTTCAGCGAAGAGCTATATACGCCAGATCGCTTTGCTCTTCAGTACATCGTTTGATAGGGATCCTGCCCGCTTTGCGCCGGAGGGTGGGGGACCAAGAAGACAAGGCCGAACGGGGAGTCAACCTGAAAGGGGATGCGGCGCGACCAGACGAAAACCGTTTCACCGCACCGTCTTCAGGAACCGTTCTTCCAGCGTCTCGTCGTCGCGGGTGAGGGACCGCAAGGCGATGCCGGTGCGGGCGGCGGCGGCGAAGAAGGCGACCGTCTCCCAGCGATCCGGCACCACGACGGCCAGTTCCGCCCGGCCGTCCTCGGCGGTCACGGTCGCGCCGGCCGCTTCCAGTTCCGCACGGAACGCCGCCGGATCGCCCTGGATTCGCAGTTTGAACCGGTTCGCCCGGCGAGCGCACATCTCTTCCACTGTGCCGACGCCGCGCACCCGTCCGCCCGCCAGGATGACCACCCGCTCGCACACCGTCTCCACGTCGGCCAGCAGGTGCGTGCTGAGGATGACCGACTTCCCGTGGTCGTCGCCGAGCGTGCGGATGAGCCGGAGCATGGCGTCGCGGCCGGCCGGGTCGAGGCCGCTGGTCGGCTCGTCCAACAGTAGCACCGGCGGGTCGTGGATGAGCGCCTGGGCCAGCTTGGCCCGCTGCTTCATCCCGGCCGAGTACTGTTCGACGTACCGGTAGCGGGCTTCCTCCAGTTCCAGGTAGCTCAGCACTTCGTGCGCCCGGCGGTCGGCCTGCCGGCGGCTCATGCCGTAGAGCTGCCCGGCAAGGGAGACGTACTCGATCCCCGTCAGACCTGGCACCAGCGCGTCGGCTTCGGGCATGAACCCGATGAGCCGGCGGAGCCGCCAGTTCGTCGATTCGCTGCCGAGCGGTTCGCCGAGGACGGAGCCACTGCCGGTACTCGGCGGCAGCAGCCCCATGAGGATTTTCAGCAGCGTCGATTTCCCCGCCCCGTTCGGGCCGAGCAGCCCGATGCGGCCCGGCGGCAGGTGCAGCGTAATGTCGTTCAGCACCTTCATGGGGCCGAACACGCGGGAAACACCGT
Source organism: Fimbriiglobus sp. (assembly GCA_043738505.1). GTDB lineage: Bacteria > Planctomycetota > Planctomycetia > Gemmatales > Gemmataceae > JALHQU01. The sequence continues at coordinate 2,247 of JAYUFU010000514.1, read as the reverse complement.
CGAGTTGGAGCAGCAAAGGCATGGGGGTTCCGGGAGTCGTCGCCGGGAGCTTGCGACCGGCCCGGCACTCTCATGATACGCCTCACCGCCGGACGGCCGAGCAGACCGCCGCACCGACTACGATACCGAACTCGGTGTCGGCCGACGGACCGCTCACCAACCGGAGGGCGCGGAGGTCGTGCAACCGCCGAACGCCGTCGTGGAAGTCGGTCAGCGTCAACTCGGCGAAGTCGTCGCGCACGGCACGAAACAGTTCGGCGAGCGGGCAATCCCCCGGCACCCCGGCGAACGCCCGGCGGTCCAGGTATTCCAGCGCCGCCAGGCCCCACGGCACGGCCCGCTTCGCCGAATCGGGCATCCCCGGCGGCGACAGTTCGACCCGCCTCAGCGCCGCTTCGACCCGCTTCGTCAGGGCGTCCAGTTGCGCGACCATCTCGCGGGCGCGGTCGTCGAACGCGGTGCGCAAGGCCGTCAGTTCCGCCTGCGTTTCGGCCAGCCAGACGGGCACCCCGGCGCGAGTGTCGCCGATCACGGCTTGCAAGTCGGTCAGCACGGCCTTCGGCGAATCGTGGTCCTCGACGAACCGCACCGCCCTCGGCGTCGGCCGCACCCACTCGACCGACTGTTTGCCGCGCACCTCCGTCCGCACGACCTCGATCAACCCGTCCAGCACGGCGAACCGGGCGGCGTCGGCCGGTGTCCCGTGTCGGGCGGCGAACAGCCCCGGCAGCTTTCCGGTCTGGTAGAGCCGGTGCTCGGCCGGCTCGCGGAGGGCGATGCGCAGCGCGGCCAGGACCAGTTCGTTCCGCTGCTCGACGGGGTAGACGGCGGGCGCGGCAGGGTCGGGAATGCCGACCACTTCGGCCACGGGCGGGGCGACGGTTTCCATACCACACCTAGACGGGAGTTCCATTCGCGCGGGGCGGCCGTACTGTAAAGCATTCCCGTGAAGCAACGCTAGGCCGAGTGACATCCGGCGAGCCGCGACCGCGAGGGAGCGGAAACAAGAAGACTAACCACAGAGACACAGAGGCACAGAGAAGACAAGAAGAGAGTGGAGAAAATCGGGTCAGAAGAAGGTGTCTTTTCTCCTCTCCTCTGTGCCTCTGTGTCTCTGTGGTTAGTGCTTTCGGAGAACTGACGATGACCCCGAAGCAACGCATCCTCAGCGGCGTGCAGCCGTCCGGCAAGCTGCACCTCGGCAACTACTTCGGGGCCATCCAGCAGCACATCCAGCTCCAGAACGAAGGCGAGGCGTTCTACTTCATCGCCGACTATCACGCGCTGACGACGTTGCCCGACGCCACCGCGAAGGAAGCCGACGACGCCAAGAAGGCCAATCGTCCTGCCCGCCCCGGCCGGCAAATTCTCGCCGACAACGTCCGCGACGTGGCGCTCGATTACCTCGCCCTCGGCCTCGATCCGGCGAAGGCGACCTTCTACCGCCAGTCCGACGTGCCCGAAGTGACCGAACTGGCGTGGATGCTCTCGACGCTCACCGGCATGGGGCTGCTCGAACGCGCCCACTCGTTCAAGGACAAGACGGCACGGGGCATCGGATCGATGGTCGGGCTGTTCACCTACCCGGTGCTGATGGCGGCGGACATCCTCATCGTCCGGTCGCACCTGGTGCCCGTCGGACGCGATCAAGTTCAGCACCTGGAAATGACCCGCGACATGGCCGGGTACTTCAACCAGGCCTACGGCGAACTGTTCCCGATGCCGCAGGAACGGCTCGGCGTGGCGGCGGTGGTGCCCGGCACCGACGGACAGAAGATGAGCAAGTCCTACGGCAACACCATCGAGCTGTTCGCCGAGGGCAAACAGTTGGAGAAGGCCGTCATGGGCGTCGTCACGGATTCGACGCCCGTGGACGCGCCGAAGAACCCGGACACCTGCAACGTCGTCGCCCTGTACAAGCTGTTCGCGTCGGAGTATGAGATGGAATACATCTCGAAACTCTACCAAGACCCGATGCTGGATGCCGGGCAAAGGAACGGTCGGCCGTTCGGGTACGGCGACGCGAAGAAGCTGCTGCTGGCGAAGATCAACGCCTACTTCGAGCCGGCCCGCAAGCGGCGGAAGGAACTGGAGCGCGACCAAGGGTTCGTCGAGGAAGTGCTGCAAGCCGGCGCGAGGCGGGCGCGAGCGGTGGCGCAAACCACCATGCGGCTCGCCCGGCAGATGGTTGGCATGGGGTCGCATCCCGTGGGGTGAGGTTCTCGTTAGCCCGCCGCGCGAGCAAGG
>JAYUFU010000513.1:0-26922 GCA_043738505.1 Fimbriiglobus sp. | reverse complement strand
TTTTGGTGTTGCCGAACGAAGACCGCTCGCGGAGCGAGCAGAACACTTCAACCGCAGTGGGTGTGGCGCGGTAGAATGCGGTTGAAGTTGCCACTCGTGGAGGAACGGTCATGAGCGCGGTTGCGACACTCCCAGCCGCCGGCGGGCGAACGAAGATCGATCCGGAAGCGGACCCGGTCGGGTTCGTCCGCGGGCTGCCGGACGAGCAGCAGGAAGCCGTCTTCGTGTCGATCCTGAAGGCGCTGATCGCGGACAGCGGCGGTGAAGGGCTGATTCCGATCCAGTCCGACGGCGAGTGGCTCGGGTACTTCGTGCCGCCGGCCGTCTCGGACGCGCACTTCGAGCGCTACGGTCCGAAACTGACGCCGGAAGAGAAGGCTCGCGTCCAGCGGAGCTTCGAGAACCCCGGCCGTTCGTTCACGCTGGAGGAAATGCTGGAGCTGCTTCGGCAGGCGGATTCGGCCGCGCCTCCAGGACGTGAATCGTCCGGGATCGGGACGTGAATCTGCCGCCGTCGGAGACGGCGTAGCAGACCCACATGTTCCCCGACAACTCCACCCAGAAGTGCGGCTCGGGTTGGCTCCGAACCACCAAGCAGAAGCGCGGGAATCCGCCCGACTGGATCAGCCGCTTCTTCAACTCGTCCAGGTAGACTTGGCTCAGCGCGGCCTGATCGACCGCGTTCGCGGACAACTCTTGCCGCCAACGAGTCAGCGCCGGCCGACACGACTCTTCAAACTGCACGACGACGCGCATCGGGACGCCCTCCGAAGTCTTCCCGCCGGTATACTGAAACCGACTCCTCCCGGTTTTCCCATGACCCCCACCCCGTATCGCGGCCCGTCGGCGGCGGCCGAACTGACGCGGCGGATGACCCGGCCGCAGCGGCACCGGCTGCTGCACGGCTTCCCCCTCGCCGCCGGGATGCCGTCCGCCGACCACATCGACCCGACGCACGAACTGCACTTCGACCCGTCGCGGAAGCGGGAGCTGATCGTCGGCGTGCTGCCGCACCCGTTCTGCAACCCGGCCGTCAGCGGGTGCGGGTTCTGCACCTTCCCGCACGAACCCGGCAACGCCGCCAAGACGACGCCGGTCGTGAAGGCGGTCGTGAAGGAGATCTTTGACATCGGCTTCCGGCAGATGTACGCCCTGCTCAGCCGCCCCGTCGCGGCCATCTACTTCGGCGGCGGGACGGCCAACCTGTGCGAGCCGGAGCCGTTCGGGGAGTTGGCTCACCTGCTGGGGACCGGGTTCGACTGCAAACAGGCGGAGGTCACACTCGAAGGGGTGCCGGCGTACTTCCTGCGCGGCAAACCCCGCCTCATGGAGGTGCTGCAATTCAAGTTCCCGGCCCGGCAGTACCGCATCAGCTTCGGCCTGCAAACGTTCGACGAGGCACGGCTGAAGGCGATGGGCCGGGCGGCGTTCGGGACCGCCGACACCTTCCGCGAGGTCGTCGAGTACGGGCACTCGCTCGGCTACGCGGTGTCTGCCGACTTGCTGTTCAACCTGCCCGGCCAGACCCGCGACGAGATGCTGACCGACGTGAAGAAGGCCATCGACCTCGGCCTGGATCACCTCGGCCTGTACCACCTGGTGATGTTCCCCGGCCTGGGTACGCCGTGGAGCGAGGACCGCGACCTGTTGCAAGAGTTGCCCGACAACCCGCGCGCGTGCGACAACTGGCTGTCACTGCGGGAGTACCTGCTGGCGAACGGGTGGGAGCAGACGAGCCTCACGAACTTCGAGCCGAAGCGCCGGTACCGCACCCCGGAGCGGTTCGTCTACGAGGAGTTCTCGTTCTCGCCGGATCGGTACGAGGCCATCGGGTTCGGGCCGTCGGCCAGCTCCTACGCCGCCACCGGCGACTTCCAGGGCGCGGTGAAGACGCTCAACCCGACGACCGCCGACGCCTATGTGAAGCGGGTGGAAGCGGGCCAGCGGGTGTGGGACCGCGCGTTCGTGTACCAGCAGGAGGACCAAAGGGTGTTCTGGCTGGTCCGCCGGCTGGCCGCGCTGGGCATCCACCGCGAGTCGTACCGCCGACTGTTCGCCAACGACGTGACCGCCGACTTCCCGGACGTGATCGCCGCGTGCGCGGACGCGAAGCTGTTGCAAGTCTCGGACGAGTGGGTGCTGCCGTCCCCGACGGGCATGTTCTACTCGGACTCCATCGCGGCGCTGTTCGCCCGCCACCGGGCGACCGTGCAAGCCGGCGGTCGCGTGCTGCCGGCGGAACTCGAATGGGGCCGGAAGAAGCTCGACAACGCCCTCGGCCACATGTGACGCCGAGTCGGATCGCATCGCCGTTCGCTCCGCGTCACGCGGGGAGTTCGTCATTCCCCACCCAGCAGACGGACTGGACCGTCACGCACGGGGCGAACCGCAGCCGCTCGACGAAGTCCAGCAGCCGCGAGCGGAGCGGTTCGACGAACGGCTTCTTCTCGGAGAAGGTGACGTAGTGGCGCTCCGCCTTGCCGCGAATCCAGCCGCCGTCCGGGTTCGGAATGCGGAACAGCCAGACCGGCCCGCGCCGTCGGGCATCCGGCGCTTCGAGGTCGAACACCTTCTCGAACTCTTCGGTCAACCCCCGCTCGCGGACGAAGCGCAGGATTCGCCAGGCCCAATCCTTCAACTCGAACTCGGTGCCGGGGAACTCGCATAGCACCCGGCTGACGATCTTGTTCGGGTCGAACGCGGCGATCACCTCCGCGTCGTCGAACCCGCCTTCGATGCGCGCCGAGATTTCATACCCCCAGGGCGCACCGTCGCCGGCCCCGACCGTGACGGGGTTGTCGGACTCCTCGGACGGCAGCGGTTCCGCGGGCATGGGGTGATCCTCCGGGGTCGTGCCGATCCTATTCGTTCGCAAGCCGGGCCGCGACAGTTGGAAGCACCTGCGGAGGATACGGCCATGCGGGGGATTGTTCGGATGCACGGGCGATGCGTGGAAGACATGCAGGCGTGGCTGGATCGCAGCCCCGGTGCGGACGACGACCGCCGCGCGCTGGTCCGAGTCGCCATCGACGCGATGAAGGCGGAGTTGGCCAGAACCGGCGGACGCATCCCGTCGGCGACTTTCCGCGACGACCCGCCTCCGCCCTCGTTTTGGTGGCGGTTCACATCCAACAGTTGGGCACGGTTCCGCGTCCGGGTGAAACGGCGCTGGTTCCGGCGGGAGAAGGTCGTCACCGTGATTCGGCTTCACGGTGCCCCGCCGGGATGACACGGCGGGATCAAGACCGTCGCGTCGGGGTTGCCGTCTCGAGCCACTTCAGCGCTTCCTCGACGGAGATGTACTGGTCCTCCCCGTCGGACGCGCGGCGGACATCCTCCGCGATCTGTTCCGGCGTCAGGACGGGGAAGTCGTCCGGCTTCGGCGCGGGGCCGGCGGCGCGGTCGCGGAGCAGTTCGGCCAGCACCGCCGCGCGGAACGGCTCCGGCAGCGACTGCACCAGCTGGCGGGCGGTCAGGGTCGGGGCGACGGCGGCACTCATGTCGGTTCTCCTCGGCGGCACGCATCATCCTATCCGTTCGCCCGACCCGCCGCTACACTCGGCAGCACCGACCGGAGGGCGCGGCGATGAAGGTGCGAGTCACGATGCACGACGACTGCGCGGCCGACCTCCGGGAGTGGCTCGCGCGATTGCCGGGCGCGCCGCAAGATCGGTATCTCCTGCTGGCCGTGTCCGTGGAGGAATTGAAGCGGGAGCTGGCGCGAACGCGCGGGCACCCGGTGCGGAGCGAGTTCCGCGACGACCCGCCGCCGCCGTCGCACTGGTGGCCGTTCGCGTCCGAATGCGTCGTCCGATACGTCATCCGGGATTCCAGCTTCTTCGTCACCGCCCGTCACGTCGAGGTGATCCGGATCGTTCGGGCATTCCCGCTCTGATCCACGCGATCATGTCGTCGATGGGGACGAATCGATCCTTCGGGTCGGACGCGCGGCGGATGTCCTCGGCGATTTGCTCCGGCGTCAGCACCGGCCACGGCTGGTTCGGCGGGGCGGCGGGCAGGAAGTAGCCGAGCGATTCGCCGGTCGGCCCGGCGACGGGGCCGGTCGGCTGCTCGCGGAGCAACTCGGCGAGCATCGCGGCTCGGTCCGTCGCGGGCAGCCGGCGGACGTACTCCGCCGGGGTCAACATCGTGGTCGGCGGTTCGGCGACGGCGGCACTCATGGTCGGTTCTCCTCGGCGGGACGCCTCATCCTATCCGTTCGCCCGGCCCGCCGCTACACAACACCCATTCCCCTCTCCGAGGTTTGCCATGGCGTTCTTCCCGGACGTGCCGAAGATTCAGTACGAAGGCCCGACCAGCACCAACCCGCTGGCGTTCCGACACTACGACGCGACCGAGGTGGTCGAAGGGCGGACCATGACGGACCACTTCCGGTTCGCCGTCGCCTACTGGCACACCATGCGGGGCACCGGGGCCGACCCGTTCGGTCCCGGCACCGCCGTCCGACCGTGGGAGGACGGCACGGACTCCGTGGCGATGGCCGTCAAGCGGGTGAAGGTGGCGTTCGAGTTCATGGAGAAGCTCGGCGTCCCGTACTACTGCTTCCACGACCGCGACGTTGCGCCGGAGGGCGCGACCCTCGCCGAGAGCAACAAGAACCTCGACGAGGTGGTGAAGGCGCTCGCCGACGAGCAGGCCCGCACTGGCATCAAACTGCTGTGGGGCACGGCCAACCTGTTCAGCAACCGGCGGTTCGTCCACGGGGCCAGCACCAGTTGCAACGCCGACGTGTTCGCCTACTCCGCCGCGCAGGTGAAGAAGGCGATGGAGGTGACGAAGCAACTCGGCGGCGAGAACTACGTCTACTGGGGCGGCCGCGAGGGGTACACGAACCTGTACAACACCGACCTCAAGCGCGAGTTGGATCACTTCGCCAAGTTCCTCGGCATGGCCGTCGAACACAAGAAGAAAATCGGCTTCGGCGGCACGTTCCTCATCGAGCCGAAGCCGAAGGAGCCGACGACGCACCAGTACGACTTCGACTGCGCCACCGTCATGGCGTTCCTGCGCGGGTACGGGCTGGACAAGGAGTTCAAGCTGAACGTCGAGACGAACCACGCCACCCTGGCGGGTCACACGATGATGCACGAGCTGGCCTACGCGGCGGCGAACGGCGCGCTCGGCAGCATCGACGCCAACCGCGGCGACGAACTCATCGGCTGGGACACCGACCAGTTCCCGACGAACCTGTACCTGACCACGCAGGTGATGCTGGTGGTGCTGGACGCCAACGGCGGCAAGGGCCTCGCGCCCGGCGGGTTCAACTTCGACGCCAAGGTCCGCCGCGAGAGCTTCGAGCCGATCGATCTGTTCCACGCGCACGTCGGGTCGATGGACGCCTTCGCCCAGGGGCTGAAGATCGCCGCCGCCATCCGCAAGGACGGCCTGCTCCACGACTTCGTGAAGACCCGCTACGGCAGTTGGGACGCGGGCGTCGGCGCGAGCATCGAGGCCGGCACGGAGAGCTTCGAGAGCTTGGAGAAGTACATGCTCGGCAAGGGCAACCCCGCCCCGAACGCCAGCGGCCGCCAGGAGATGCTGGAGAACCTCGTGAACCGCTACATCAAGTGATTGCCCTGGCACCACGATAGATCGGCGGCGATAATGGTCGTGCGAGGGGCGCGCCGGAATGGACGTGCCCCGACATGACTCGACTGCGAGTGCGCCATGGCCCTGGAAGAATTCTGGCTCAACATCCGAACCGCAGCACGTTCGTACGCGCCCACGGTGTCCGTCGATTCGCCCCATCTGAACGCGGGTCACATCGAACGCGGTCTACGGGGCGCTGTGTTGTGGCTGACGCCGGGGAGCGTGGATGATTACGACCCGGCGGACTTCTCATTCCTCGGGGACGAGCAGCAGGCGAAGTTGACCCGGAGTGTGGAGCGATTCCGGGCCGTCGCGGAGAAGGTGCCGGGGAGCAAACCGGCCACCCGTGAGCAAGAACAAGAGGCAAGAGCCGCGTTCGACGACATCCTCCAACTCCTTCAACCGCTTCAATTCCGCGACGCGGAGTCGTTCCGGACGCAGACGCTCATGCGGCGCGAACTCCGGGGTAAACTCCCCAAATGGGTCACGAGCATCACCTGCGAAACCGGAGTGGACTTGATCGACGAGCCGGCGATTCGCATCTGGCTCGACGTGACGGACGATGCGGTCGATAAGCGAAAGATCGAGAAACACGGAAACGCCATCCACGACACGGTTGACGAAGCGTACCGGCGAATCGGTGGGAAGCGGTGGCCGTTCGTCCGGTTCCGCAGTCCCGACGCATTCGCGATGTCGAAGGGGGTCTCGGCATGAGCCTTGCCGACGACCTCCTCGAATTGGCCAAGAAATCCGTCAACTACAATAAGCCGGACTTACTCGACGCTCGCGTTCGCCGGGCCATCTCGACCGCCTACTACGCGCTCTTCCACCTGCTCACGGAACAGGCGGCAGCGAAACTCTCATCGCACCCAGGCATCCGAATACTGGTCGGTCGCGCGTACGCCCATGGCGACATGTACAAAACCGCGAAGACGTTCAAATCGGGCGGGCTGCCGACCGTGATGAAGGCTCCATTCGCCGGGGTGTTTCCACCACTGCCAGAGGAACTCGTCCGCGTGGCGAGCGCGTTCGTCGCACTCCAAGACGAACGGCACAGGGCGGACTACGATCCGCTGCATGAATTTTCCCGCGCGACCGCACGGGGCTTGGTGGCGCAGGCGGTTCGAGCGTTCGCCGATTGGAAAGCGTTTGACGCCGACCCGGCGAATGCCGACCTGCGTGACCTGTTTCTCGCGGCCCTGCTGATCGGCGAGCGGTGGAAGCGGTGAGGGGAAGTTCGGCTCGCCCACTGCCGCGAGCCGGGCGTGCATGTGCGCGGCTGCTGGGTTGTCGATCTGGTACTGGGGAAGGCGTGACGGCACTCACACCCCCGCGAACGCCGGTCGCCGGGTGACGACTTCGGGCGGCAACACCTTCTCTCCCACGCTCACCACCTGCCCCACGACTGTCAGCCACCGCACGGCCGCCGCGGTCGCGTCGTCGGTGGCGTCCGCGTGGGTCACCACCGACATCCGTTCGCCCGCCGCCGCCCACCCCAGCACGCGGCCGGAGCGGGCGCAACTCGGCAGCACCCCACCCAGTTCGGCACTCGGCACCAGCAACACCGACCGCGCCGGCATGACCCGTTCGAGGTACGCCGCGGCGGTGTCGTCGGTGTCGTCGATGACGACTAGGTCGGCCGCGAGCGCGTCGTCGGGTTCCGCCACCACCGTCACGCGGGCGGAGGCCTGCTCCGCTTCCAACGGCGTCACCCGCCCCCGCGCCAGAGCCGCCGCGAACGGATTCGCGGCGGTCGCGTCCGTCCGCAGCCACGTCACCGGCACGCCCCGCAGGGCGAACTCGCCGACCCACCGCACCGCGTCCGGGCCACCGCCGATCACTCCGACCCGGCGGGGACGAGTCGGGATCGGGTTCGCGGGGTCGAACGTCGGGCCGTCATCCGCCAGGAGCAACCCCGCCCGCACCGCCGCGCGGAAGTCCGCCCGTTCCCGCGCCTCGGCGATGGCATCCGTGGGCACGCCGCGCTTGACCGGACGGAATTGCACGCGGTCGAGGAACGACCGCAGCTCGATCTTCGCCCGGCGGAGGCAGAAGGCGTCGTCCACGAGACCGAGCGTCGCCGCTTCGCGCGGGTGGCAACCCACGAACCGCGACGCGGTTCGTCGTCCGACCCGCTTCGTCAACCGCGCCCGTCCGCCCCACGCCGTAGGCAGGTCGCCGAAGCCGAGGAGCGTGTCGGGCGTCGCCACCGCCAGCCGATAGTCGCACGCCAGGGCCAGTTCCAGCCCCGGCCCCACGCACGGCCCCTCCAGGAACGCGACGGTCGGGATCGGCAGGTCGGCCAGCCGGCGGAGGGCGAGCTGCCCCGCGCGGGCGTAGTCGGCGGCGTCCACGTCGGTTCGGAGATCGCGGAGGAACGGGTGGTCGAAGGAGGGGAACCCGCCGGGGCGGGCGGCGCGGATCACGAGGGCTTCCACCGCCGGCCGCGCGGCGACTCGCTCGACACAGTCGGCGAGCCGGGCGACCCGCGCGGGCGTGAGCGCGTCGCAGTCGAGCCACGCGGTGGCGACCGCGTCGTCGGTGGAAACCCAGAATGGCAAGTCCGGCAAGGGCATCCGTGCGTCCCGTCGGAAGACACCACCCATCGTCGCCGCGACGGGCGGCCCCTGTCAAGTGCAACGGCGGGCCGGGCAGGAATACCGCCGCTCGTTCATCCCGACGATTGAAGTGGGAACGCCGTTCGTCATACTGGATAGAATGCCCTGCCCGCCTCTCCCCGGTCGAGGTCCGACATGCTCCTCTGGTCGATCCGCGCCCTGTTCCTGCTCGCCGTCGTCGGCGTCGCCGCCACCGCCTTCGCCGTCGGGTCCGAACACGGCCAGCCGGCCGTCGGCGGCGCGCTGGGCGGGGCGGCCCTCCTCGTCGCCGCGCTCGTCGTGTACGCCGACGCCCGCCGGCGGGAGAAGCACATCACCGCCTTCTCCACCGTCTACGTCGGGCTGCTGGCCGGGCTGCTCCTCGGCTGGCTTTTCGGCAACGGGTTCGAGTCGGTGCTGCGCGTCTCGGCGGGGGCGCTGGGGCTGACCGAAGTCCAGACGGTGGGCGTCGCCGCGGTGGCGAGGTTGTGGCTTATGCTGGTCGCGTGCTATGTGTCGGTTTCGATACTTGCGCAGACCCGGAACGACTTTCGCTTCATTATCCCCTTTGTCGAATTTACCAAACAAGTCAAGGGAGGCCGGCCGCTGGTGCTGGATACGTCCGTAATTATTGACGGTCGCATTGCGGACCTGTGCGACACGCGAATAATTGACACGCGGATCATCGTGCCCCGCTTCGTGTTGCAGGAGTTGCAGGGGATCGCCGACAGCTCGGACAAGCTGAAGCGGAACCGCGGCCGGCGGGGGCTGGACATCCTCAAGAAGATGCAGTCCAATCCGAAGTTGGAGCTGCAGATGCACGACGGCGACGCCGGCGAGCTGAAGCCCGGCGAGAAGGTGCGGGTGGACGAGCGGCTGGTGCTGTTCGCCAAGGCGGTCGGCGGGCGGGTGGTGACGAACGACTTCAACCTGAACAAGATGGCGCAGCTCCAGGGCGTGGACGTCATCAACCTGAACGAGGTGGCGAACAGCCTGAAGACGGTGGCCCTGCCGGGCGAGTACCTGGCGGTGAAGGTGGTGAAGCCGGGCGACCAGTTCGGCCAGGGCGTCGGCTACCTGGACGACGGCACGATGGTGGTGGTCGAACAGGGGCGGAACCTGATCGGCCAGGAGGCGTCGGTGGTCGTCAAGACGGTGTTGCAAACCAACGCCGGGCGGATGATCTTCGCCCAGCCGGAGCCGCGGCCGAGCGGGGCGTATGTGCCGGTCGGGCAGAGCGGGACGCACGCGCCGGTGGCCCCGCCGCAGGGCGTCCCGCCGACCATCAAGCCGGCCGACGGGACGAAGAGTTGACCCGGTAGGAGACCGCCGCCCCGGTACGGAAGCCCACGGGAACCCCCGTGGGTTTTTTCGTGCGCCCGAGAGAGGAAAGGGAAGAAAGATTAACCACAGAGACACAGAGGCACGGAGAAGAATGCTGAGAGGGAAAAAGAGTTTCTGTCTTCAAGCGGATTCGCTTCTTCTCTTCTCTGTGCCCCTGTGTCTCTGTGGTTAGTCGTCTTCTGCTGCCAACAACACCCCGGAGCTATTCCCCATGCGCTACCGCATCGTTCTTCTGTTGCTCGCCCTGTCCGGCGTCGGCGGGGCCGCCTGGGTGCCGGCCGCCGACCCGCCCAAGCCGGTCGCCAAGCCGGCCTCCGCGTCCCACACCGACACCGCCGAGGTGGAGCGGGTGCTGGCCGCGCGGAAGGAGTACCAGGCGGCGCTCATCGCCCTGTACAACCAGTACGAGAAGCACGGCGACGCGCTGCGGGCGCAGTGGGTGGAGGAGGAGCTGAAGACGTTCCACCTGATGAGCAAGCCGAGCTACCGGCTGGACCTGCACGACGTGCCGCCGTCGTCCCTGGAGGCGAAGGACAACGTGAAGGCGGCCAACGACCTGTACAAGGAGGCGATGAAGTACAAGGACAAGGGGAGCGGCACCGAGTACACGCTGAACCAGCGGCGGGCCGAGATCCTGCTCCAGGAGATCCTGGTCAAGCACCCGACCTCGGACAAGATCGCCGACGTGGCGTACCAGCTCGGCGACCTGTACGAGGGCAAGGCGTACAAGCAGTACGAGCGGGCGGCCGAGTACTTCCAGCGGGCGTTCCAGTGGCGGAAGGGCACCCGCACCGACGCGCGGATGCGGGCGGCGGTCATCTACGACAAGCTGCTGAGCGAGCGGGGCAAGGCCGTCGAGATGTACCGCGAGGAGGTCGCCCACGACACCGACCCGGCCCGCATCGCGGCGGCCGAGAAGCGGCTGGCCGAACTGCTCGGCGCGCGGAAGTGAGCGGCCGTCGTCAGGCCGACCCGACGCGAGCGGTGACTTCGATCTCGATCTTCATCCGCGGGTCGGACAGGCCGGCGGCGATCATCATGCACGCCGGCCGCACGTCGCCGAAGTACGTCTTCAGCACCGGCCACGTCGCCGGGAAGTCGGCGGCGTTCGGCAGCACGTAGGTGACGCGGACCACGTCGGCGAACGTCGCCCCGGCCTGCGCCAGCGCCGCCCCGATGTTCTTCAGGCACTGGTCGGTCTGCGCCGCCACGTCGTCCGAGATGGTCATGGCGGCGTAGTCGAACCCGGTGGTGCCGGACACGTACACGGTGTCGCCGACCACGACGGCGCGGGAGTAGCCGATCTCGGCCTCGAACTTCGACCCGGAGGAAATCAGGCGACGGGACATGGATGAACTCCGTTGAATGAAGCGAGTGCCACTTCCCGCGTCCGGTTGCGGGCGATCAGCCGCCGCGCGGCGTCCAGCAACTGATCGTCCTCGACATCCCACATGGCCCCATCGCGGCCGGCAGAGAGCGCGAGGTTCGCCACGAGTTGCCCGAACCGCCAGTCGGGGAACAATGCCTGCAACTCGGCCACCGCCTCGATCAGTTCGTTCCCGTTCGCGTGCGTCATGGCAGTGTGTCCCCCACTCTTGGATAGGCCCCCACCGGAATCGGGAGTGTGTCGATGACCTCGACGCGAACAAGCGTCCCCGGCAGCAGTTTTGCGACCCGTGTCGCCCGCGTCACGCCGTTGTTGACCACCAGTTCGCCGTCGGTCCCGCGGCTCACCTCGATCACCGGCATCCCCGCCGTGGAGGTGCCGTGCCGCGCGATCTGTTGCTGCAACTTGAGCGGGTCCGCGCCGGATGCCCGCGACCGCGGGAGACGGAGATGCCGTGGATCGACATCGAGAAAGACGCGGGGGTTCATTCGCTCGAATGATACCGTGTTACGGGGACGAGTAAACGGCGGCTCCCCAGGTCGCCGCGAAGAGTCGTATCTTCGCGGCGACCTGGGAAGCCGCAAGCGTGGTCACTTCCCGCCGACGGCGGACCCCATCTTGAACACCGGCAGCAGCAGGCCGGCGACGACCAGCAGCACGGCCACGGCCATGACCAACAGCATCACGGGTTCGAGCAGCTTCACCATCAGGTCCATGTTCCGGCTGGTCCGCTTCTCCAGGCCGTCGGCCACGTCGATCAGCACCTTCTCCAGGCTGTTCGCCTCCTCGGCGATGGCGATCATCTCCACCACGTCGGCCGGGAAGTACTTGTTCCGCCGCAGCGGGTCGGCCAGCTTCTGCCCGGCGGTGATGCTCTCGGCCGACTTCTCGATGGCGTCGGCCAGCAGCTTGTTGCCGGTGCTGTCCTTGGCGATGCTTAGCGACTTCAGCAGGGGTATGCCGTTGTGCAGCATGGTGCCCAGGATGCGGCAGAAGCGGGACAGGGCGAGGCTGCGGAAGATGGTGCCGAACACGGGCAGCCGCAGGCGGAGGGCGTCCAGCGTGTACCGGCCGCTCGTCGTCCGCGACCAGTAGACGAACGCGAACGCCACCCCCGCGCCGACCAGGATGAGCGCCCACCACCAGTTGATCAGGAACCCGCTGGCCCACAGCAGCATCTTCGTCAGGTCGGGCAGCTCGCCCTTCTCTTCCAGGCGGGCGAACAGCGTCTTGAACTTGGGGACGAAGAAGATGACCAGCATGAGCAGCACGCTGACGCCGGCGACGGCCAGGAACGCCGGGTACGCCAGCGCTCCCACCACCTTCGACTTCATGTCCTGCTGGTGCTCGACGAACGACGCCGTCCGCTTCAGCACGTCCTCCAGGAACCCGCCCTCCTGCCCGGCGCGGACCATGCTGACCACCAGGTCGTCGAACACGCGGGGGTGCGCCCCCATCGCCTCGGACAGGCCGGTCCCCTCGGCCACCTTCATCCGCACGTCGCGGACGGTCGCCTGGAGCGTGCGGTTGACGCTCTGCTTCTCCAGCAACTCCAGCGACCGGAGCAGCGGCACGCCGGAGTGCAGCAGGTCGGCGAGCTGGCCGTAGAAGGTGGCCAGCGCCCGCCCGCCGACGCCGGAGAAGAGGGCGAACTTGCCGCCGCCCGGCTTGGCCTCGGCGATGCTGATGGGGAACAGCCCCTTCGCGCCGAGCGTCGCCTCCACCTCGGCCTGGGTGTTGGCGGACAGGGTGCCGGACGTTTTCGCGCCGGACACGGCGAGGGCGGTGTAGGTGTAGTCGGGCATCGGTTTCAGGGGGTCTGGGGCGAACGGTGCGACGTAAGTCCGCCGGTTCTGCAATAAAACACCGGCGGACTTACGTCGCGCCGTTCGCCCGGACTGGGCGGTTCCTCACTAAGAAATATCGCCCGCCGTCGTCCGCGCCACCTCGTCGATGGTGGTGGTGCCGTTGAGCGTCTTCAGCCAGCCGTCCTGCCGCAGGGTCCGCATGCCGGCCTTCAGCGCCTCCATGCGGATGACCGCCGAGTTCACCCGCTGCACCACCAGGTCGCGGATGAAGTCGGACGCGATGAGCAGCTCGTGGATGCCCGTCCGCCCGCGGTATCCGCTGTTGCGGCAGGCGCGGCAGCCGGTGCCCCGGTACACGCTCTCGTAGGACTCGCCGGTCTGCGGGTGGACCTTCGGGAAGTCGATCGGGGTGTCGTGTTCGGTCGGCGCGAACGCCGTCTTGCACTCGCCGCAGATGGTCCGCACCAGCCGCTGGGCCATGATCCCTTCCACCGTGCTGGACACGAGGAACGGCTCGACGCCCATGTCGATCATCCGGGTGAACGCGCTGGGGGCGTCGTTCGTGTGCAAGGTGCTGAACACCATGTGCCCCGTCAGCGACGCCTGGATGGCCATCTCGGCCGTCTCCTTGTCGCGGATCTCGCCGACCAGCACCACGTCCGGGTCGTGCCGCAGGATGCTCCGCAGGCTGGTGGCGAACGTCAGCCCGATCTTGGAATGCACCTGGATCTGGCTGATGCCGGCCTGCTGGTACTCGACCGGGTCTTCGACGGTGATGATCTTGGTCGTCTCGTCCTTGATCTCGTTCAGGGCGGCGTACAGGGTGGTGGACTTGCCCGACCCGGTCGGCCCGGTGACGAGGACGATGCCGTGCGGCCGGTCGATGAGCTGGCGGAACTTCTTGTCCGTGTCCGCCAGGAAGCCCATGTTCTTCAGGCTGAACACCATGCGGCCCTTGTCCAGCAGCCGCATGACGATGCCTTCGCCGTGGATCATCGGGATGATCGACACCCGCACGTCGATTTCCCGGCCCTGCACCTTCATCTTGATGCGGCCGTCCTGCGGCAGCCGCTTCTCGGCGATGTTCAGCCGGGCCATGATCTTCAGCCGCGACACGATGGCCGCCTGGAAGCGGTTGATCTCCGGCGGCATCCGCTGCTCTTGCAGCAGGCCGTCGATGCGATATCGCACGCGGAGGGTGGTCTCCTCCTGTTCCAAGTGGATGTCCGACGCCCGCTCGTTCGCCGCCTCGATCAGGATGGTGTTCACCAGCTTGATGACGCCCGCCTCCTGCGCCTGCTTGGCCAGCTCGCTGTCGTCCGCCTCGATGTCCTCCAGCAGTTCCACGTCGTCCTTCGACTTCGCCTCTTGCATGAGGGCCGACACGGTGTCGCCGCCGACTCCGAAGTGCGTCTTCAGCAGCCGCGAGATTTCCTTCGCGCTGCCCAGCACCGGCTGCACGCTCAGGCCGGTGAGCGTTTGCAATTCGTCCAGCGCGTACGGGTCGTAGGGGTCGCCGGTGGCCACCACCAGGGTGCCGTTGTGCCGGGCGATGGGCATCAGGTTCTTGCGGTGGATCAGCTTCTGCGGCATGTTCGCCAGCGCGTCGGTGTCCACCGCCGTCTGCGTCAGGTCCACGAACTCCATGCCGAATTCGTCGGCCAGCACCGGCAGCAGCGCCTCCTCTTTGACGAACCCCTTTTCCAGCAGGACGAAGTGCGGCGGGCTGCCGATCGGGGCGGCGGCCACGGCCTGCATCGCCTTGGCGCGGTCGTCGGCGTGGATCAGCCCGCGATCGGTCAGGGTGTCGATCAGCGTCATGGGGGAGACCGTCTCGCGGGCGGGGTGTGCGCCGGAACTGTTCTCATAATTACCCGAAGTCTACCCGCCAGACGATGAGAAAGTCCTGAATCCCCCCGCGCTTCGGCGACGGAAGTCGGCCGGGGGGCGGGTAGCACCATCTGGCGCGACCGGGGCGCGCGGCGGGAATCGGGGCCACCGAATCGGATTCGGCATCCCGTCGGCTCGCCGATCCGGTGGCCGGTGCTATCCCAGCAGGATGTCCGAACCGTTCGACCCGCCGCGCCGTCTCGTCACCCGCCGCACCGCACTCGGCCTCCTCCTCGTCGTGGGAGTTTGCGTCGGGCTGTTCTTCCTTCCCGACTCGAATTCGCTCTGGCAAACGGCCCGCGACCGCCTCGACGCTTGGCAGCAGTCGGTCGAAGAAAACCTCCTCCTCACGCTCGCCTCCTTCTTCGTCCTGTACGTCGCGGTCCTGACTCCGCCGGTGCCGCTGGCGGCCGTGTTCGCCCTGCTCGGCGGCGCGCTCTTCGGCCCGTGGCTCGGCTTCGCGGTGCTGTCCGCCGCGTCCGTCGCGGCCGCCGCGCTTGCCTTTCTCACCGCCCGCTACCTACTTCATGATTGGGTGCGGCGGAATCTGGGCCACAAACTGCGGCGGCTGAACGCCGGCGTCGCCGACGCCGGCGGGGTGTACCTGCTCGCGCTGCGGTGGGTGCCGTTCGTGCCGTTCTTCGTCGTCAACATGGGGATGGGACTGACGCCGATTCGGCTGGGGAAGTACGTCGTCGTGAGCTGGCTGGCGATGGCCCCGATCACCGCCATGTACGCCTACACCGGCAGCCGCCTCCGCGACCTGCGAACCCCGCGCGACGCCGTGTCGCCGGACGTCCTGATCGCCTTCGGGCTGCTGGCCGTGGTGCCCGTCGGGTTGAAATTCCTCGTGCGGCGGATGCTGCGAAGGAGGCCGGGTGTCGCTGTCGCTGTTCGCTAGGGCGGTGCAGGCGCGGACCTACCCGCGGCTGATCTGGATGTTCCGCAACCGCACCTGGCTGTTGCAGGAGACCGTCCTGCCGGTGCTGGGCGTGGCCGCGCTCGCGTTCATGTACTCGGCCATGTTGCCGAACGACACCGAACGCGCCAAGCAGCTCATCGGCGTCGTCATCCTCGGCGCGGCCATGACCACGTTCTGGATGAACATCCTGTGGAGCATGGGCGCGCACCTGTACTGGGAGCGGGACGGCGGCAACCTCGAACTGTACATCATGTCGCCCGCCCCCATGATGAGCATCCTGATGGGCATGGCGGTCGGCGGACTGGCGACGACGCTGGTCCGCGCGGTGGCCATCCTGACCGCCGGCGTGCTGCTGTTCGACGTGCCGTTCGCCCCGACCTCGTGGTGGCTGCTGGCGCTCGTGTTCGGCCTGACGATGGTCGCCCTGTACGGCCTCGGCATGATGTTCGCGTCGCTGTTCCTCATGTGGGGCCGCGAGGCGTGGCACACCGTCAACCTGTTGCAGGAACCCGTCTACCTCATCAGCGGCATGAACTTCCCGCTGAAGGTGCTGGGCGACCTGATCGGCAACGCGCTGCCCGCGATCGCCCTTCTGTTGCCGCTCGCGGCCGGCATCGACGCCATGCGCCAGGTGCTGTTCGGCACGCCGGGGTTCCTCGGCGTGTGGTACGAGGTCGGCATCCTCGCGGTGCTGGGCGCGGTCTTCGTGTTGCTCGCGGTTCGCTGCCTGAACGTGCTGGAACGCAAGGCGAAAGCCGACGGCAAGCTGACGGTGAAATGGCAGTGAAGCGGCGAAATGAAGACAGAACTAACCACAGAGACACAGAGGCACCGAGAAGACAAAGACCGAGGGAAATCAGGGTTTGAAACCAATCTTTCTCTCTTCCTTCTTCTCTGTGTCCCTGTGTCTCTGTGGTTAGTCTGCTTCCGCTCTTCTCTGATCCGGCTTTGATCCTGCCTTCCATCCGTGTCATCCGTGTTCCTCCGAATTGAATACTTCTTCCCAACGCCGCTCTCGCGCGGCTCGCTGGTGCCCCCAATGTCCGTTGCCAACACCCTCCGCTGGTCCACCTGGCTCGGCTGGCAGGTCGAATCCAACTGGGCCGACGCCCGCCTCTTCATCCTCTATCTGGTCGTCAAGCCGGTGTGCGGGTCGCTCATGCTGGTGTGCATGGTGTACGCCGCCAGCGCCGGCTTTCCCGGCCGCGTGCCGGTCGAGTTCCTGCCGTACATTTACATCTCGAACGCCTGTTACGGCCTCGTCGGGGCGGTCATGTTCGGCATGAGCAACGTGGTCATCACCGACCGCGAGAACTACCGGATGTTGAAGTACATCTTCATCAGCCCCGGCCACTTCCAGGCGTACTTCGTCGGACGCGGGCTGGCGAAGGCGATGGAAGGCGTCGTCGGCGCGGCCATCACGATCTCGGTCGGCCTCATGATCCCCGCCGTCCGCGACGGCTTCCAGAACCAGGGCCTCGACGTGTTCTGGCTGCTGACGTTCCTGCTCATCGGGGGTGTGATGTTATGGGCCGCCGGCATGATCCTCGCGTCCGCCGTGCTGAACATGTCCCGCAGCGGCATGTTCCTCAGCGAGGGCATCGCCGGGTTCGTCTACTTCCTCAGCGGCGTCGTCTTCCCCGTGTCGGTGCTGCCGGGTTGGATGCAGGCCGTCGGGATGAGCCTGCCGACGACGTACTGGCTGGAGGGGATGCGGCGGGCGATCATCGGGCCACCGCCGGCCGGATCGCCTCTGGCGGCGTCGCCGCTGACGGCGTGGAGCAACGGCGAACTGGCCGCGATGCTGTTGGCCACCACCGCCGGCCTCGTGGTCGTGTCGCAGTGGTTCTACCGCTACAGCGTCAAGCGGGCGTGGAAGCGCGGCAAGATCGAGGAAACCACGGGGCTTTAGAGAAGAAGGCGGACTAACCACAGAGACACAGAGGCACAGAGAAGACAAGAGAGAGGAGAGCTTCAAAGAACTGTCTTCCCTCTCTTCCTTTCTTCTCTGTGCCTCTGTGTCTCTGTGGTTAGTCTTCTTCCTGTTCTCCCCACCCTCACTCGAACCGCTGGCCGGTCAGCTTCAGGAAGGTCGCCTCGAAGTCGAACTCGCGGGTACGGAACGTGGACACCGCCCCGCTCCGCACGATGTCCGCCAACTTGTTGCGATCCGCGTCGGCGTCCAAGTCGATGACGACGCGCTCGTTCGTTTTCAGCACGATGTCGGCCTTCCGCTCGGTGTGCTGCTGCTTCAGGTGGTGCGGCGAATCCAGGGCGATCAGCTTGCCCTTGCAGACGATGCCGACGCGGTCGCAGATCTTCTCCACCTCGGCCATGTCGTGCGTCGTCATCACCACCGTGGCCCCGGCCGCGACGCGGTCCCGCAGGATGCGATGCACCACGTCGGCCGAGTGGATGTCCAGGTTGGCCGTCGGCTCGTCCAGGTAGTACACCGGCGGGTCGTGCAGCAGCGCCCGCGCGACGAGCAGCTTCTTCTTCATGCCGAGCGAGTAGCCGCGCACCGGCACGTCGCCGGCCTCGTCCAACTCCACCATCTTCAGGCACTCCCGCACCCGCAGCCGGGGCACGGCGTACAGGTCGGCGAAGAATTCGAGGTTCCGCCGGCCGGTGAACTCGTCGAAATGGTTGTCGCGGTCGGGGACGTAGCCGAACAGCGGCTTGATCCGCGCCCACTGCTTCACCACGTCGAACCCGCACACGGACACCGTCCCGGCGGACGGCTTCCGCTGACCGATGAGGACGCGGAGGGTGGTGCTTTTGCCGGCCCCGTTCGGCCCGAGCAGTCCGAACAGCTCGCCCTTGCGGACGCCGAGCGTCAGCCCGTTCACGGCGGTGAAGCTGCCGTACCTGACCACGAGGCCGTCAATTTGGATCGTGTCGGTCATGAAGACTAACCACAGAGACACAGAGGCACAGAGAAGACTTAGAACAGAATCTCTCTCTCTGTCTTCTCTGTGCCTCTGTGTCTCTGTGGTTAGTCTTCTTTCCCTTCCTCTTCTCACTCGAACTCCACTTCGCCGCCACGCCGCACGTTGAAGTACTTGGCGTTCGGGTGGTGGAAGACGATGGCCGTCGTGCTTTGCTCCGGCTCCAACAAGAACTGCTCGGTCAGCGTGATGCCGACCTGCGTCGGGTCGATCAACTCGAACAGGCCGGTCTGGTCCTCCAGCCGCGGGCACGCCGGGTAGCCGAAGGCGTACCGCCGGCCGCGGTAGTGGCCCTTGAACAGCTTCTGGATCGTCGGCGAGTCCTTGCCGCCGATGCCCCATTCGGCCCGCAGGTGCTTGTGGAAGTACTCCGCGAACGCCTCCGCCGACTCGACGCCGAGGCCGTGCAGGAACAGGTAATCCTGGTACTTGTCGGCGTCGCGCAGGTCGTTGCACGCCTTCGTCACCTCGTGCCCGACGGTGACGGCCATCATGCCGAGGTAGTCCACCGGCTTGCCGTCTTTCAGCGGTTCGACGAAGTCGCTGAGGCAGAGGAAGTCGGCGTAGTCCTGGCGCGGGAACGTGAACTTCTGCAGCACCGTCGTCCGGTCGGCGGCGTACACGGTGATCGTCTGCCCGTCCCCGGCGGCCGGGAAGAACCCGTAGGTCGCGGCGGGTTGGAGGATGTTCCGCGTCAGGCAGAAGTCCTTCAGTCTCGCCAGCGCCGGCCGCGCCGTGGTGTCGATCTGCTCGGCGTACTTCTTCGGATCGACGCCGCCCTTGCTGAACCCCCACTGCGTGCTGAACAGTGTGAGTTCGTTCAGGTACGGGAACACGTCCGCCATCGGTGCGGAAAATTTGCGGACGCCGAGGAACGGCGGCACGGGGATGTCCGTCGCGCGAGGCAGGTTCGGCGAACGGGGCGGCAGCTCCACGACCTCGCGGGCAACCGCAGGTACGTCGTCGTTCCCGCTACCGCCCCCCACGACCATCCGGTCGCGCCGCTGGCTGCCGGCCATCGCCCCACGCAAGGCCACGCTGCCGACGCTGGCGATCTTCTTGCGGGCGACGATCTCGTCCATGATCCGCAGGCCGTCGAAGGCGTCCTCGCCGTAGAAGAGCTGGCCCTTGTATACGGCTCGCAAGTCCTGTTCGACGTACCGCCGGTTCAGCGCCGCCCCGCCGAGGATGACGGGCGGGTTCAGTTGCCGGTCGTTCAGGGTGATCAAGTCTTCCTTCATGATGACCGTCGATTTCACCAGCAGCCCGCTCATGCCGATGGCGTCGGCCTGCGTCTCCTGGAATTTGGCGATCATGGCGTCCACCGGCTGCTTGATGCCGAGGTTGAACACCTTGTAGCCGTTGTTCGTGAGGATGATGTCCACCAAGTTCTTGCCGATGTCGTGAACGTCGCCCTTCACGGTCGCTAGCACGATCTTGCCTTTCTCCTGCCCGTCGGCCTTCTCCATGAACTGTTCGAGGTACGCGACGGCGGCTTTCATCACCTCGGCCGATTGCAGCACGAACGGCAGTTGCATCTGTCCGCTGCCGAACAGCTCGCCGACCACCTTCATGCCGCCGAGCAGGATTTTGTTGATGACATCGACCGGCGAGTACCGCCCGCGGGCCGCGTCGAGGTCGGCGATCAGCGACTCCCGCCGGCCCTGGATGATGGCCTGCTTCAGCCGCTCCTCCACGGTGTCGCCCAGGGATTGCCCCTTCTTCGATTCCGTCTTCTTGTCGGCGTAATGCTCGATGAGCATTTGCAGCGGGTCTTCGACGCAGTTGCCGGCGGCGTCGAACGTCCGCTCGTCGAACAGCAGCCGGCGGCACAGCTCCTTGCCCTTCTCGTCGATACTCGCCAGCGGCATGATCTTGCTGGCGTGCAGGATCGCCGAGTCGAGGCCGTATTGAATGGCGTAGTGCAGGTACATGCTGTTCAGCACCTGCCGCGTGTACGGCGCGAGGCCGAAACTACAGTTGCTCAACCCCACATGGGTCATGCAGCCCGGCAGATTCTTCTTGATGAGCTTGATGCCTTCGAAGGTGGCGATGGCGGATTTTCTCGTCTGTTCTTGGCCGGTCGATACCGGGAACGTCAGCGGGTCGAACATCAGGTCCGACGGCGGGATGCCGTACTCGTTGACGATGATGTCGTAGATGCGCTGGGCCACCTCGAACTTCCACTCGGCCGTGTCGGCCTGGCCCTTCTCGTCGATGGTCAGGGCGACCAGCGCGGCCCCGTACTTCTTCGCCAGCAGCGTCTTCGGGTCGAGCGTCTTGCGGCCGTCTTCCAGGTTGATGCTGTTGATGATGGCCTTGCCGCTGCACAACTTCAGCGCCGCTTCGATGACCAGCGTCTCGGTGCTGTCCAGCATCATCGGCACCGTCAGCACCGCGTTGTACCGCTTGACGACCTCCTTCATGTCGCGCACGCCGTCGCGGCCGACGTAGTCCACGCACACGTCCAACACATGGATGCCTTCCCGCTCCTGTTCCTGGGCCATCTCCACCAGCCCGTGCCAGTCGTCCTTCTCCAGCAGTTGCTTGAACTTCCGCGACCCGTTGGTGTTCGTCCGCTCGCCGACCAGCAGCGGCTTCTGATCGACATCCACGTCCTGCAGCGCGTGCAGGCTGCTCAGCGCGGGCAGGTAGACCGGCGTTCGCCGCGCGGGTTTCTTGCCGCCGATGCGGTCGCACACGGCCTTCAGGTGGTCCTTCGTCGTGCCGCAGCAGCCGCCGATGATGTTCACCCCGAACTCGACGACGAACCGCTCCAGCCACTCGGCGAGGCCGGCCGGGTCGAGCGGGAAGTACGTCTCCCCGCTGCGGTTCTCCGGCAGTCCGGCGTTCGGCAGCACGCTCAGTCGCTTGCGGCAGTGGCGGCTCAGCCCCTTGATGCTGTCCAGCATCAGGTCCGGCCCGACGCCGCAGTTCATGCCGATCACGTCGATTTCGTCGATGGGTTCCAGGGACACGAGCGCCGTCTGGATGTCGGTGCCGGGGAGCATCTTCTGCTGCGCGTCGATGATGGTGAGTTGCACCATGAGCGGCAGCCGGACGCCGGCCCGCTTCATCTCCTCGATGGCGGTGATGGCCACGCACTTCGCCTGCAAGATGTCGAAGCACGTCTCGACCAAGATGGCGTCCACCCGCTCCTCGATCATGACCCGGAGCTGCGGCCGGTACGCCGCGGCCATGCTGTCGAAGTCGATGTAGATGGCCGGGTCCGTCAGCGACGGCATCTTGGTGCCGGGGCCGACGCTCCCGACGACGAACCGGGGCCGGCCGGGTGTGGCGAACTGGGCGGCCACTTCCTTCGCCAGCCGGATGTTGCCGCGGTTGATCTCATCCATCTGGGCGGTCATGCCGAACTCGCCGAGGCCGACGGCGTTGGCGTTGAACGTGTTCGTCTCGACGGCGTCGCACCCGGCCGCGAAGTACCCGGCGTGGATCTCGCGGATCCAGTCCGGGTGCGTGTAGAGGAGCGTGTCGGACAGGTTCATCAAGGACTTGCCGGCCGGGGAGTACCCCCAGTCGGTGTCGGTCGGGTGGTACTGGTGCAGGCTGGTGCCCATGCCGCCGTCGAGGATCAGGACGCGGTCGTCGGCCAGCTTCAGGAACGGCGAGTCGGTGGGCATGGGAACTCCGAGTTGCGAACGGCCGTCGTCACCCGCCGGGTGTCACTCGATCAAGATAGCGTGATCCGGAACGGATGCCACAACCGAAACCGGGGTTCGGCGGGCAACGGCAACGTGCGGGGAAATGAAAGTGCCCCACCCCGCGCGAGTCCGTGCGCGGGGCGGGGCTGGCCTGTGTGGCAAATCCATGCCCAGGCCCCACGGCATTGGCACTAAGGTGACACCCCTGGGGGCGGGGAAAGCGGTCCCGCCGATCAGGCAACGTCCTGTCGCCGCCGGGCATCCTGCCCGGCAAGGGGTGTCGGCCAACGCCGTGGTGGTTCGAGTGCGCCCGATGGCGGGCGTCGTGAATTCGATCAGGTCGTCCGAAGGTCCGTCGTCGAACCGGTGAGCTGGCACCGGCGGGGTGAACCGCGAGGGATTGGAGTCGCTGCCGCGAGTGGCAGAATCGTCCGGGTCGTATCGATCATTCCGGGTGTCCCAGTTGAAGCGATGCGTCCTTCCGATGAGTCGTAAAGTACCGTCTCAAATCTCGGCGTCAACGCAAATCCGGGGACAGGGTGGTGTCAGTGGCTTCCGGCTGCAAAACGTTTGGTGGAAACGGTTTGCGTCGCGGGGCTTTCCGGACTTGGGCACCGTCAAGTGGAAAACGGTTCGACTTTCCACCGCCCCCCGACCCGCCCCCGACGCCCCTAACTGCATGGCCGGCCAAGGCGTAGCGTCGGGTGTCCCCGGACGCGGTGGGGAAAAACCCGGCGGATAAAAAAACCTCCACTCGTGCCGTGTGAGCGACCGCCGGGAACCCGCCACTGAAATGGGAACCTCACGCCCGTTTTTCGGATCCCACTACAGTCCCGCGTTCGCACACGGGGATGGGCTTGCGAGCGGCGGACGTATTAAAGGAAGGCCCCCAGGCAGGTGTTTGTAGGTTCGCCGAACTTAATGCTCATCACGAACACAGCAGAGGCGTGAGCATCTTACCCGATCGCCCGCCGGGAAGCAAACGCGGTTGTCGCTTGGGTGCGGCAACGGTGACGAAGAACCCTCGGGACATGGCCGGCACTCCGGGGAGACGGGCGAATCGCTCGCCGCATTCTACCCACGCCGGAGCCGAGGAGGGCGCGAAAAGGGCGTCAGACGGGGATGCCGGCTTCGAGGAAGTAGACCATCCGCCACAGCCGATCCGTTTCACCGCGCTCGACGACTTCCAGCGGTTTCAACCCGCCGAAGGCGTCGTTCGGCGTCTGGAACCAGACCGGCAGCGCGTCCGCCGCGACGAGTTCGGAGAGCGACTTGAATAGCCGCCGCACTTCGAGCAACCGCCGTTTGGCCGGCGCGCCGATCGGCGACCCGGCTTCCCAACTCATCACCGCCCGCTCGGAAAAACCGGTAACGCGCGCGAAGTCCTTCGCGGTCAGCTTGAGCTCTTTCCGCAACCCGAACAGCACGGGATCGGTGGCCGCAATCGCGGTGAAGGGCCTTCCCACAGGCGTTTTTTTCGCGGGTGCTTTCGTGGCCATGAGTCCTGCCTCCGGGGAAAGTGTACCCCGGCAATCGCACCTCGGCAAGCGGAATCGCGTGCGGATGTGCAGGCAGGTTATCGGCGTCGTGGCTGTGGCAACTTCTCCCGGTTCACGGCTTTCAGGTGCGAGTCGGGAGGAACGAAGTTGCCGGGGAGCGCCACCACGTTCGTCTCGCCGCGTTTCGATACGGAGGGAACGAGCAGCCCGTCGAACTCGGCCTCGAACGCGATTCGACCGACCGCCTGTGTCAGCGATTCATCGCCCGCATCCTGCGCGGCCCGCCAGTCGTCTTGCTGCAATTCGACAAGTGTGAGTCGGAGTTTTCGTCGAGTCGCCGCACTGGAAAGGTCCAGAACTCTCGACAGCCGCACTTCGACTCCCGCGACGACAAACGGAGAGAGTTCGGCGGCCTGTAGGCCGTAGTGGGCGAACTGTCCGAGGAACTCGGCAACCGCAGTATCGACGCCAAGGCTGAGGTAGACCGCGCGGAACAAACCGGGTGGATTCCAGCGGCCACCCGACTGCTTGCTTCCCACGCCGGTCAGCAAGTCATCCCGGTTGGCGTACCGTTCGGCCGTCGCCCGGAACGCGGTTCCGGACCAGGGGGCAGCGCTGGTAATCAACTGTTGGATCCGCGCGGTCAGGTCGAGCGAACGGGGGTGTGGTGTCATGTTGATGGTATCCGTAACTTCGGAGGGGCGTCCAAATCAAACAACTCCGAGGGTAGAGCGACTGCTTCTGGCTCAGCCCTTTGCGAAAGTGGTCTCTTCCGAATGGATCACTCCGTGCTCTCGTTGTGGCCGTTTGGCAGGGTAGCCCCGATCTCCTTTGCTCTGCGGACGAACGCCGACCACCACCCTTCGGGTACTCGACGGCCGGCGTGGTGTTCCACGCAAACTGCCAGTGGGTTGAGCAACAGTACTTGGCCGACCTCCTTGTTGCCGTCTTTCTTGACTCGCACGAAACCGAGGTCGGAGAGCAATGCAACGTGTTCCCGCCATGTCCGTAGCGCGCGGGTGCTTGCGTAGCCCGACGAGTAGGCGAAATCGTTTTCGTCGCCGACCGAGATGATCCCCTGCCCCCAATCACGACACCAGAGGTCGAGGTAAGCGGCGGTGGGATCGCCTGGGATGTTCTTCTGTTTGCAGAGGAGCCGTATCAGGTGGTTGACCAAGGGGAGCAACCGCGACACGGTGGCGAACCCGACCGTCTTCTCGGTATCCGTCGGATCCCAGATTTCTTCCCGCGAACCGGGCCAAAGGTCTTCCCGGAGCGATTCTCGTTTTAGATCTTGCTTGTTCTTCTTTCGCATGGACTTCCTTTGCGTGGGCATCATCTGCCAGACACGAGTATTGTAAACCTAAATACCTTTTGGGACAATGACTTGTGGCAAACAATCTCGTGCAGACAGGTGGCGAGCGAGCGAGGGTGTGACGAATGAATCGGCAAAAAACCGCGGACATGCTTGGAATTCGTGCAAAAAATCGCCGCAAATTGTCATGCCTGACAAGGAGTTGCGCCGGCTACGGTACTCCCACTACACCCGTGCTTCAACGTATCTGCGTGTCTCCACCGTATCCCCGTGACCCAGCGCCGTCGGAGCGAGTGTTCACATGTGGCGTGTGCGAGCCATTTGCCATACGGAGAGACCAGACGTGGCTGTCACCGCCCCACCCGCTTGTAGAAACTGCCGACCGCGCCTTTCTTCAGCAACTGCCACTCGGTCGGGCGGGTGCGGAAGAACTCGTCGAAGCCGGTGTCGTGGCGGGTCAGGGCGTACTCCCAGCGGGGGTACTTCGCCTGCCACTCGGCCATCGCCTCGGCGGTCCCTTCCTCGTTCGCCAGCACGAACTCGACCAGCCAGTCGTCGCCGAACACCTCGCAGCGGTCGTCCACGAACACCCGGTAGGCGGGGGCGTAGTAGATCAGGAACCCGCCGTCGGAGTAGCCGTTGAAGACGTTGACGGTCTCTCCCGGCGACTTCGGCTCGTGCCGCCGGATCTCGTCGAGCAGGTCGAACGGCCACAGCTTCGCGTCGAACCGGGCCGACCCGTAACCGATGCCGGGGACGGGCACCTGCTTCACCTGTAACGCCCACGACACCGCGACGGCGACGACCGCCGCCAGCAGGATGCCGACCGCCGAGCCGCGTTCGGGTGCGGTCGGCGGGACGTAGGCGTCAGGCCGGTGAACCGCCAGCCACGTCGCCCAGCGGGTGTGCGGCCACATGTCGATGACCGCCACCGTCGCCACCACCGCGAACAGCGACCCGTGCCGCACCCGCAGGAACGCCTGCGCCAGCCAGAACAGCGGCAGCAGCCACGCGACACGAACGCCGTTGCGCAAGGTGCCCGCCAACACGAACAGGTATACAGAAGCCAGCACCAGCGCCGGCCAGTTGCGGCGGTCGGCCAGCTCCATCCGCGCGTGTTCCTGGATCAAGTCCGGCAGGTGCGGCATGTTCATGATGACCATCCACGTCTTCGCCAGGTCCGTGCCATAGGGCGTGGCGAACGCGGTCAGGCCGCACAGAATGCCGACGATTCCCAGGCCGAGCGCCGTGCGAATCCCCGTGATCGGCGAGTGCCAGCCGGCCGCGCACCAGATCACCCAGCCGACGCCCGCCAGGCCCATCGTCGTCAGCCCGCCGAGCATTCCGCCGTGGAAGTTCGTCCAGACGGCATACAGCGGTATCAACATCGCCAGTTGTCGCAATCCGATCCGCCCGGCGTCGTATTGACAGACGGCATACATGGTCACGGCCATGCTGACGGTGCTGAACAGCAGCGGCCGGGCGTGGAAGTGCGAGGCGGCGGCGGCCAGCGCCAGCAGCACCACTGCCACCCCGAACACCGGGTGCAGCCCGGTGCGGAGCATCCGCGTCGTCAGCCAGGCGAACAGGCCGGCGACGGTGGCGACGGCCAGCGACAGCACCGCGTCGAACCCGCCGACCCGGTGCGCCACGGCCATCACCACTTCGCCGAGCCACTGGTACGGGATCCACCACTCGCCGGCGTGCGTGAACGTGTACGGGTCGGCGTTCACGAAGTCGCCGTGCAGCAGCTTCTCGCCGGTGGCGACGTGCCAGAACGTGCCGGGGTCGCGGAGGAAGCGGTCCCCAGCCGCGACCGACAGGCCGAGCCAGAAGAGGACGAACAGCGCCGGCGGCAGCCAGCGGGAGTGGATGAGGGGCATGGGGGTATCGGAGAGCGGAGAGGGTTTGTCTTGTTAGCCCGCCGCGCCAGCAAGGGG
>JAYUFU010000512.1:0-9863 GCA_043738505.1 Fimbriiglobus sp. | reverse complement strand
GGTCGGCCCCTTGCTGGCGCGGCGGGCTAACAAACCCCGAAGAAGCACCGGCTCACGTCAGGGCGAACTTGGGTTCCTGGAGCCGCAGGCGGGGGCCGGTCGGCAGCGGGGTGTGCTGGTCGCACTTCGGCGGGGTGTGGCCCTTGTGCCCGTGCGGGCTTTGCGGGGCGTGGCCGGGGGCGTGCGTCAACTGGACGCAGCCGTCGGTCGTGGCCAGCTTGCCGTCGGTCATCTCGAACACGCGGTCGGCGTAGGGCAGCAGCCGCGGGTCGTGCGTCACCACCAGCACCGTCGCCGACTGCTTGCGGGCCACGCCGTTGAGCAGTTCGATCACCTGCTGGCCGTTCTCCCAGTCCAGCGCCGAAGTCGGCTCGTCGGCGAACAGGAAGCTGGGGTTCTTCACCAGCGCGCGGCCGATGGCCACCCGCTGCTTCTCCCCGCCCGACAGTTGCGCCGGCCGCAGGTGCAGCTTGTTGCCCAGGCCGAGCTGCCCCAGCACCTTCTCGGCGCGGACCTTCGCCTCCCGGTTGCCCACGCCGACGCCCCACTTGAGTACAATCTCCAACTGCTGCCGGGCGGTGAGCGCCGGGAACAGGTTGTACCCCTGAAAGATGTAGCTGCAGTGGCGGAGGCGGAACTGCTCCAGTTCCCGCTCGGACATCCGCCACACGTCCTGGCCCAGCGCCCGCACCCGCCCGCCGTCCGGCCGCAGCAGCGCCGACAGCACCGCCAGCAGCGTCGATTTCCCGCTCCCGCTCGGTCCCATGAGCAGGTTCATCTGGCTCCGGTCCATGCCCAGCGAGACGTTCTGGACGGCGAACGTCTTGCCGTCGCCGGACCCGAACGAGCGGAGCAGCCCTTCGCCCTCCAGGGTCGGGCCGGTGCGGACAATCGCGGCGGGGGCGGTGGCGGGCACCGACGGCGAGCGGGAATCCGCGAACAGTCGGGAAAAGAGGCCGGACATCGGGCGTTTCTCCTGGTGGAACTCGACGGTGTCAGTCGTGTCGATCGGCGTCCTGCGGGCGGGGACACTCTCCTATTCCGATTCACGGCCGAGCCAGCGGTGGCTCACAAAGAGGAACGTCTGGGAGAGTCGCGGTTGCGCGGAACCGGGGAAACCGGTCACGCTCGACATCGACAACCCATTAGATATGCAAGCATACCCGCCGTCCGGCAACCGCACCGGATAAATTCGGCTAGTTTCGCAGATTGCCTAAAGCTCGGATCGGCCCTCTTCGGCTGGCGAGAGTCTTCCGGATGTCGTTACCCTGACGGGGGTAGCGATAAAGCAGCCGGGGCCGATTCTCCGGCCTCCCGTGGTCCGGATTCGGAGAAAGTCACAGCGGATTTCTCCTAAATTCCCCCTTCCAGGATGGTGCAGTTGTGGCACAAATGAGCGATTTTGGCGGACCTGCCGATCTCTCCCGCCTTTCCCATTGGCTCCAAACCTCCGACCGGTGGCTGGAATTGAAGGCGGCGCTTCTGGCCGGGCGGAGCGGCGGCATCGACGGCGCGTGGGGGTCGGCGTCCGCGCTGGC
Organism: Fimbriiglobus sp.; assembly: GCA_043738505.1. Taxonomy (GTDB): domain Bacteria; phylum Planctomycetota; class Planctomycetia; order Gemmatales; family Gemmataceae; genus JALHQU01. The sequence continues at coordinate 8,325 of JAYUFU010000512.1, read as the reverse complement.
GGTGGCCGCGCTGGCCCGCACTGTCCCCGAAACTGTACTGGTGGTGGTCCCCAATCTTACGGACGTGGCCCCGTGGGCGGAGGACTTGGCCACCTTCCACGGCACCCGCCCGCAGGTGTTCCCGGCCTTCGAGACGTGGCCGGTGGTGCAGAAGGCTGGCCGGCTGACGGCGGAAACCGGCCAGCGGCTGCGGGTGTTGCAGGGCGTTGGCAACGTGGTTCTGGCCCCCATCGCCGCCGTCATGCAGCCGGTGCCGCCGCGCGAGGACTTGTCCCGCCGGGGGCGGAAGATCGTCGCCGGCCAAACCCTCGACCCGGAGGAGTTCGCGGCCTGGCTGCTGGGGGCCGGGTACAAGCGGGTGGACGCGGTCGAAGCCGCCGGCGAGTTCGGCAAGCGCGGCGGCATCGTGGACTTCTTCCCGCCGGACCTGACCGACCCGGTGCGGTTGGAGTTCTACGGCGATGAACTGGAGTCCATTCGCGTGTTCACGGTCGTGTCGCAGCGGAGCCTGGAGAAGAAGGCCGACCTGCTGGTGCTGAGCGTCGATTCGTCCGCCGACGGCCGCCCGCCCACCGGGTCCAGTTGGGGGTTCGTGCTGGACTACTTCCCGCCCGACACGGTCGTCGCGCTGGTCGAGCCGAACGACCTGAGGGAGCAGGGCAAGCACTTCCTCGAACGGGTCGCCGACCCGACCGGGCTGTTCACGGTGCAAGGGGCGTTCGCCCAACTGTTGCACCGGCGGACGGTGACGGTGTCGGCGATGCCCCGGCCGAGCGTGGAAGCCACGGCCCACCTGCGGGTGGAAAGCGTCGAGCGGTTCAGCGGCGACGTGAAGCGGGTGCGGGACGAGCTGGACGCCATCGCCCGCACCGACCGCGTGTTGATCGCCTGCCAGTCCGAGGCGGAAGTCCACCGCCTGACGGAGGTGCTGAAGGCCGGGCAACTCGCCGAGAGCGACCGACTGCGGATCGCGCTGGGCCATGTGCGCGCCGGCTTCCGGCTGGTGGGCGGAAGTGCTCTGCTCGCTCCGCGAGCGGGTTCTTCTGATACGCCAGGGCAAGAAAGACCGCTCGCGGAGCGAGCAGAGCACTTGGGCACCGTCGTCATCGGCAGCCATCAACTCTTCCACAAGGAACTGACCCAAACCGGGGTGAAGACCGGCCCCGCCACGACCGGCCGGAAGATCGAGTCGCGGGCCATCGACAGCTTCCTCGACCTGAACGACGGCGACTTCGTCGTGCATGTGGCGCACGGCATCGCCAAGTTCCGCGGCATGCGGATGCTGGCGAAAGGCCAGAACACCGACCTCCGGATGCCCGGCGAGGAGGACACCCCGCAGGAAATCGCCGAGGAAGAGTTCCTCATGCTGGAGTTCCGCGACGCGGTGTTCCTGTACGTGCCGGCCACGCGGATCGACCTGGTGCAGCGGTACGTCGGCGGCAGCAAGTCCGACCCGCCGCTGTCCAAGCTCGGCGGCACCGGGTGGGGGCGGAAGAAGGACCAGATCGCCGAAGCGGTCATGGACATGGCCGCCGAGATGATCCGCATCCAGGCGGTGCGGGCCGGCCTGCCGGGGCACCCGTTCCCGGTCGATTCCGAGTGGCAGGGCGAGTTCGAGGCGGCGTTCCCGTACCAGGAGACGCCCGACCAGATCACCGCCATCGCGGAGGTGAAGGCCGACCTGGAGCGGCCCAAGCCGATGGACCGCCTGCTGTGCGGCGACGTGGGTTACGGCAAGACCGAAGTGGCCATCCGCGCCGTGTTCAAGGCCATCGACAACGGCAAGCAGGTGGCCGTGCTGGTGCCGACGACGGTGCTGGCCGAGCAGCACTACCGCACGTTCAAGGAGCGGCTCGCCGAGTATCCATTCACGGTGGAATGCCTCAGCCGGTACAAGTCGCCGAAGAAGCAGAAGGAGGTCATCAAGCACCTCGCCGAGGGCGGCGTGGATGTGGTCGTCGGTACACATCGACTCATCTCGGATGGCGTCAAGTTCAAGGACTTGGGACTCGTGATTATCGACGAGGAGCAGCGGTTCGGCGTCGAACACAAGGAGAAGCTGAAGCGGCTGCGCGTCAGCGTCCACATCCTGACGATGAGCGCCACGCCGATCCCGCGGACGCTGCACTCGGCCTTGCTGGGGGTGCGGGAAATCTCCAACCTGGAGACGCCGCCGCTCGGCCGCTTCCCCGTCGAGACGCGCATCATCCGCTGGGACGACCAGCTCATCAAGCACGCCATCCACCGCGAGTTCAACCGCGGCGGGCAGGTCTTCTTCGTGCACAACAAGGTGTACGACATCAAGGACGTGGCCGCGAAGCTGCAATACATCGTGCCGGACGCCAAGATCGTCATCGGCCACGGCCAGATGGCCGACGGCGAACTGGAAGCGGCGATGCTGAAGTTCGTCCGCAAGGAAGCGGACATTCTCGTCGCCACCACCATCATCGAGAGCGGCCTGGACATCCCCAGCGCGAACACCATGTTCATCGACGAGGCCGACATCTACGGCCTCGCCGACCTGCACCAGCTGCGCGGCCGCGTCGGGCGGACCACCCTCCGCGCGTATGCGTACCTGATCGTCGACCCGCTCAAGCTGGTGTCGCCGACGGCGCAGCAGCGGTTGAAGGCGATCGAAGAATTCACCGACCTCGGGGCCGGGTTCAAGATCGCCATGCGTGACCTGGAGATTCGTGGCGCGGGCAACATCCTGGGCACCGAACAGAGCGGGCACATCGCCACCGTCGGCTACGAGATGTACTGCCAACTGCTGGAGAACGCCGTGCGGCAGTTGAAGAACCAGCCGCCGCGGGTGGCCGTGGAGGTGAACGTCAACCTGCCGTGGCCGGCCTTCCTGCCCCGCGACTACGTGCCCGGCCAGAAGCTCCGCATCGAGGTCTACCGCCGGCTGTCCCGCCTCCGCGACCCGGACAAGCTGGTGGACTTCCGCAAAGAGCTGCGCGACCGCTACGGCCCGCCGCCGGAGCCGGTCGAGTGGCTGCTCCGCACCACCGAGGTGCGGCTGCTGTGCGTGAAGTGGCAGGTCAGCAGCGTCCACCGCGACGGCCGCAACCTGATCCTGACGTACAAGCACCCCGCCAAGGCGGCACAGCTGACGGCCCGGTCGAAGGGCCGGCTGAAGGTGATCGACGACAACCACCTGTACCTGAAGCTGTCCGACGCCGAGGACGCGCCCGAGGCCATGTACCCGCTGCTGGTGGGCGTGCTGACGGCGAAGGGGTCAAGCGCTGGGACCGTTCAATAAAGCGGAACACGGATGACACGGATGGAAGGCAGGATCAAAGCCGGGATCAGAAAGACATTTTCTCTTTCTGATCCTCTTCATCCCGGCTTTGATCCGTGTCATCCGTGTTCCGCTTTACTGAACGTTGTTTTACTTCTTCTCCTTCAGGTACTTGTCGAACCAGGCCAAGTCCCACTCCATCTTCAGCTTGCGGTTGCTGTACTTCGTCAGGCCGTGCGGCTCGCCGGGGTACACGATCAGCTCCGTCGGCACCTTCAGGTTCTCCTTCAGCGCCCGGTATAACATCCGGCTGTGACCGGGCGGGCAGCGCTCGTCGCCACCACCCACATGGATGAGCGTGGGCGTCGTCACGTTGCCGAGTTGGTACGTCGGCGAAGTCTTCTTGTACAACTCCGGCTGCTCCCACGGCAGGCCCTTCTTGAACACGATAGGATACGCCGGTTCATCGTTGAACCCCCACTCGGCGACGGTGTCCACGATGCCCGCCCCGCTGCTGGCAGCCTTGAACTTGATGGGCGAGTCCTTCAGCGTGATGAGGCAGTTGGTCAGGTAGCCGCCGTTGCTCCAGCCCATGCACCCGACGCGATCCGGGTCGGCGATGCCCTCCTTCACGAGGTGCTGGATGCCGGCGAGGATGTCCTTCACCTCGATGTCGTTCTCGCGGCCGATCAGGTCGGTGACGAACTTGTCGCCGTAGCCGGTGCTGCCCCGGTAGTTCGGCAGCAGCACGGCGTACCCGGCGGTGGCGAAGTACATCCGGCCGTTGTGCGGATCGAAGCTGAGGTCGGCCTTGGTGCTGGTCGTCGGCCCGCCGTGGATGGCCACGACGAGCGGCAGTTTGTCGCCCTTCTTGTACCCCGGCGGCAGTTCGAGAACCCCGCCCACCTCGGTGCCGTCCGGAGCCTTCCAGGTGATGTGCTGAATGGAGGGCAGCTTCCAGCTGGCGGTATGCGGGTTGGGGTCGAGGACGATTCTGTTGTTGTCCGCAACGCCGATGAGTTGCTGGATGCTCTTCGGTGACGTAGCGATGAAGATGCTTTTGTCGCTCGTCTCGCATCGATCAAAGCCCGCGATACTGTACGCCTCTTCTTTCGCAACGACGGCGCTGAGTTCCTTCGCGTTGGCCAAGAACCCCCTGTTGACCCCGTTCGCTTCCGAGAGTCCGATGAGATAGTCCTCGTTGTTCCACTTCAACGGGGCACCGAAGCCGCGACCGTATCCGACCACTTCCCACGGTGCTTTTCCTTCCTTGCGATTCAGCACGCCAACGGTCCAATCGCTGCCTCCCAGTGAACCCAGAATGATCTCCGCCGGGAAGGCGTCATGCACCGCCGTGAAGGCGAAGCGATTGCCGTCCGGACTCCAGCACAGATTTTCGAGCCACGCATACGGGCTGTTCTTCGGGTTCTTGCGGTAGGCGTCCGTCGGCGGTGTCGTCACCTTGCCGGCTTCCCACACGTCCACGCGGCTTTCGCCCTCGCTCTTCACCACGGTGTCGTCGAGGGCGCTGACCATCGCGATCTTCTTGCCGTCCTGCGTGACGGCGAACTCGCGGACGTACCGCGTGTCATCGACGACTTTCTCCGCGCGCCACGTCGCCACGTCGAGTTTGTGAATCTCGCTCACCTTGCGGACGCCGTGGCCGTATTCGAGCTTCGCCTTCGCCCGCAGCTTGGCGAACTCGTCCTGATCCGCGTGTTCCTTGTCCTTGCTGAAGTAGATGGCATCGGCCTTCGCCGCGTAGTCGTACCCGCTCACGCCGCCGGCCTCGCGGGTGATCGCCTTCACCTCGCCGGTGCCATCGGCCGACACCCGCCACACCTGCGTGGTGCCGTCGAACGGAGCCTTCTTCTCGGCCTCCCGCTTGCGGTTGCCGAGGAAGTAGATCGATTTGCCGTCGGCGGACCACTTCGGGTGCCGGTCGTTGGCGCGGTCGAAGGTGAGCTTCGTCGGCTTGCCCTTGCCGTCGGTGCCGATCACCCACAGGTCGGACTTGCGGTTGTCCTCGGCCTTGTCCCACGCGGCCAGGATGTACGCCACCTGCTTGCCGTCCGGCGACACGGCGATCTCCGCGATCGTGTTCAGGGTGAAGTAGTCGTCGGGGGTGATGTCGTGCGTGCGCTCTTGGGCAAGCAGCGGCGACGATAGGCAGAGCAGCAAGAGGAGCGAGCGCATGGCGGGTAACTCCGGGGATGGGCTTGGCGAATATGGTAGGGAGTGACGATGGGGTCAAATAAAACGGAACACGGATGACACGGATCCAAGCCGGGATGAAGAGGATCAGAAGGAAGAAAGTTTTGTTCTGATCCCGGCTTTGATCCTGCCTTCCATCCGTGTCATCCGTGTTCCTCATTTTGAACGGTCCTTCCTATGTCGCCAGCCGACCTCCGCGCCGCCATTGCCTCCTTGCCCCGTGTGCGGCTGGCACACCTGCCGACGCCACTCGAAGAAGCGCCGCGCTTCGCCGCGCAGCTCGGCGGGGTGCGCGTGTTCATCAAACGCGACGACTGCACCGGCCTGCTCCTCGGCGGCAACAAGGCCCGGCACAACGAATTCCTCCTCGGCGACGCCGTCGCGCAGGACGCCGACATGGTGGTGTGGGGCGCGGGCGTGCAGTCCAACAACTGCCGGCAGACGGCCGCCGGATGCGCCAAGCTCGGCCTCGAATGCCGGCTGTACCTGAGCCGAGGGCACTACAAGACGGAGCCGCAAGGCAACCTGCTGCTCGACTACCTCGTCGGGGCGCACGTCGAGTTCACGGACGCCGTCATCGGGCCGGAACTGGACGCGCTGCTGGCGACGAAGGCCGCAGAGTTCCGCGCCGCCGGGCGACGGCCGTACTTCTGGCACCGGCCGCGCGTGGTCCCGCTCGCGGCCATCAGCTATGCGCTGTGCGTGGCGGAGATCGCGGAGCAGCTCGCGGCGATGAACCTGACCGCCGGCGGGTTGTATGTGTCGTCGTCCGGGGCGACCGGAGCCGGTGTCGCGCTCGGGGCGAAGCTGCTCGGCCTGACGTGCCCGGTGCGGCTCATCTGCCCGATGCACTGGCCGTGGAGCATCCCCGAAGCCCTTGCCAACGACGCGAACGCGGCCGCCGAAATGATGGGCCTTTCCGCGCGATTGACTGCTACTGACATCGACGCCGACGAGTCGTTCGTGGAACCTGGGTACGGGCTGCCGTCGCGGCGCGGGCAGGAGGCGCTGCACGCGCTCGCCCGAACCGAGGCGATCCTGCTCGACCCCGTGTACTCGGCGAAGGCGCTGGCCGGGCTGATGGCCGACGTGCGCGGCGGCAAGTACGCACCCGGCACGGTGCTGGTGTTCGTCCACACCGGCGGCGTGCCGGCCGTGTTCGCCGACCCGGACCAGGCGCTGAGCGACGGCCGCTAGCGCGGACTTCGCGACACCGCCGCGAAGTCCGATCTGGACAAACTATTACCAACAATCTTTCCACTTTGATTTGACAAACCCAAAAACGGAACGCATAACCACTGGTGTGCACTTCCCGTTCCGGAGTGCCGCCGTGAACACCGCCACTCAAACTGCCCCCGCCGCCGAACAAGCCGACCGCTTGCGGCTCGCAAGAACCGATGCCACTCCCTGGCGGTCGCGGCTCGCCGGACAACGATTCCGCCTTGAACACCCCTCTCCGGAACGGGGAGGGGCCGGGGGTGGGGTCTTCGCCCGAGTTGATCCCGAAGCACCCGCCCCGACTTTCCCCGAAACGTCCGCCCGCGGTCGGCGTCTGGAAGGGCGAGACCCTTGCCTCGGACACGGAGACCTCCCCATGATGCGGATCGCGCTGGTCGCGGCCCTGGCGGTCGCGGCGGTCGGGCGGGCCGGCGACCCGGCCCCGCTGGTCGAGAAGTACCTGCACTCCGGCGAACTGGCCGTCGGCGACCGCGCCGTCCAGCGCGCCCTCGACGACCGCCCGAAGGACGACCAGCTCCGGTTCGGCCTCGGCGTGCTGCGGTTCGTCCGCGCCGTCGAGCGGTTCGGCCAGTCGATGTACGAGCACGGCGTGAAGTCCGAATCGACGAGCGTGCCGTTCCTCCGCATCCCGGTGCCGACGAACCCCGACCCGACGCCGATCACCTACCCGATCCTCCGCCGCGTCTTCGAGCAACTCACCGACGACCTGGCCAAGGCCGAGACGACGCTGGCCGGGGTGACGGACGACAACGTGACGCTGCCGCTGCACCTCGCCGATGTTCGCCTGGACTTCGTCGGCGACGGCAAGAACCGAACCACCCTGCTCGACGTGCTGAAGAAGCTGATGCGGCAGCAGCGGTTCGAGTTCCTGGACAAGAACCCGAAGTTCCTGGTGAAGTTCGACCGCGGCGACGTGGCCTGGCTGCGGGGCTACTGCCACCTGCTGAGCGCGATGCTGGACGCCTACCTGGCCATCGACGGCAAGTGGATTTTCGACGAGGCCGGGGCGGACCACTTCGCCAAGCCGAAGGGGCAAGCCGACCCGAAGGGGTTTCTCGCGGTGCTGCTCGGCAATGGCATCGCGTTCCCGGAGCCGGCCCGCCTGCACTCGTTCCGCCTGCACATGATCGCGGTGTGCGAGCTGAACCGCGAGACGTGGCGGTTCGTCCGCGCCGAGAAGGACGACGACCACGAGTGGCTGCCGAACGCCAAGCAGAAGGGCGTGCTGGGGCTGCCGGTGCGGGACGAGATGATCGACGGCTGGCTGGCGGCGGTGGCGGAAACCGAGGCGCTGCTGACGGGGAAGAAGCTGCTCGACATACGGGGGCTGGGAAACACCCCGGACGGCACGGGGTTCGACCTGAAGGCGTTCCTGGACGACCCGCCGGCGAAGCTGGACATCGTCAAGGTGATCAACAAGGGGATCGACGAGAAGTATCTGGCGAAGCTGACCGACAAGAACCGGTACGACGACGGCTCCCTCACCCGCGTGATGAACTTGTTCGGCGACAGCATGGGCGTCGCGTACATGGCCTGGTTCAACTGATACCAAGTTCGGTGGACGTGTTCTGCTCGCTCCGCGAGCGGTCGGGTGCCGGAGTCGAAGACCGCTCGCGGAGCGAGCAGAA
>JAYUFU010000511.1:0-9863 GCA_043738505.1 Fimbriiglobus sp. | reverse complement strand
CCACCCCGGAGGGGTGGCGGATCGTCCAGTCGTCCAGGGGTTTCACCCCAGGCTACAGTCCGCCACGCCACCGGCGTGAAGAACGCCCGGCATCCCGGTCGGACTCCGGCCCGCCGAAGATCGGGTTTCGTTTTCTTACCCGCTACTGACATCGCGGGACGCTTGCCGTGGCGTGTACATTCGTGGTATGAACACGCACCCGATTCCCGCCGTCGCCCTGTCCGCGTCCGACGTGGCCGGCATTGCCCGCCTCCGCGCCGAAGCCACGCCGTGGACGGCCCTCCTGGAACGCCTCGAAATCCCGGTCGAGTTCCACCCGGACATCGACCTGCTGCCGCTGTTCCACCCGGAGTGGGCGGCGGCTTACGCGGCGGCGAACGCGACGTGCCAGGCGGACGCCTTCGCCGAGGCCCAACTCGTCACCCGGCGGTTGCTGAAGCTGGCCGAGAAGCCGGCCGTTCGCGTCGCCGCCATGAGGCGGGCCGGCACCCGGCGGACCCGCCCGCGCACCGCCTCCAAGGATACGCCGCTGGTGCCGATCCCCGGCAACGCGCTGGCCTTCCGGCTGGCACGCGGGGAGACTTACGAGAGCATCGCGGCCGGGTACCTCGCCGGGTTGACCGGCTGATTTACGCCGGCTTCCGCCGCGGTCGCGCCCCGAAGAGGCCCAGCAGCACCCCCGCCCAACAGACCGCCGGCACCCAGTCGCCGAGGTAGGCGTAGGGGCTGCCGCGGGGGTCCAGCTTCACCCCGGCGGCGAGGACGGCCTTCACCTTCTTCGACCCGCCCCACGGCTCGTTCGCCCAGTCGCCGTCGGCGATCCGGCCGTCCGGGTCGATGACGCACGAGATGCCCATGTTCACCGCCCGCACGATGCTCCGCCGCGCCTCCACCGCGCGGAACCGGCAGATGGCGACGTGCAGCTCGTGCTGCTCGCTGCCGTCGAACCAGCCGTCGTTCGAGATGTTCACCAGGAAGTCCACCGGGTCCGGCTGGCCGGAGAACTGGTTGTACTGGCGGGCGATGTGCGGGTCGGTGTCCTCGTAGCAGATGAGTACGCCGAACCGGTACGTGACTTCCTTCGGCTCGCCGGACACGGGGCCGTCCTTCGTCAGCTCCTTGCCGGAGCGGAACGGCGGCCGCAGGGTGTTGAACTCGAACCGGGTGAACCGCTCGCCGGGCGTGTTGCTGTAGTTCGGGTCGGGGTACGGGCTGAAGCCCTTCATGAACGGGAACGTCTCGCGGAACGGCAGGTACTCGCCGAACGGCACGAGGTGCATCTTGTCGTACCGCGGGCCGGCCGAGCCGTCGGGCCGGATGAGCCGGGCCGAGTTGAACTTCGCCTGCCGCTCGCCGTCCCACTCGACGCCGCTCAGGCCGAGCAGCACGTTCGTCCGCCAGTATTTGGCCGCGTACTTGGCCCGGCCGAGGTCGGCCAGTTCCAGGAACGCGGTGGCCGCCGCCAACTGTTCCGGCGACATCCGCTGTTCCTTCGGCAGCGCCTCGCGCTGGGCGACCGACAGCCGCGAGTAGGCGGCCAGCGCCGCGCGGTCCCGGCTGGTGTCGAGTATGCCGCCCTGCTGGACGGCATACTCGTCCACGAACCGAGGAGGCAGTTCCCGCCACCGGGCCGGGTCGGCGAGGGTGAGATCGTCGAACGGGTAGCACGTCTCCGGCCAGAGGATGAGGTCCGGCCGGTTGACGGCGTTCGCCGCGCTGCGGCACAGTTCGTCGTGTTTGAAGAACAGGCCGACGCGGTCGCCCATCTTTTCGTTCTGCGGGATGCTGTCCTGGATGGCGGCCACGCGCGGGCCGATGTCGAACTGCGGGTGGATGAGGCGGTAGGTGCCGTAGCCGAGCGTCAGGCCGAAGAAGCCGAAGGCGAACGCCGTCACCCAGAGTTCGCGGTGGAAGGTGTGCGCGTGCCACGCGACCGGCAGCCGGACCCAGCGACGGAACGCCTTCACCCGCAGCGCCCACTCGTAGAGGGCACCGTTCACCGCCGCCACCGCCGCCGAGATCAGGTACGTCCCGCCGAGGTCCGCCGCCTGGAGGAGCGGGACGAAGGCGTGCTGCGAGTAGGCCAGCGCGTACCAGCCGAAGCCGGCGAACTGGTACAGGCCGAACGGCTTCATGAACGGGTACGCCGTCGGGAAGTGGTCGCGGAAGTATTCGAGCGCCACCCACACCAGCGGCAGCGTGAGGGCGAACGGCAGTTTGAAGCGATCCAACACCCGCAGCAGGTATAGCGCCAGCGGCCAGAACACGGAACACCAGAGCGCCAGGCCGGGCCAGGCGAGCAGCGCCATCATCGGGTGCGCGACGCGGAGCCACTTCACCGCCAGGAAGCCGAACACCACGCCGCCGAGCCACGCGGCGCAATACCGCCGGCGGTTGCCGACGCCGTCGGCGCGGATCAAGGACAGCAGCGGGACCAGCGCGAGATACATGAGCGGGCCGAGGTTGGCCGGGAAGAAAGACAGCCAGAACAGCACCCCGGACGCCATGGCCGGCGCGAACACGGCCGCGCCTTTCCCGGTGCGGTCGAGTAGATACCCGACTGGCACCGCCATCACCGCGACGGCGTTCAGCAGCGCGTTGCCCGGCGAACAGCCTGCGCCGTAGTGGAACGCGGCCGCCACGCCGAGCCAAACGGCCACGACGCCGAGGAACACGAGCTGGTAGCGGAGAAAGACGGACCAGAACGACATTCGAATCCCTCGAAGGTGCTCCGCACGCTCCGCGTGCGGGGAGAGTCATTTTGGAACGTAGCCGATGTCCGTCGTCGCGACCGGTTTGCCGCCCTGGAACTTCGTGTCCTGATACCAGCCGAGGCCGGTCTGTGCCAAGTCCCAGAAGAACAGCGGGAGCGACGGGGCGGTCAGCGCCCAGTACACGTCATCGTCGGCGGCGGCCCGAAGGTACACCCGCGCGTCGGCATCACCCGAGTCGAACACCGCCACCCACTCGTGAGCGCCTTGGTATTCGGTCACGACGGTGACACCGAAGTCGCCGACGGGCTGCCTCGCGCGCAGGCCGCGGTGGAGTTCCCATCCGTCCTTGAGCGGCGAGAACAGCGGGTTGTTCGGGTGGCAGTCCTTCACCGCGTCCCCGACCCCGGCGCGGGTGGCGAACACCCGTAGTGTGTCCGGGAGTACGATCCCGTGTTTCGCCTCGTATTCCCGCACGGCCTTCGCCTCCTTGCGAGCTTCCCGGCCGGCGTCCACGCCCATCGCGGCGAAGGCGTCGGCGAGCGTGACCGGGCGGGGCAGTTCGTCCGGGTCGCGGCCGCCCATGCGGGTCTGGTTCCAGTACTGCTTGACCAGCGGCGGCGCGGTCGGCGGGTGGAGGATGTCGGCCACCGACTTGGCGCACTGCCGCAGCCGCAGGAACAGCGCGTACACCGCCATCGCGTCTGCGCGGAACGTCTTGATTTCCCCTGTCGGCACCGTCAGGGCGTCGGAACAACCCGCGCCCCAGAACTCGTGGATCGCCTCCTCCGGCGCGTCGTAACCGAGACGGCGGAGGATAGCGATGAACCCGTCCACGCCGACCGCCGCGCCGCCGGGCGACAGTTCCGCGAACACCGCCGGCCACCGCCCCGCGTCGTCGAACGACAACTCCGAAGGCGGCACCCCGTACCAGTACGGCATGACGACCATGTCCTTCGTGTCGAACTCGACCGTGCAGGTGCCATCGGCGTGGACGGATCGGATCGTCACCGGCCCCCAGGATTGCCCTGGCCCAGCTGCGCACCGCGAGCCGACGAACGGGCCTTCCTCCGGCAAGTCGGCCATGTGTCACCCGTGGGTAAAGAGAACCTTGACCACCGCGCCGGCCTCAAAGTTCACCTCGCCCGCTGGCAGCGCGATCAGGGCATTCGCCCCTAGCAGCGCCCGCAAGTCGGCCGAGCCGAACCACGGCAGCGGATGCACCACGCCGGCGGCGAAGTCGATGCGGGCCGGGTGGTAAGTCGGCCGGTCGTGGCGGGCGGTCAGCGGCTCGGACAGCGGGTAGCGGCGCTCGCGCGGGCCGGGGTGTTTGTGACCGCCGAGCGCGCGGAGGGCCGGTCGGACGAACAACTCGAACCCGACGAACGCGCTCACCGGGTTGCCCGGCAGGCCGAAGACGAGCGTCTTCCCTTTGGTACCGAACAGCAGCGGCTTGCCCGGCTTCATCCGCACGTGGTGGAGGTGGATTTCGACGCCGTGCGCCTTCAGCACCTCCGGCACGAGGTCGAACTTGCCCGCCGACACGCCCCCGGCGAACACCAGCACGTCGGCGATCTCCAGCCCTTCACGGACGTAAGAGGCCATCGTGTCGGCGTCGTCCGGGCAGACGCCGAGGTAGCGGGGCAGCGCACCGGCGCTGGCCGCCTGGGCCATCAACATCGGGCCGTTCGTGTTGCGGATCTGCCCGCCGCGCGGCTTCATCGCCGGTTCGACCAGCTCGTTGCCCGTCGCCACGACCACCAGCCGCGGCCGCGGAATGGCCATCACCGCCGTCTTGCCGACCGCCGCGAGCAGCCCGTAGGCCGTCGGCGTCAATACGGTACCGGTCGGGATCACCACGTCCCCGGCCCGCATTTCCGCCGCGCGCGCGAGGATGTTCTTGCCCGGTGTCAACGCGGTGTCAGTGGCGGTGACGGTGCCGCCCGTCGCCTCGCACCGCTCCTTCACCACGACCGCGTCGGCCCCGTCCGGCAGCGGCGCGCCGGTGTACACAGTCACCGCCTCGCCCGGCCCGACGGCCACCGTCGGCATGGCCCCCGCCGCCACCTCGCCGACCAGCTTCAGCGCGACCGGCCCGCCCGCGAGGTCGGCCGCGCGCACCGCGTACCCGTCCATCAGCGCCTTGGCGAAGGGCGGCGAATCGACATCGCTGGCGACATCGACGGCCAGCACTTGGCCGAGCGCGGGCGAGCTGAGCGGCGTGATCTGGGCCGGCAGCGGCTCGGCGAACCGCAGGACCGTTTCCCGCGCGGCGGACACTTCCATCATGGGCGGCGGCTCCGGTAACTAGCATGTCTGTCGTATGGCTCGTCCCGTCCCCGGCCGGTGTTCGCATGAACCCCATCTACCTCGACTACAACGCCACCACGCCGGTGGACCCCCGCGTGACGGACGCCATCGCTACCGCCCTGCGGGACCTGTGGGGGAACCCCAGTAGTAGTCACGCCTACGGCCGCGCGGCGCACGACGCGGTCGAGGTGGCGCGGGGCCGCGTGGCGGCGCTCGTCGGCGCGGAGCCGGACGAGATCGTCTTCACCGGCGGCGGCTCGGAGGCGAGCAATCTGGCGATCAAGGGGCTGCTACCCTCGGTGCCGCCGTTCTCGTGGAAGAACCTGTTCCGAGAGCAGATCGAGCCGCGCGACATCCTCATCGTCACGTCGGCGGTGGAACACCCGGCCACGGCCCTGCCGATCGAGTCCCTGCGGCGGCAAGGGGCGAAGGTGACCGTGTTGAAGGTGGATCGCACCGGTTTGATCGACCCGGATGACGTGCGGCGGGCGCTGCGGTTCAGCCTGGCTCGGGTGCGCCTCGTCAGCGTCATGCACTCGAACAACGAGGTCGGCACGCTGATGCCGATCCGCGAAGTCAGCGAACTGAAGAAGCGGTATCGGTTCGTGTTCCACACCGACTGCGCTCAGTCCGTCGGCAAAGTGCCGGTGAACGTGAATGACCTCGGCGTCGATCTGATGACCATCGCCGGGCACAAGCTGTACGCGCCGAAGGGCGTCGGCGCGCTGTACGTGCGGCGGGGGGTGCAACTCGAACCGCTCATCCACGGGGCCGGGCACGAGGGCGGCCGGCGCGCGGGCACCGAGAACACGCCGTACATCGTCGGCCTCGGCGTGGCGGCGGACCTGTGCCGAGAATCGTTTCCCGCCGTCGGTGACAGGCTGCTGTCACTGCGGGAGCGGCTGCACGCCGCGCTGCTCGCCAAACTCGGCGACCGCATCGTCCTGAACGGCCACCCGACACTCCGGCTGCCGAACACGCTGAACGTCAACTTCGTCGGGCAGATCGGGCCGAAACTGCTGGAGCGGGTGCCCCGCATCGCCGCCAGCGTCGGGGCCGCCTGCCACGAGCCGAGGCCGGGGCAGATGGAAGTCACGCCCTCGGCGGTGCTGTGCGCCATGCGGGTGCCGCCGGAACTCAGCCAGGGGGCCGTGCGGCTGACCGTCGGCCGCTGGACGACCGAGGCCGAGGTGGACGAGGCGGCCGAACTGCTGAACCAAGCAGGGCAATGAATGGCCGCAAAGAACGCAAAAAGGACAAAGAAAGTCGGTCTCTGTTTTTTGTCCTTTTTGCGTTCTTTGCGGCCATCCTCTTCTTTCACTTCCCTTCCGGGTAGCTCAGTTTCCGATCCGGGTCGAGGAACCGCGCAAACACGGCGTCGGTGGCCCCCTTCGCGGCGACGGTGAGCGTCAGCGTGTGCTTGCCGGCCGGCAGTTCCACGTCGAATCCCTCGGCGTCCGGTTGGGGGCGCTTGCCGGTGCCGCTACCCTTGCCGATCTCCTTGCCGTCCAGTTTCACGACGAAGGCGTCCGTGGAGCCGACCAGCAGTTTCGTCTTCACCGCGCCCGCCGCCGTGAACCCCGCCGCGATGACCACCTCGCCGGCGGGTTTGGGCAGCGGAATCCGCCCCGTCGCCCCCGCTGACACCGCCTTGTCATTGACCGTCACGTCCGCCAGGAACGGGTCCTTCATGACGTACCGGATCAGGTCGCGGAAGTTCTGCTCCGTCATCCCGGCCGCCAAGCCCTCCGGCATCATCGACTTCTCCGTCACCTTCACCGCCCCGTCGATGTCCTTCTTGGCGATCTTCTTCAGCACCGCGTTCTCCACCTTCAGGGTGAGGAACTTGTCGTCCTCCTCGGCCAGGAGTCCTTGAATGGCTTGCCCGTCCAGGGTGTTCACGGTGCGGAGGAAGTACGGCGCGCCGACGACGCGGTTCGGGTCCAGCACGTTCGCCAGCAGGTACTCGATGTCCCGCCCGGCCCCGTCCAGCGGCGGCCCGACTTCGTTCCCTTTGCCGTCGAACTTGTGGCACTTGGCGCACTGCGCCTCGAAGACTAGCTTGCCGCGGGCGAACGACGCCGGCGCGGCGTGCAGCGACTCGCGGGTCTTGTCGATCAGCTTGTTCAACTCGTCCGGCGTCTTGCGGACGCGGCCCCACGCCGTCTCGATGAGGGCGTCGATCTCCTTGTCGTTGAACGCCAGCATCTTGATGACCGTGTTGTCGTTCACGAACGTGCGGTGGACCACGCCGCTCTTCATCTCGATCAGCAGCGGCTTCGCCCACTCCTTCCGGCTGCTCAGGCTGCCGACCACTTCCGGCATGGCCTGCAAATGCACGTTGATCCAGTTCCGCAGGATGGCCGGGCCGAGCTTCGGGTCGTTCACGTTCGCCAACTGCCGGCCGGCTTCCTTCACGACTTCCACCGGGTAGCTCCGGCTGAACAGAATCTTGTTGATGAGGCCCCCGGCTTCGGGGGCCTTCAGCAGCGTCAGCGTGCGGAGCGCCTCGATCTGCTCGGCGGCGTTCGCCTGATCCGGCACGAAGTCGGTCAGCGCGGCGATGGCCTTCTTGATGGCGACCGGGTCGCGGAAGGCGATGGCCAGTTTGTTCGTCAAGGCGACGAGGCGCGGGTCCTTCTTCAGTTCGGGTTGCAGTTTCGCCCATGCTTCGGGCGCGTCCACGGTCTGCCCGGCCAGGGCGACCGCTAGGCCATCCAGCGCCTTCTCGCGGGTGTTGGTGTCCGTCACGTCCGCGACGAACTTCAGGCACGCGGCGAGGTCGCCAGGCTGCCCGGTGGCGACCAGCCGCCGCATGACTTTGGGCACGATGTGGTCGCGGACGAAGATGTTGTCCGGCGCTTCCTTCGCCAGGAACGCGAGTTCCTTCTCCACGCGCGCCGCGCTGTTCGCGCCGTCCTTCTTGCTGATGACCTTCTCGTAGGCCAGCCACGTCAGGTGCGGGATGAGCGGGTCTTTCGCGTCGTCTTTGTGCTTCATCAGCGCGCGGACGAGTTCGCTCACGTCGTGCTTGTCCGCGAGGCGGATCGCGGCGGACGCCAACTCGCGGCGGAGAGTGACATGAGGTGTGTTTTCAACAATTAAGGCGAGCGTGGTAATCGTCGTCGCCGTCGCGTAGCCCGACTCCACAGCATTGCGAAGCCGCACATCCAACTCTGCCGGCATCTGCGCTGCCCTCGCTTTCGGCAACTTGTACCCTGCCACTCGCTCCTTTTCTTCCTCGACGATGCTGTTCCATATCCAGCCAACGTGACGCTTTTTCGGAGCATCCTCATTGTCCAAGCTCGCGACCTTGCCGAGCAGTTCATCCTTTCTCGCATTCGGCAGTTCGGATAAGAGCCTAAGTGCCGTCCGGCTCTGGTAAGGTTGATCGCCGACCGCCAGATCAACTAACTCTTCGGGCTTCTTCTTCCCCAAATCCTCGGCCTTGGCACCCTTGCGGTCCTTCAGTTGGATGCGGTACACCCGGCCGCGCTCGTAGTCCCACTCGTCGGGCTTGGCCTGGTGGCACGGCATCTGGTCGTGCCAGTCGATCAGGTAGATGTCGCCGTTCGGCCCCCACTTCATGTTGATCGGGCGGAAGTTCTTGTCACCCGAAACGAGGAAGTCTTCACCCTTCGTGGCGGTGAAGCTGCTGCCGTTCGGCTTCAGGATGTTCTGCTTGAGGCTGCACCCGTGGATGCTGCAGAAGATCACGCTGTTGCGGTATTTCTCCGGCATGTGCGGCACGTCGAGCGAGATCAGTCCGGCGTGCGCCCAGCCGGATTCCTTGTGGAACGTGTGGTCGGATATCTCGTTGATGTATCCATACGCATACGGATTCTGGCTCGCGCCCGCCTGCCGCTTGTACACGCCGCCCGGCACGATGTGATACAGGTGCGGGATGACGCAGGCTGCCAGGATAAATTGCCCGTCGGTGTTGCGCCAGTCCAAGCCCCACGGGTTGCTAGTCCCTTCGGCGAAGATCTCGAACTTCTTCGTTATCGGGTGGAACCGCCAGACGGCGGCGTTCACGCGCATCTCCGGACCGTCGAGCGACTTCACCTTGCTCTCGGTGAAGATGCCGTGCATGCCGTACAGCCAGCCGTCCGGCCCCCACTGGAAGGTGTTCAGCGTCTCGTGCGTGTCCTGGCTGCCGAAGCCGCTCAGCACCCGCTCGAACTTGCCCGGCTTGTCGTCCTTGTTCTCGATGAACCAGAGGTACGGTGCCGCGCCGACGTACACGCCGCCGTTGCCGACCTCCAGGCCCGTCGCCAAGTCGAACGCGCCCAAGCCGGCCTTCTTCCGCTCCTCGGACACCGGGAAGTCCTTGCCCTCGGCGAAGACGGTGCGCTTGTCGCACACGCCGTCGCCGTCGGTGTCTTCGAGGATGACGATGCGGTCGCGCGGCTGCTTGCCCTTCGGCGTGCGGCTAGGGTACTCGAAGCACTCCAGCACCCACACGCGGCCCTTCTCGTCGATGCTGAAGGCGACCGGGTTGACGCAGTCCGGTTCGCCGGCGAACAGCTTCACCTCGAATTCCGGGGCCACTTTCATCCGCTTCACCGACTCCGCCGGCGTCAGGTACGGCTGCCCGGACCCCTTGCGGTTGTCGAACCCGAACTCCTTCTGGGCGAACGTCGGCGAGGCGAGGAGGAGTAGCACCAGGAGCGACAGGCGGTTCATGGCGGGAGGCCCGGAGAGGGAACGGGAGAGGCAGGCATGATACCAGCAACGGGCGCGGGATGGCAAACTCGGTAGCGGTCGGGTGCGGTAACGAGGTCATGAAGGGCTTTGCCATCAGCCGTTCGCTGCGCCCCGGCGACGACAACCGTCGTGTCG
>JAYUFU010000510.1:0-3264 GCA_043738505.1 Fimbriiglobus sp. | reverse complement strand
GCAAGGGGCAGATCACATCCGGGGCCGGTGGTGGTCGGTCGTGCCACACCCCACGCCCCTTGCGGGCGCGGCGGGCTAACAAAACCGCCTCCCCTTGAACACCCCCTTTCCGGGACGGAAAGGCCGGGGATGAGGTCTTCTCCTTTTCTGGTCCGCCTTGTCCGCGGTTCGCGGGTTATGTTACACCACTTGCCATGACTGCCGACGATACCCGACCGCCGACCGGCCCGACAACCCCGCTCCGCCGGCGGGAACTGGCCTGGCTCACGTTCGTACTCGCCGTGTCCTCGGCCTTGGTCGTCCATGCGTCCCACAGCATTGGGCCGACGTTCGACGAGCCGTTCTACCTCGCCAAGGGGTTGGACTACTGGCGCACCGGCTCGCCGAAGGCGCTCATGCGCGCCGGGACGATGCCGCTGCCGGTGGACGTGCAAACGCTGCCGCTGCACCTGTGGGAACGGCACCGGGGCGAGCCGTTCAACACCGTCGAGCAACTCGACGAGTTGCTCCCGGTCGCGCGGGCGATGAACCTGCCGTTCTGGTGGCTGCTGCTGGCGTCCGGGTTCCGGCTGGCACGGCGGTGGGGCGGGCCGACGGCGGCCGGCATCGCCGTCGGGTTGCTCGGCTTCGAGCCGAACTTGCTCGCGCATGCGGCGCTGGCCACCACGGACATCGCGGTGACAGCGGCGGTGCTGGCGGCGACGAACTCGTTCCTGCGCGGGCGCGGAACCGGCTGGTGGCGTCGCGTGTTCGTGCCGGGCGTGTGGGTCGGAATCGCGGTGCTGTGCAAGGCGTCGGCCGTGACGTTCATGCCGCTCGCGTTCGCGGTGATCCTCTGGCAGCGGTGCGAACTGAGAAGTGCCGTGCGCGATTGCGTGACGACGGGCGTCATCGCGGCGACGGTCGCGTTCGCCTACATCGGCACGGACTGGGCGGTCGAACCGTCGTTCGTGAAGTGGGCGGACACGCTTCCCGACGGCACGCTCGGCGACGCGACGCGGGCAGTGGCGAACAACCTCCGCGTTTTCCCGAACGCGGCGGAGGGGATCATTCAGCAGGTGAAACACAACGTCCGCGGCCACGGCGTCTTCGCCCTCGGCGAGTACTGCCACCGCGCGGTGTGGTACTATTTCCCGGTCGTCCTCAGCCAGAAACTACCGGAGCCGCTGTTACTCCTCCTCGCGGGATGTCTCGTCTTCCGGCCGCGTTCGCTGGCATCCACCGCCGGCGTGATCGCGCTCGCGTTCCTGCTGTTCAGCCTGACGTGCCGCGTGCAGATCGGCGTCCGGCTGGTGTTCCCGCTAGTCGCGTTTCTGGTGCTGGCGGTGAGTGTGGCCGTCTCGTCGTCGCGGTGGCGGTGGTTCGGCTGGTTGGCGGTCGCGGCCTCGGCGGTGGTCGCCCTCTTCACCGCACCGCACGGCCTCCGGTATCAGAACCAACTCTGGGGCGGGGCGTCCCGCGCGGGCGAAACGCTGACCGATTCCAACTGCGACTGGGGCCAGGGCGTCCCGGAGCTGCGGGGCTGGTGGCACTCTGCTGGTGAACCGTCGCTCACCGTCTGGTATTTTGGGACTGACCCGAACGCTTTCCGCCCGCCGTTTCACGCCGTGCCACTGCATGTATTGCCGGATCGCTCGCCGGAGTTCGTGCGGCGGGCGAGCGCGGGCGGGTACTTCGCGGTCGGCCGGACGTTCCTCACCGCCTGCCCGGATCGCCGGCCGGACACGCTGGCGCTGATCGACTGGTTGAAAGCCCAGTCGCCGGTCGCCGAGGTCGGCTGCTTCAACGTGTACCGCTTCGATTGAGTTATTTGGCCGTATTGACTGAAGGTAGGCGGGTTGCGATAGCGGGGGAGCCAATTTCCCGCACGGAGGCCACCATGTTCGGCCGCCACGACATGCCGGACGATCACTGGGACCGCCTCCGTCACCTGCTGCCGGGTCAGGCGGGCGGGCACGGCGGGCGTCGATGACGACACCCGACTGTTCGTGAACGTCATCCGGTACTTGGCCGAGACCGGCATCGCGTGGGCCGACCGGCCGACCGCCGTCGGCAAGTCGAATAGCCTGTGGCCGCAGTACAACCGCTGGTGCGAGCGCGGCGCGTGGGAGCGGATCGCCGCCGAGTTGCGGGACGACGACACCGCGTGGCTGCTCGCCGACCGCAGTTGCGTCCGCGCCCACCCGTGTGCCGCCGGCGCGAAGAAAAAGGCGACGGGAGCGGCGGCCCAGCGACCCAGGCGTTGGGCCGCGGGTGCGGCGGATTCGGCACGAAACGGCACGCCGCGGCGAACCCGCTCGGCCACCCGATGAGGCTCCAGTTGACCGGCGCGAACGCGGCCGATAGCCCGCACCTGCCGGCCCTGATCGCCGGGATCGAGACCGACGCGGTGCTGGCCGACAAAGGGTACGACGCGGACGCGAACCGGGCGGCGATCCGCGAGCAGGGGGCGCAGCCGTGCCTCCCGCCGCGGAAGAACCGGACGGCCGTGATCGAGTACGACCGGCACCTAGACCGGGAGCGGAACGGGGTCGAGCGATTCTTCGGCCGCATCGAGCCGTACCGGCGGGTGGCCACTCGGGACGACGAGAAGGCGGCCAACGTCCTCGGCTTCGTGTGGGTGGCGTCCATCGCCATCATGCTCGCCTGAACCGCCGAAGTTGCCGCGCTTCAGTAGGGTTGTAGCGCGATAGCCGATCCCCTCGCGCGGGGCGTTCCCCGGCGGGTCGTGTGATCGGGCGTTCACGGGGCCGGCGGGTACGTCTTGAGCGGGGTGACGGCCGTCCGCCGGTTCACCAGCACCGCCACCGCTCGCACCACCTCCCCGTGTTCCGGCCGCGAGTGGCGGTACACTTGGGTCAGCACCTCGAACCGGTTCCACTGGGCCAGCGAGTGTTCGACCGCGATGCGGTGCGACGCGATCACCCGGTTGCCCGCCTTCTGCTCGTCCGTCAACGGGCGGCCCCGCGCCGCCTTCGCCGGCACCACCAGCGGCCGATCCGGTGGTCCTTGCCGATACCCACATACCCCTTGTCCATCATCGCCCCGGCCCCGACCGGCAGGCGGTCCACCAACTCGGTCAGCCGCAGTACCGTCAGGTCGTGCGTCGAGCCGGGGTACGAATCGCTGACCGACTCGATCCGCCCGTTCGGGGCGACGCCGATTTGCGACTTCAGGGTGTGCGTCTTCTTCTTGCCGGAGTAGTACGGCTTCTGCCGCGAATACCCCTTCGGCCGCTCGGTCCGCTGCTCCTTGCCGTCGATC
>JAYUFU010000509.1:0-27125 GCA_043738505.1 Fimbriiglobus sp. | reverse complement strand
GTTTTTGGTTTTACACCCCCCCCGCGGCCGTGGCGGGCCGGGTTCGCCACAAACCTACCACTCCCTGGCGGTCGCGGCTCGCAAGACACCCGCCGCGTGTAACAACGGACATTGCCCGGCCGGTCGCGGCGCGGTAATTCTGACTGCCACGCACTCTTCTCCCTCCGCCTCCCGTCGCGGGTGTCATCATGGCCATCAAAGTGAAATGCCCGAACTGCCGCGAACGGCTGTTCGCCGAGGAGTCGGATCGCGGCGGGTCGCTCCGCTGCCACGGCTGCGACACCCGCGTGCCGGTGCCCGCCACCGAGGGGGCCGCGCCGCCCCCGCCGACGCTGGCCAAAGCCGTCGTCCCCACCCTGGCCAAGGCCGTCGTAACGACGCTGGCCAAGGTCGCCGTGCCGACGCTGAGGCCGGTGAAGCAGGTCGCGGACGACATCGTGGACGCCGAGGTCATCGCCGCCGTGCCGGTCCTGAAGCCGAGGTCGAGCGCGGCCATCCCGACGGTCGCCCCGCTCGCCGAACCGGAGACGCGGAAGCCGAAATCGAAGACCGGTTTCCGCCTGCGAGGGCAGGAAGACGACGCGGACGACGACCGCCCACGTCGCCGCGCCGCTGCGGACGACGACGAGGACGAGGACGACCGTCCGCCGGCCGCGAAGGGGGGCAGCGGGCTGCTGTTCGTCATCCTCGGCGTCGGCGTGCTGCTGCTCGGCGGCATCGGCGTCGGCGTCTACTTCCTGACGCGGGAGGACGCGCCGGCCGTCGCGGACAACCCCGACCCGAAGGGCGTCATCCCCGGCCCCGGCCCGGTGAAGCCGAACCCCAATCCGAATCCGCTCCCCGGCGGGGTGAAGCCGGGCAACCTGCCGGACAAGTGGAACGCGGTGACGGCGGACGGGTTCACCTTCCACGCCCCGGACACGAACCTGAGCGAGGAGGCGCTGGCCGTGAAGGGGATGTCCGGCCGGGTGTGGGCGTCCAAGGAGCTGGGCGGCGGGGTCGCGTGCGCCGGGGCCTACCTGGACCGGCTGCCGGGCACCAAGGCCCCCCCGCTCCTCGAGTGCGCCCGTGACGCCTTCCAACTGGTCGGCGGCAAGCTGGAGGGCGTCCGCGCGATCAACGGCCGCTCGTTTAGCGAGTTCCAGTTCGACGCCGGCGCGCAGCCCGCCCGCGTCTGGGCGCACGTCACCGAGGACCGCCTGTTCCTGTTCCGGTTCGGCGGCAACACGCAGAACCCGGCCGTCGCCGACAAGCGGACGCATTTCCAGGCCAATCTGAAGGTGACGCACCCGGTCGGGAATGTCGATCCGGTGGACCCGATCGACCCCGGCCCTAAGCCGCCGCCGAAGCCGGTCGAGACGCCGTTCGAGGCGGTGCCGACGCTGGCCGAGGACGGGTTCGCCGTGGACATGCCCGGCGGGGCCAAGGTAAAAGGAGAGCGGCACGTCTCCAAGGTGGAGGGCAAGTACAACCTGGGCGGTAAGAAGTTCGAGGTGAAGGACGGGCCGTACACGTTCCAGCTCTACTACCACGACCTGGCCGAGGAGG
The DNA here is from genome assembly GCA_043738505.1 of Fimbriiglobus sp. GTDB lineage: Bacteria > Planctomycetota > Planctomycetia > Gemmatales > Gemmataceae > JALHQU01. Next base: position 25,577 of record JAYUFU010000509.1, on the reverse strand, counting down.
CCGAGTACGACGCCGACAAGTCCTACCGGGCGCTCATGCCGCACGCCCACACGCCGGCCGGCACCGACGACAAGGTCGGCGGCCACCCGGCCACCCGGTGGGCGGTGAAGAACTTCTTCGGCGGGCAGTGCCCCGGCCTGACCGTGCGGGCCGGCTTCCGCGTCTTCTCGCTGCTGGTGACGAAGGACGGCATCCACAACGCCGCCGACCCGGAACTGGAGGGGCGGGGGAAGAAGTTCCTCGACTCGCTGAAAGTCACGTTCGACGCGGCGAAGGCCCCGACCGAGGCCGGCGACCCGCTGTGGCAGCCGATGGCCCGGACGGTCGGCTTCACCGTCACTGGCCCGCGGGGGACGGAGCAGCGCGACTACCAGCGGGGGTTCCGCGAGACGCAAGTGGCGGGCAAGCAGTACACCGCCGAGGACGACCAGGTGAAATGCACCGTGTCGCTGGTCGAGTTCGGGCCGAAGGCGGATTCGGCGGCCGTGCTGCTGGACTTGCACGGCCGGGACAAGATCCTCGACGGCCCGAAGAAGGTCACGGCGAACGGCCTGGCCGGCGAAGAGTTCACCCAGGGCACCTTCTTCAACGACGGCAAGATCTGGGTGCGGACGTTCGTCAGCGGGAACGCGGCGGCGGTGCTGAAGGTGGAGCCGAAGGGCGGCCAGCCGGAGCGGGAGGTGATGCTGAAGGCCCGCGCCTTCCTGAACAGTTTCAAGATGGGCGGCGGCGGCGGGGTGGCCGGCCCCGGCCCGGTGACCGTCGGCAACGGCGAGTTCGCCTCGGCCGGCAAGGTGTCCGCGTTCTGGACGGCCGTGGTGCTGCCCGGCAAGAAGGAGCTGCTCACCCTCGGTGCCCGCAACCCGGCCGACCTCAACCCCGGCGGCGTGCTGCGGCGGTACAGCTACCCGGACTTCAAATTGAAGGCGACGTACCACCTGCCGCTGCCGGTCAACCGCGCCGTCGCCGACGAGAAGACCGGGAAATTGATCTGCTCGGTCATCAGCAAGTGGCCGACCGGCGCACAGGCGCTGGACGTGCGGGAGGCGGCGAGCTGGACCTCCGACCTGCAACTGTTCGACCTGCGGAAGATCACCGACGGGTCGCTCGTCGAGGCCGAGGAGGTCAAGCCGCTGGGCAACCGGATCGCCATCGGCCAGCCGATCTCCGGGCTGGAGGTGGAGCCGGCCGGCGGGTTCGCCTACGTCGCCGCCGTGGTGCTGCCGCCGGCGGTGAAGGGCCAGCCGCCCCGCCCGGCCACCGGCCGGCTGTACAAGATCGACACCGACAAGGGGGAGGTGGCGGGCACGCCGATCAGCCACCCGGAGCCGCTCGACGGCCTGCGGATCGCCCCGTTCGGCCGCACCCTGGTCACGTCCGAGACGCTCGTCGGGCCGCTCCGGCCGGGCAAGCAGTACAACCTGCTGACGGTGGACGCCGTCACCTGGAAGAAAGCCAAGCTGATCCCCATCCCGGCCCCGGCGAAAGACCTGACCTTCACCGACGAGGGCATCCTGGCGCTGGCCGCGGTGGACGCCAAGACCCTGGTGTACGGCTACTCGGACGGCGCGCCGGAGACGGCCGACGTGACGCCGAAGGACATCCCGCTGGACGGCTTCTCGTACCTGCGGGTGACGCCCGACGGCAAGCGGGCCGTGGCCGTCGCGGGGATGAAGCAGAATGGGCTGCTCCTGATGACCGTCGCCGGGGCCGGCGACAAGGCGAAGTTCGCGAAGGTGACCTCCGGCTCCACCGTCGCCGGGGCCGCCGTGGGCGGGCACTTCATCCTGACGCCCGACTCGAAGTACGCGGTGTTCAACTGCGGGGCGGTCGTGGACCTGGAGAAGACCACCGCCGCGCCGAAGTAGTTCCAGGTTCCAAGTTCCGGGTTCCAAGTTGAAGACGAAAAGCAGGAACGGCCTGGGCTTCAACTTGGAACCCGGAACTTGGAACCGGGAACTTGTCAGTCGTCCTTGCCGCCGGCGCGGAGCCACGCCAGCACGACGGCGACCTCGTCCTTCTCCGGCTGCCACGGGTACTTCTTCGGGGGCATCACCTTCCCCGACCCGTTCAGCACCTTCGTCAGCAGGCTCTTGGCGGCGTCGCCGGGCACCACCGTCGCGCCGCTCTTGCCGACCTTGGTCAGGCCGGCGAAGGTGTCGAAGTTGTACCCCGCCTTGGCCTGCTTGGCGGTGTGGCACTCGACGCAGTACTTGACGAGGAACGGCCGCACCTCCTTCGCGTAACTGGGGTCGGCGGCGGGGGCGAGGGCGACCGCCAGCAGGACGGCGACGGTGGCGAGGGGCAGCTTCGCGGGCATGGCCGGGTAAACCTCACGGGACGGATGGACCGACGGCGATTGTACCCGACCGAATCGGCTGTCGCCGAGAAAGCCGAGACGCCGCTCGGAAGCGGAGGCGCTTGCACTGCCGCCGAGAAGCGGGTAAAGTGTGCCCGCCTTTCTCACGTCGGTGCCCCGTCTCCCACATTCTCTGGAGGGCGCGTCATGGTCCGGTCCCGTCGGGTCGCGTTCACGCTGATCGAGTTGCTGGTGGTGATCGCCATCATCGCCATCCTCATCGGCCTGCTGCTGCCGGCCGTCCAGAAGGTCCGCGAGGCCGCCGCGCGGATGCAATGCGGCAACAACCTGAAGCAGATCGGCCTGGCCACGCACGGCGTCAACGATGCGTTCGGCACCCTGCCGCCCATGTCCGCCCCGTGCGCCGACCCCAGCTTCGCCTCCTGCTTCACCCCGCCCACCACCCCGTTCGGCCGCCACCACTACACCATGATGCACTTCCTGCTGCCGTTCATCGAGCAGCAGAACGTGTACAACCTGCTGACCCCGACGGGGTACGCCGGCGGCCAGTACCCGGTGGTGTTCAAGACCTTCTTGTGCCCGTCCGACCCGTCCATCCAGTCCGGCAAGAACACCACCCAGAACGGCGGCGCGCTGAACTGGGGGGCGAGCTGCTACGGCGGCAACAACTACGTGTTCGGCAACCCCGCCGGCGGTCTGACGTACCCGACCGGCAAGAAGGAGATGAACGCGACCGTCACCGACGGCCTGTCGAACACCGTCTTCTTCGCCGAGATGTACGGCACCTGCGGGAACACCGGCAACCTGCACGGCAGCGGCACCTGGGGCAGCCTGTGGGCGGACGCCAACAGCGTCTGGCGACCGGGGTTCAACCTGGGCAGCAGCAAGGGCGGCGGCGGCCTCTCGACCTACCCGGCGTCGCCGAAGTTCCAGGTCCAGCCGCACTACTTCAACAACTGCAACCCGCAGGTGCCGCAGACGCCGCACACCGGCGGCATCCTGGTCGGCCTCGGCGACGGCAGCGTGCGGTCGCTGAACGGCAGCATGGACCCGACCACCTGGGCGCGAGCCGCCGACCCCCGCGACGGCGGCGTCAACGGCAACGACTGGTGACTTTCGGGTTTCAAGTTGCAGGTTTGAGGTTTCATGTCGGGTCAATCGCCACGTTGTCTTGCTTGAAACTTGAAGCCCTGAAACTTGAAACCCGACTCGGAGATGAGCCATGCGACTGTTCCTGCTGGGCGCGCTGGCGGCGGTCGGGTGCGGCACCGCGAGCGGCCCGGCGTTCCCGGAGCTGGCCCCCGTCAAAGGGGTGGTGAAGCGGGGCGCGGCCCCGGTCGCCGGCGGCGTCGTCAAGTTCACCCCCGACCCCGACACCGCCGAGTTCCTGGTGAACGCCGAGGTGGGGACGGACGGCGCGTTCACCCTCACCACCGTGCGGACCACGGACAAGACCGGGGAACGCAAACCCGGCGCGGCGGCCGGCAAGTACGCCGTGACGTACTTCCCGCCGGCCGGCGACCAGACCAGCGGCGGCGTGCCGAACCCGGTCAACCTGCCGCCGGTCACGGTATCGAAGGAAGGCCACCCCGCGCTGACGCTGGACCTGCCGAAGAAGTGACGCCGAGGTCGCCACCCGACCCGGTTGCGGCCGGCGCGCCGAGGAACGACGTGAGTCGCGGCGACCCGCCGGGCGGCAAGGCCACCGGTCGCCCGACGGTGGCGGTCAGGTCGAGTGGCAGGCGAGTCCGGTCGGCGGGGACCGTTCCGGCGCGGCGCGTCGGGCGTCGGGGCGGTTGAGCGGGTTCACTTCGTGGCGGTTGGGGCACGGCCGGGGCGGGCGTCGGTTCCACCGGGGCGGCGACGGGCGTCAGTTCCGCCTCGGCTTCGACGGCGATGCCGTGGCGAGCGCAGACGCTCAGCAGCTTCGTGAGTTCGGCGACGGCGCGGAGGGCGGTCTTCGGGTCGCGGGCGGTCAGCAGGCCGTGGAGGGTCGCCAGGCCGGTGCGGACGGCGGCCAGCATCACGGCACCGACTTCGGCGGCTTCGGGGCAATTGCGGCGGGCCATGTGGCACCTCCGGGGGAATGGACCGGCGAAGTGAACAATTGAACCTTACTCATTCCCGGATGAAGAAGTCAAGAGGTGGCGGCGGATTTTGACGAATTTTTGTCCAGTTCCAGGGGCGGAAGCCCCTGGGAGCCGGCTGCCTCACCCCCCGAACAGGCGGGCCGTCCGGCTGTGAGACCGGTCATTCCTCGTCCGCGTCCGCCATGTCTTCAAACGTCTTCTGCTTGCCGCCGGTCGCCTCCCGCTTGGCCTTCTTGAACGAGGCGTCCGGCTCGTATTCCGGGTGCTCGGCCCGCTGGTTGCCTGCGAGCAACCCTTCGACGGTGAGCAGTTGCACGCGGGCGTACTTGCGGCCATTCCCGGCGTCCGACTCGTAGAACCCGGCCGACGCCGCGTCGGCCTTCATCTTGGCCGTCGGTTCGCCCAGCGAGATCAGCACCGCGATCTCCGCATTCTCCCGCGTGCGCACGGCCATCAGTGCCCGCACGTCGTCGGCCTTCAACTTGCCGCCCTTCACGCTGACCACCAACTTCTTGGCGTCCTTGGGGCGGAAGTCGGCGAAGTACTTGATGCCGTCGATGCCACCGTCGGCCCCCTTCGTTTTGCCCCTGTAACTCTGTGCCTTGATCAACCAAACGGCCCAGTGCTGGAACTGGTACTTGTCCCGGTCGGCCAAGTTGCGAGCCGAGTCCAAGTCCTTTGGCGTGCCGATGACTTCGAACTTGCAGGCGTCCTTGAACGCATCCCTCAGCCGCTTCTCGATGAGTGAAATGGCGAGGTGCGTGATGTCGATGCCGATCCACCGACGGCCGAATTTTTGGGCCGCGTGGACGGCCGTCCCGCACCCGCAGAACGGGTCCAGCACCACGTCGCCGGGGTTGCTGCTGGCGGCGACGATGCGTTCGAGCAGTGCCAGCGGCTTCTGTGTCGGGTAGCCGAGGTACTCGTTCTTCGGCACGGGCCGGATGTCGTTCCAGGCGTTCTGTAGCGGCACGCCGGGCATTTCGTCGAGGTACCGCTTGTACCGAGGGGGTCCGCCGGACTTGGGGAAATACAAGCGGTCCTCCGCGAAAAATCGCTCCATGTTCTCGCGGGAGTAGGCCCAGTACCGGCCTTTGTACGGCCGAGTGCCGTGGAATTCGTAGGACACGTCGCCGCCCTTTTTCGCCGCCGTCAAATTGTCCAGTTGGTACAGTCGCCCCGTGGCTTCCTCCTTGTGCCGGTAGAATTCCTCGACGTAGCTTTTCTCGTACGGCGTGTAGAGCCAGTTCCACGTCCACCGGTCGGACTTGGTGTAGAAGAAGATCACGTCGCGGATGTTGCCCGGCTGTTTGCGGCCTTGTTTGGCGTCGCTGTGGGCGCTCGACCGCGTCCAACTGATTTCGGTCCGATACATCGCCTTCCCGAACACGGCGTCCAGCAGGATCTTCAGGTAGTGGCTGGCGGTCGGGTCGCAGTGCAGGTACAGCGAGCCGGTCGGTTTCAGCGTGCGATGCATCGCCAGCAGTCGGTTGGCCAGCATCGTCAGGTAGGCCATCATGTCGTTCATGCGGAGGAAGCTGCGGAGCGCCTGCATGAGGTCGGCAACGTCGGTGTTCGGCTGGTGGAGCAGTTCGTCGAACTCGCGCTCGGCCTGCTCGCCCCAGACCCAACTGTCCTTGAACGCGGTGATCTGCGCCTCGCTCTGCTGGCCCTTCGGCGTCTTGAAGAGCAGGTTGTAGTTGCGATCCGAGTTGAACGGCGGGTCGAGGTAGATGAGATCGACGGATTCGTCCTTGACGTGTTCGCGGAGAACGCCGAGGTTGTCGCCGTAGTAGAGGAAATTGGAGGGTGTGATGATGGCGGGCTTGCGGGCCATGAGCGGCGCTCCGGTGATGCCCACAGGATAGCAACACGTGTCCGGATGTGCAATCGGCATCCCGGCGCTTACCCTTCACCCCCCGAACAGGCGGGCGAACCAGCTCGCCTTCGGGCGGCGGGGCGGGGGCACCGACACCGCCAGCCCTTGCAGCACGGCCGACCCGCGCAGGCCGACGATCACGTCGGCCGGGCCGGCCCCAAGCCACTTCGCCAGCACCCGGTAGCCGGCCCGCAGCCGCGGCGGGCGGCGGTCCAGGTTGTGCCCGTCCGACCCGAGCAGATGGATCATCCCCGCCTTCGCCCACCGTTTCAGCACCGGCTCGTGACCCGGCGGCGGGTCGGCCAGCGCGGACGCCGTCACCTGCAACAGGCAGCCGGCGGCGACGAACAACTCGGCCAGCGCCGAGTCCTCCAGCAGCGGGTCGTACCGCTCGGCGTGGGCCAGCACAATCCCCACGCCGAGCGGCTTCAACGCGGCGGCCAGCGGGCGGAGGTCCACGAACTGGCCGTAGGGCATCTCCACCAGCAGCCACTTGCCCCGGTCGCCCAGCGACAGCGTGCGGCCGGCCGTCCAGTCCGCGACCAGGTGTTCGGTGAGGAGGATTTCGGCCGACGGGTAAACCGCCAGCGGGATGCCGGCTTCCTTCAACGTGGTGGACAGACTGGCGGCGGCGGCGCGGAGGGCGTCCGGGGTGTTGGCCGGGTAGTCGCTGTGCTGGTGGGCCAGGGCGGTGGCGAAGCCGGCCCCTTCGGCGACCAGCATGCGGCACATGGCGACGGCCTCGTCGGCCGTGCGGGGGCCGTCGTCGCGGCCGGCGAGCAGGTGGACGTGGGTGTCGGCCAGCGGGACCATGCGACCTCCGGGGTGGGTCAAGTGCGGCCGTCGGCATCGGCGGCGTACTGTTCCGTGTACTGGTACTCGTAGTGGTACCCGTACTTGTACGCGCCGGACGAGTAGCCGTAGCCGCCGGCCGGGCCGTCCATGCCGTTGACCACGACGCCGATCAGGTTGGCCCCGGTGTCGGTCAGCAGTTCCTTGGCCCGCTCCACCTGACCGCGCGACCGGCGGGTGATGCCGAACACCAGCACGACGGCGTCCGCCCGCTGCGCCACCACCAGCGGGTCACTGACCACCAGCAGCGGCGGGGTGTCGATGACGACGTGGTCGAACCGCCCCTTCAGGTCTGTCAAGATGGCGGCGAACCGCTCGCCGGCGAGCAGTTCGGCCGGGTTCGTCGGCCGCGGGCCGCACGGCAGCAGGAACAGGTTGTCCACGTCGCACGGGCGGAGGGCCGCGTCCAGATCGGCCGTGCCGTCCACCACCGCGGCGAGGCCGACCTCCGGCTTGGCCAGGGCGAACAGGGTGTGGACGCGGGGCTTGCGGAAGTCGGCGTCGATCAGCGCCACCCGCTTGCCCGCCTGGGCGAGGGAGACGGCCAGGTTGGCGGCGGTCGTGGACTTGCCGTCGCCGGGGTTCGGACTCGTCACCTGAATGAGGCGGTGGCCGGCGGCGGCGGTCGCCACCAGCACCTGCGTCCGCACCCCCCGGTACAGTTCCGCTTCCACCGACTTCGGCCGGCGGGCGGCGACCAGGGCCGGGTCGTAGGCGGCGGACACGTCGGCGGTGGCCGGCTGGTCGAGGCGGATGGGGGGGATGTGGCCGAACACCGGCACGCCCAGCCGCCGGCGGATCTCGGCCGGGCTGCGGAAGCTCTGGTCGGCCGTCTCGGCGAGGAAGGCGAGGGCGACGCCGGCCAGCAGGCCGAGGACGACGCCGGGCAACAGCCACGTCGGCAGGCTGGGGCCGACCTTCCGCCCGACGCGGGGGTCGTCCAGCACCCGCGCGTCGTAGGCGCGGCGGGTGTCCGATTCCTTCTGATCCAGCGCCGCCAGCGTCTGCTGGCGGTCCTGCTGGCGGCCGATCTCCACCCTCAAGTCGTCCGACTGCCGGCGGAGCAGTTCGGCATTGTCCTGGTGTCGGCCGCCGTCGCGGAGGTCGTCCGAGTCCTTCTTCAGCTGCGCGTCGATTTGGTCGCGCTGCAACTCGGCCGCCTTCTTCCGCTCCCGCAGCCGCCCCTCGTACAGCCCCAGTTCGTCCACCGCTTCGGCCGGCGCGGCGGCGCGACCGACCAACTCCTGGTAGAACTTGACCTGCCCGTCCACCTCCTTCAGGGTGGGGTGGTCCTTGCCCATCCGCTCGGTCAGTTCGAGGCGGCGGGCGTTGAGTTGCAGCAGGACTGTCTCCGGGCCGGTCGGCCCGGCCGCCTCGCCGGGCGTGCGGGCCACGCCGGTCACTTGCCGCAGTTTGGCCAGGCGGCCGGCCGGCGACTTGCCCACTTCGGCGATGGCGGCCAAGTCCCGATCGAGGCCGATGAGTTCCAGCTTCAGGCCGAACGACCGCTCGAAGTTGGCCGACACGCGGGTGCGGAGGACCGGCAACTCCTCGGCGGTCACGTCGCTCAACTGTTTGCGGACGCCCATCAACTGTTTGAGCAGACCGTCTTGCTCTTTCTTTTTCCGTTCGATCAGGGTGGTCAACTCGTCGCGCTGCTGCTTCAGGGCGTCCGAGTAGCCGCGGTCCAGGTACTTCTGCACGGCCCGGATGACCGAGTCGAGGATCTTCTTGGTGTCGCCGGGGTCGCCGGCCGCGTACTTCAGCGTCAGCACCGAGCTGCTGGTGGTGGCGACGGCGTTCGGGTCGCGGACGCGGACGATGCCGAGCGCCGCCTTCAGCGCGTCCAGCCGCTGGGTCTCGTCGGCCGGCAGCGGCAGGGCGAGTTGGGCCGCGTCGAGGGTGCGGGCGGTCTCGCCGAGGACGGCGTCGGACGCGATGATCTGCGTCATCGTGGCGACGTAGTCCTCCAGGTAGACCATCCGCCCGTCGCCGGCGTTCGCGTCGTACCGCTTGCTCACCTGGATGCGGGCGGCGGACTCGTACACCGGCTTCTGGAGGGAGAAGCCGAGGACGCCGAGGACGCCGCCGGCGACGGCCAGCAGCAGGAGCAGCGGCCAGCGGCGGAGGACCGGGGCGAACGCGCCGAGGGGCGACCGGTCGGCGTCGGGAGTGGCGGGCGGGTCGGTCACGGCGGGGGCGTCCTGGTGCGGCGACGGCGGATGCCGGGTGTATCGACCGCCGGCGGCCGGCCGGTGGACTTGTGCTCTTCACGCCGGAGGCGTGGCGGACTGTAGCCAGGGGTGAAACTCCTGGTCGGCCGTTTCGCTTGGGATTCCTCGCATTCCGGAGGGATGCCGGACGATCCGCCACCCCTCCGGGGTGGGTCGTGTTTTCGCCACCGACCAGGGGTTCCGCTCGCTTCGCTCGCTCACCCCTGGCTAACTTCTCCCGCACCTCCGGTGCGAAGACGAGGAGTTCCCACCTTCCGACACGCGGACGACACCGCCTTCAACTTGGAACCTGGAACTTGAAACCTGGAACTCTCTTTCCCGTCAGGCGGGGACGGCGGCGCGGGGCGACAGGTCGGCCGTCTGCGGGAGCGGGGGGTGGTCGGCGACGGAGGTCGGCCGGGGGGAACCCGTCGGCGGGGCGGCGGTGAGCCGCGATTCGGCCGTCCGCACCACGGCGGACAGGGCGGCCAGCTTCTCCGCCATGCACCCGTCCGCCCGCTCGCCGCTGACGGTCAGGCGGCCGACCAACTGGCCGTCGGCGACCAGCGGCAGTTCCACCCGCCAGACCGTCAGCGGGTCGTCGGCCGCGCCGGCCCGCCGCCACCGCCGGTGATACCCCTCGTGCCAGACGGGGGCGTTCACGTCCAGGCAGACGGCGGTCAGGTGCAACTCCTCGGCGTCGTGGACGATCCCCTGCCACACCCCGCCCCACCCGTGGCTGCCCTGCAACCGCACCTCCACGTCCACCGCCGCGCCGCCGGCCGCCTTCCGCAGGACGCAGCCGGCGCGGGCGCGGAGGAGCCGCAATTCGACCGCCCCGAACAGCCCGCACACGACCAGCGTGACGGCCACCAGCAGGGCGGCGGCGACGGCGATCAGGTCGTTGTTCCAGAACGTGCTGAGGACCGCGCCGCCGGCGGCCAGCGCGCCGAACCCGCCGACCAAGAGCAGCGCGCGGGGGATGCTGAATCCGTGCCTCAGCAGGACGTGGTGCAGGTGTCCGCGATCTCCGACGGCCAGCCCGCGGCCGGTCAGCTTGCGGCGGACGACGGCGGCGGTCGTGTCCAGCACCGGCAAGACCATCAGGGCGAGCGGGGCGAGGACGGCGAACGCCGGCCCCTTCAGCGAAGCGTCCACGGCCAGCACCGCCACCGTCAGGCCGATGAGCATGCTGCCGCAGTCGCCCAAGTAGACCGTGGCCGGCGGCAGGTTGTACCGCAGGAACCCGATCAGCCCGCCGGCGGCGGCCACCGACACCAGCACGGCAAACCCGGCCCCGGTGACGGCGGCCATGGCGGCCAAGCCGAGGAAGAGGGCCGTGCCCACCGCCCCCAGCATGCCGTCCATGCCGTCGAGCAGGTTCAGGGCGTTGACGGCCAGGACGAACCAGATCGCGGTGAACGGCCCGGCGAAGACGCCGAGCGGCACCGCCACGCCGAACGCGCTGACCTCGCGGATCAGGTAGTCGCCGCCGCCGATCAGCACCGCCACCGCCAGCAGTTGGCCGAACAGCTTGTACCGCGCCCGCAGATTCCGCAGGTCGTCCAGCACGCCGACGGCGGCCAGCACGACGGCGGCGACGGCCACCGCCAGCCACTTCGCGCCTCGCCCAGCGAACGCTTCGGTTACGTCCGCCCGGATCAGCGAGGCGACGCCGAGCGCGGCCGGCACGGCGACCAGCAGGGCCAGCCCGCCGACGACCGCGACGGGGCGGGCGTGGATCTTCCGCCGGCCGTCGGGCGCGTCGCACAGGCCGACGCGGTGCGCCGCCGTTCGCCCCAGTCGGGTGAGCAGCAGCCCGAACCCGACGGCCAGGACGAACACGAGTGTCGCGGTGAGGAACACGGTTCGGCCCTCACTGTTAGGAAACCGGGCGTGTCACCGGCGGGGCGTCCGGCCCCGCCACCATTCCGAGCGCGGCCCCGTCCACCACCACTGATAGACCCTGGCGGATGAAGTCCACCCGGACGACGAACTTGAACCCGCCGGCCGCCTTCACCACCGTCCCGGTCATCCCGGTCAGCGGGCCGTCCCGCATCGTCACCACGGTGCCCGGCTCCACCGTCCGCTCGGCCGTCACCGGCTCGCCCAGATCCAGCACCCGCCGCACCCGCCGCAGGTCGTCCCACAACCGGGGCTGGTCGTGGACCGGCAAGACCGCGGCCACGCGGGGGTTGAACTGCACCCGGCCGCGGTCGCCCTCCGACACCCGCGCGAACACGTACCCGCCGAACAGCGGCGGGCGGGAGGTCACGACCTTCGCCCGCACCTTCACCCGCCGGCGGTCACACGGCAGGTAGAACGGCACCCCGGCCGCGAACAGCTCCCGCGCGACGGCCTTTTCCTGGCGCGGGCGGGTGTGGGCCACCACCCACCGGCGGCCGTCCTCGGCGGCGGCGAACAGGTCGGGCGGAGCGAGGTCCGGTTCCGCGTCGAGGATCGGCATGTCGAGGAGTCTCGCCGGGCGCGGTCGGTCGGCCCGCACAGTCGCGACCGATTGAACCCGACGGGCGGGGCCGCGTATCGCGCTTTCGCTGTCGAATGCGAATCCGGCCTCCGCCGCAGTCGAGTGCCAGACACGCCGGCGCGCGGGGCGTCTCGGTCTTCGAGATCGAAACGGAGAGGGCGCGACTGGGTCGTCGTGCGGGAGAGTGGTGAGGTGATTATTAAAGCGGCCCCGGAGTGGAATCAAGGCGGCGGTGATGAATTTCGCATGAAGGTGCCGTGCCCGCCGCGAGACCGCCGACACCTCGGACGCCCGTCCGAAACGGCGGCAGCCTGGGAACGGCCAGAATCCGTTGGCGCACCGCCGGCGTCGGGCCTTGCACTCCGCGTGCGTGGGGCGATAATCAGCTTGCCCGACTCGCCCACGCGGAAGTGCCATGACGAACACGCCCCTCAAGTCCGAAGTCCTCCGCCTGCTGCCCCGCGTCCGCACCCCCGCCCAGTACATGGGCGGCGAGGTGAACAGCGTGACGAAGGACCACGCGCAGGTCCGCGGCAAGCTCTGCCTGTGCTTCCCCGACGCCTACACGATCGGCATGAGCCACCACGGCTTGCAAGTCCTCTACACGATCATGAACGGCGACCCGCAGTGGGCGTGCGAGCGGGCGTTCGCGCCGTGGATCGACTGGGAAGGGGTGCTGCGCGGGCACAAGCTGCCGCTGTACGGGCTGGAGACGTTCACGCCGCTGCACCAGTTCGACATCGTCGGGTTCAGCCTGCAATACGAGGTCAGCTACACCAACGTGCTGAACATGCTCGACCTCGGCGGCATCCCGCACTTCAACGACGAGCGGCGGGTGTCGGACCCGCTGGTGATCGCCGGCGGGCCGGGCGCGCAGAACCCGGAGCTGCTCGCCCCGTTCGTGGACCTGTTCGTCATCGGCGACGGCGAGCAGAGCCTGCCGTATGTGATGAACAAGTGGGTCGAGTTGAAGGAGCGGGCGATCCGCGACGGCGACAACACGCACCGCCGGCGGCTGGACATGCTGGCCGAGGTGGTGAGCGGCGTGACCTGGGCCTACGCGCCGGCCTTCTACCAGTTCGACTACATGCCCGACGGCACCATCGCCAGCGTCAACCGCACGCGGGCCGACGTGCCGAAGGAGATCACCAGCTGCACCATCGACTGCGACTTCGACGCCATCCCGCTGCCGACGAAACCGGTCGTCAGCTTCGTGCAAACCCCGCACGACCGCATCGCCATCGAGATCATGCGCGGCTGCCCGCACCAGTGCCGGTTCTGCCAGAGTACGACCATCAAGCGGCCGCTGCGGATGCGGAGCGTGGAGGCCATCGTGCAGGCGGCGCTGGACAGCTACCGCAACACCGGCACCAACGAGATCAGCCTGCTGTCGCTCAGCACCAGCGACTACCCGCACTTCGAGGAGCTGGTGAAGCGGATGCACGAGGTGTTCAACCCGCTGGGGGTGAACGTGTCGCTGCCGAGCCTGCGGATCAACCACCAGTTGCGGTCGCTGCCGGGGCTGATGCAGGGCGTGCGCAAGGCGGGTCTTACACTCGCGCCCGAAGTGGCACGCGACGACATGCGCGAGCAGATCCGCAAGAAGATCAAGAACGACGACCTGTACGAGGGCTGCCGCGAGGCGTTCAAGCACGGCTGGCAGAAGGTGAAGCTGTACTTCCTGTGCGGGCTGCCGGGCGAGCGGAGCATCGACCTGGACGGCATCGTCGAGATGGCCGAGCGCATCTGCCAGATCAGCAAGGAGGCGACCGGCCGCTACCGCGACGTGACGGCCAGCGTGTCCAACTTCGTGCCCAAGCCGCACACGCCGTACCAGTGGAACGGGATGCAGACCCGCGACTATTTCCGATGGGCCGGCGACTACTTGCACCGCCAGAAGACGCAGCGGAGCGTGAAGATCAAGCAGCACGACATCGAGACGAGTCTGCTGGAAGGCATCCTGACGCGCGGTGACAGGCGGGTGTCACCGGCGCTGTACGAAGCGTGGCGGCGGGGTGCCCGGATGGACGGCTGGACCGAGTGCTTCAAGCCGCAACTGTGGTGGGACGTGTTCCGCGACCTGGACATCGACGTGGGCTTCTACAGCCAGCGGGCGCGGCCGATGGGCGAGCGGCTGCCGTGGGACCACGTGAACGTGAAGAAGGGCCGGGCGTACCTGGAGAAGGAGCAGGACCGCAGCGTGCTGCAACTCCGCGTGATGGCCGAGGCCGTCGCCAGCCCCGCCGAGGAGCCGAAGGGCTGCGGGGGATGATGTGCTCTGCTCGCTCCGCGAGCGGTCTTGGCCAGGCTAAAGGAAGACCGCTCGCGGAGCGAGCAGAACACTTTTGAGAGAAATGCCATGTCCAACATGATGCGGGCGAAGAAGACCTGGACGCGGGACGAGTTCTGGAAGATGCACGAGTCGGGCATCTTCGGCTCGAATCGCGTCGAACTTCTCGACGGGGAGATCGTCCCGATGGCCGCGCAATCCAACCTCCATGCGATGGGTGTCGATTACCTGCAAGAGGCACTCGAAACCGCGTTCGGGCCGAACTTCTGGGTCCGCGTCCAGAACACGCTGGACCTCAGCCCGCATTCCGTCCCCGACCCGGACATCGCCGTCGTGCCCGGCAGCTCGCGGTCGTATCGCGGTCAGCGCGCGAATCCGACGACGGCCATCCTGGTCGCCGAGGTCAGCGACACCACCCTCGCCGACGACCGCGAGCGGAAAGGCAGCCTGTACGCGGCGTGCGGAATCGCCGAATACTGGATACTCAACATCCCGGACAGCGTCCTGGAAGTCCGCCGCGACCCGCGACCGGACGCCACGCAGCCGTTCGGCTTCGGGTACGCTTCGCTGACGACGTTGACCGCGACGGACTTCGCGGCCCCGCTTGCGGTACCGACGGCGCGCATCGCGGTGGCGGACTTGCTGCCGATGTGATCGGTCCGAGCCGGAAGCGTGAGCGACGGATTCTTCAGGACCGTCGCTCACGCTTCCCACCGAGGAGCCGAAGGGCTGCGGGGGGTAGTGCTGGCTCCCCTCTCCCCCTGGCGGGAGAGGGGCTGGGGGTGTGGGGGAATCGGTTGGCAATCGATCCAACAGGATGCGCTTCATGCAAGACTTCCGCTGCAACGGCCGGGTATCGATCTGGATCGGGACTGTGAAACCGACTCCAGACCAAATGCAGGTAGACATCCTGAAAGGCATGTGCGGGGTGGAATACTACGACCTCGACTCTCAGGAGACCAATGGGCATTCCAAGTGGAAGCCGCTGCCCGTCAAGCGGTTGCTCAAACGGATCAGTTACAGCAAGTCGTTTCTTGCGGAAGCCGTCGCGGCAGCGACGGCAAAGGGAATCGAGACCGGCGTGTGGGTGGTGTGCCAGTTCGATTTCGACTACGATCCGGCGTTGGCGAAGCAGCCGATTGCGGACGACCCGGTGTTCATCGGGTCGTTCCCGTGGCAAGCCGATGATGAAGAACTGTGAAGACCGCTCGCGGAGCGAGCAGAACACTTCCAGTCACTCGTACAGCAGCACCTTCGCGCGGCGGGTCTTGAAGTCGGTCAGTCCGTCGGCCCAACTCGCCTCGATGCTCGCGGCGGTTTTTCCCGCCGCCACCGCGTCGAACGTGGTTTGGTGCAGCAGTAGCGTGTTGAATCGCTTCGCGTCCCAGTCCGTCGGGTACAGCTTCCGCAACGTCAGCGCCACGTTCAACCCGACCGGCACCGCGCGCAACTTCGCCCACTCCTCGACGATGATGTCCACGCCACCGCACGGCTTGTCCTTGTGAACCGAACCCGTCGGCGTCCGCGATGTGGGTACGAACCGCACGCCGGCCAAGCCGAGCTTGTTCAACTCGCCCGCCAGCTTCTGGCCATCGATCCACGGCGCGCCGAGCCACTCGAACGGCCGTTCGGTGCCGCGGCCGACGCTGATGTTCGTCGTCTCCAGCAGCCCGATGCCGGGGTAGAGCATGGCCGCCGTCAGGTGCCGCATGTTCGGCGACGGGTTCCGCCACGGCAGCCCGGTACGGTCGAAGGTGTCCGCCCGCCGCCAGTTCTCGCACGTCACGACGGTCAGTTCGTGCGCGTACTTCTTCTCGACGTGGAACAACTTGGCCAACTCGCCGACGGTCAGGCCGTGCCGTACCGGGATGTCGTGATACCCCACGAAGTTACTCTTCCCCGCATCCCGCACCGGCCCTTCGACCAACTCGCCGCCAATGGGGTTCGGGCGGTCGAGTACGACCACCTTCAGCCTGTTCTCCTCGGCCGCTTCCATGATGAGGCCGAGCGTGGAAATGTAGGTGTAGAACCGGCAACCGATGTCCTGGATGTCGTACACGATGGTATCCACGCCTTTCAATTGTTCGGCGGTCGGCTTGCGGCGTTCGCCGCACAAGCTGTATACCGGCAATCCGGTCTTCTCGTCCTTGCCGTCGCCGACCTTCTCGTCCAGTTCGCCGCGGATGCCGTGTTCCGGGCTGAACAGCGCCACCAGCTTCACGCCCTCGGCCTTGTGAAGCAGGTCGATCACCGATTCGCCGGCGGCAGTGCGGCCGGTGTGGTTCGTCACGAGCGCGACGTTGCGGCCCTTGAGGGAAGCGAACTTGCTCGCGGCGAGGAGGTCCAACCCCGTCAGCACCGGCGAGCGGCGCGACGTGAGTCCGCCGGTGGACTTCGGAACCGGCGGGCTGACGCCGCGCCGTTCGCCGCGAACGCTCGCCGCCACCAGCGTCCCCACCTGCCTCCGCAGCTCCGTGACCGACACCTTCTCGCTGAGGAAGGTGCGGTTCGTCAGCAGCACAATGGCGGTCTGGCTCGGCGGGTCGATCCAGATGGACGTGCCGGTGAAGCCGGTGTGGCCGAAGCCGTCGCCGGCGGGGAACAGGTCGCCGCGCTGGGCGGTGAAGCCGGTGTCCACGTCCCACCCGCACGACCGCGAGCCGCCCGGCACGGCCTTCGCCTCCGTGTACTTCGCCACCGTCAGCGGCGACAGCACGCGCTTGCCGTCGAGTTCGCCGTTCCGCAGCAGCATCCGCGCGAAGCGGGCCAAGTCGTCCGCGGTGCCGAACAGCCCCGCGTGTCCGGCGACGCCATCCATCGCAAATGAACGCGGGTCGTGGACTTCACCCAGAATGGTCGCGTCCTTGCGTTTCCCGGTCGGCGCGGCCCGCTTCTTCAGTTCCTCGGTCGGGAGAAAGCCGGTGTAGGTCATCTTCAGCGGCGCGAACAGGTTTTCCCTGGCGAACTCGTTCAGTGGCTTCTTGCTCACCCGCGCGACCAGTTCGCCCAGCACGATGTACCCGACATCCGAGTAGCGGAACCGCGTGCCGGCCGGCGCTTCCAGCTTCAACGCCGCAACCTTCTTCAGCGCCGTCTCGCGGCCGTCGGCGTAGTCGGCGATGGCGTTGTCGGCGATCAATCCCGTGGTGTGCAGCAGGCACATTTCGACCGTCACGTCGCCCTTGCCGTTCGCCGCGAACTCCGGCCAGTGCTTCGACACCTTGTCCGAAAGCCGGAGTTGGCCGTTCTCCAGCAGCACCATCACCGAGGCCGCCGTCGCCACCGGTTTCGTGATGGAAGCCATGTCGAACACGGTGTCCACGGTCATCGGCGTCTTGCCGTCGCGGGTGCCGAACGCCTTGCGGTAGACCACGTCGTCCTTGTGCACGACGACCAGCACCGCGCCGGGACAGTCGCCGCGCATGATCGCTGCTTCGACTGCGGCGTCGAGCTTGGCGAGCCGCTCGCGGTCGAGGTCCGCGGCGAGCGCCGGGGCGGTGAGGAGAAGCAGAAGCGGGAGGAGGCGGGGCATGGGTGCGATTGTGTTGGAGAATGAAGGCGAACGGCGCGGCGTCAGCCCGCCGGTTCGGAAAATTCACCGGCGGACTCACGTCGCGCCGTTCGCCGGTGGCGTCACTCCACGGTCGCCAGCAGCCCTTGCATCTCGCCGAGCGCGTGCAGCGCCTGCGGCGTGTTGGCCCGCTTGGCGGCGGCGATGCCGGCCCGCAGCACGTCGGCCGCTTTCCCCTCTTCGCCCAGCCGCGCGTAGGTCTGTCCGGCCATCAGGAATGCCGGGATGTACGGCTCGCTGCCGCCGAGGGCGATGAGTTGTTGAAGCAGCTCGGCACTGGTCGCGTCGTCCCCGCCGCTGGCGTACTCCATCGCCTGGCCGTATCGCAGGAAGGCGTCCGCCGGGTCGTCGGCGAGCATGGCCTCGATTTGCAGCAGGCGCGGCGATTTGGTCACGGCCGACTCCGGGCGGTGGTACTGTTTCCCCATTCAACGTAAGCCGCACGACCCGACCGGACAACGGCACGCCGAACCGCCACGACCGCTACCGCCGGCGGGACGCGCCCGTCCGTTACCGGCCGGCGTTTCGCCCCCGTAGGCACCACCGCACGCCCGGCCCGAACTCCTTCGCCGCCTTGCGATTCCCGGCATCCAGCGCGGTTGCCGCCGCGTCCGACCTTTCCCCGTATCGGCACACGGACGGTACGTCGGCGGCTCCGGTCGCCCCTCACGGATGCGGGGAAACACATGCGCGCGAATGCGTCGTCGGGGCGTCGTCGGAACCGGCTCCTCCGCTGGCTGGCGGCGGGGGGGATGACGGTCGCGGCGGTCGGAGCCATCGCCGCCGACCTGCCGCCGATCCCGCTGCCGGCGGACGCGCCCCGGCCGGTGTCGGCGACCGTCGTCGCCCCCAGCAGCAACGTCACTTCTCGGCGGGACGAGTTCGTCGCCGTCGTCGAACGGGTCAAGGGCGCGGTCGTCAACATCCACTCCGAGAAGACCGTCCTGCAAACGCCCGACGACCCGTTCCAGATGGGGTCGGTGCCGTTCCGCGCGAAGGCCACGCCGCAGCGGGTGAACGGCATGGGCACCGGCATCGTGCTGGACCCGCGCGGGTACATCGTCACCAACTACCACGTCATCGAGGACGTGAACTCGCTCCGCGTGCGGCTGGTGGACGGCACCAGTTGCACGGCCAAGGTGGTGGCCATCGACAAGGAGACGGACCTGGCCGTCATCAAGATCGACCCGCCCAAGCCGCTGCCACTCGTCGCGCTCGGCACCGCCCAGGACCTCATGCTGGCCGAGAAGGTGGTCGCCATCGGCAACGCCTACGGGTACGAACACACCGTCACCGTCGGGCACGTGTCGGCGATGAAGCGGGACGTGACGCTGAACAAGGACGTGTCGTACAAGTCGCTCATCCAGACGCAGACGCCGATCAACCCCGGCAACAGTGGCGGCCCGCTGTTCAACAAGCTGGGCGAGGTGGTCGGGGTGAACGTGGCCATCCGCGCGGGGGCACAGAACATCGCCTTCGCCATCCCCGTGGACACGATGATCGCCAAGGCGGCGGAGATGCTGGGCGGGAAGCGACGGGCGAGCGTGCGGGCCGGGCTGGTGGCCGCCGACAAGTACGACCGCGCCGGCGAGGACGGCCCCCTCCGCCGGTGGGTGCAAATCCAGCGGGTGGACGGCGGCGCGGCGGCCGACGCCGGGCTGAAGGCGGACGACGTGATCGAGAAGGTGGGCGACGTGACGGTCTTCACGTCCGTGGACTTCGAGCGCGGGATGCTGGACCGCGCGGCCGGCGAGAAGGTGCGACTGAAAGTGCGGCGCGGCGGTCAACTGCTCGACGCCGACCTGTCCGCCGGCGGCGACCGCCCGGTCGCGGTGGCCGTGGCGACGGACGACTCCCTCTGGTTCAAGCTGGGGATCAAGGCCACGCCGGTCGGGGCGAACCTCGTCGCGGGGGCGGACAAGCAGCTCCGGGGCGGACTGTGGCTGAGCGAGGTGGGCACCGGCACGCCGGCGGCCAAGGCCGGGCTGGCGAAGGGCGACATCCTCGTCGGCCTGCACCAGTGGGAGACGCTGAGCCTGGACAACGTCACCTTCGTGATGACGCACAAGGACTTGGCCACGTTCAACCCGCTGACGGCCTACTTCGTCCGCGACGGCAAGGTCCGCACGTCGCCCCTCGCCGTCGGCGACTGACGGCGGATCGTCGAGCCGGTCGAGCCGTCGGAAGCCCGACGCCGGTTCCGACTTACGCCGGCTTCAGTTGGATGTCGGCGGCGGGCGGGGCGACCGCGGCGGCCGCGCCGAGCGCTCCGCTGACGATGCCTTCCAGCACCGCGAGGTATTCCAGGAACCGCTTCTTCCCGACGGCCGTCAGCTTCACCCGCGTCTGCGGCCGGCGGCCGGCAGTGCCCTTCTGGACGGCGATCAACTCGGCCTTTTGCAGCGCCGTCAGGTGCCGGCTCAGGTTGCCGTCGGTCAGCGCGCATAGGTCTTTCAGGTCGGTGAACGCCAGCCCGTCGCGGTGCGCGAGGAGCGACGCGAGGATGCCCAGACGGGCCTTCTCGTGCAGCACCCGGTCCAGGCCGTCGAAGGCGAACCGGCCGGCGTCGTCAGTCGGCGGGGTCATGGCGGTCGCGCTCCAAGTGCCAGTAGAGGATGACGGCGGTGGCGAGCTGCCCGACGGCGAACGGCAGCCCCATCGCCCACGGGTGGAAGGCCGACGGCCCGCCGGCGAAGGTCAGGTTCACCGTGCCGGCGCACAGGTAGAACACGCCGACGCCGACGACGGCCGACGGCAGCAGACGGGCGGAAGCGAACGCGCCCAGGCTGAAGAACACCTGCCACAAGCCGGGCAGCAGCGGGGCGTGGTCCGGGGCGTGGCGGGCGATCACCAGCGTGACCAATCCGCCGGCCGCGAGGCACGGCACGAACTGCGACACGGCCAGCCACGTCCGCCGCTTGGCCAGCGGGTCGTCCCCGTGCCGGTGCCGTAGCCAGACGCCCGACGCCGACACCGCCGCGCCGAGGAACGCCGTCGTCAGCCAGAGGGCGAGGTAGCCGGTCAGGTCCGCCGCCGGGTTCGTCAGCAGGTGCGGTTGCAGGAGTGCGGCCAGCACCGCGAACCCGCCGGACAGCGCGACGGGCGCGGCACGGTAGCCGCGGAACCGCTCGGCCGCCGCCACGCGGTCGCGGATTTCGGCGATCTGCGAGAGGGCGTCGCGGAGTTCCACGGCGGCATCCGGGGCGGGGTCTTTGCGGTGGAAAGTACCAGCGCGGCGGGCGGTGTTCAAGGTGAACGCCGGGTGAGGGAGTGGCTACAGCCAGGGCCATTCCGTTTTCCAACGAGCCGCGGCCGTCACCGGACCTCCACCGCCGGCGGGCCGAACTCGCTCAGTCGCGGCGCGATCCCCAACCCCGGCGCGGCGCTGGCGGACATCCGTCCATTCACCCGTCGGGGCGCGCCGTCGGCGATGGTCCGCGTCACGTAACTGTTGAAGTCGGTGCTGCTGAACTGGAACTCCGGCGGGGTGCTGGCGGCCAGGTGCGCGATGGCGGCCGTCACGATGTCCCCGCCCCAGCTATCCTCTAGCGTCATGGCGATGCCCAGCGACACGCACAGGTCGCGGGCCTGCTTCGTCCGCGTCAGCCCGCCGAGTTTGGAAATCTTCAGGTTCACCACGTCCATCGCGCCGTCGGCGTGGCCCTTCACCAGCACGTCGATGCCGTCGATCACTTCGTCCAGCACGAACGGGTGATCCGTCTTCCGGCGGATGCCCAGGCACTCCTCGTAGCTGTAGCACGGCTGTTCGATGTACACGTCCACGTCGCGGACGGCCCGCACCACCCGCATGGCCTCGTGCGGAAGCCAGCCGGTGTTGGCGTCGGCGACGAGCCGGTCGCCGGGGAGCAGCACCGCCGCGACGGCCTCGATTCGCGCGATGTCGGTGTCCGGGTCGCCGCCGACCTTCAGTTGGAACTTGCGATACCCTTCGGCCCGGTAGCCCGCCACCTTCGCGGCCATCGCGTCCGGGTCTTCCTGCGAAATGGCCCGATACAGAACCACGTCGTCGGCGAACCGTCCGCCGAGCAGCACGCACGCGGGCAGGCCCGCCACCTTGCCGAGGATGTCCCAGCAGGCCATGTCCACGGCCGACTTCACATACGGGTGCCCCTTCAGCGCCGCGTCCATCGTGCGGTTCAGGCGGAGCAACTGCGTCGGGTCTTCGCCCAGCAGCTTCGGTGCGAGTTCCTTCAACCCGGCTCGCACCCCGCTGGCATACGCGGGCAGGTACGCCGGCCCCAGCGGGCAGACCTCGCCGAAGCCCTCGACGCCGGTGTCGGTTTCGACCCGCACGACGGTGCTGTCGAAGACGGCCACCGACTTCCCGCCGGACCACTTGTAGTTGCCCTCGTGCAAGGGCAGATCGACCTGCCAGGCGGTGACGCCGGTGATTCGCATGGGTGAGTCTCGCGGGGTGGCGTGCGGGGTTGACGGAAGCGACGGGACGAGTTCATCCTCGGTTTTTCGCGGCCGTTTGTCCCGATGTGCCGTCACGATTCCCGCGCGACCGCTCACGGCTCGATTTCAAGCTCCAACCGGACGCCGGACGGAAACCGCTCCCACCAGTGGACGCACCAGGGGCCGATGGGCACGACGCGGCACGACCGGACGACTCCGCCCTTCGCGACGTACTCCTCGACGATGCCCGCGAACCCTTCTTCCGCCTCACAGTAGCGATGCTCTTCCCGGTAGTACCCGTGGGAAACGGCAAGGGCGTCCTCCCAGTCGGGTCCAAGCCATTCGGCCGAGAGCACCCGGTAGAGGTCGGCCCCGGCGGGCGTGAAGTCGATTTCCCCCCAACCCTCGCCGGCCGGGATCGGCGAGTAGACGGGGTCGCCGGGGTTGGACGGATCGATGTAGGAGTGGCAAGCGTGATGGAACAGTTCGGCCGTCTTCGGGATCGCCAAGGCAGTGGGGTCGTTCCGCAGAAGTGTTCGCACTTCTGCGATTGACTCTCGATTCAAGGCTCTCACCCACCCGCGGGAGCGACAGGACTCCACCCCGGCGAGGAACTCCTCCCGTGAGATTGCCGTTCCGTACTCGCGCTCGACGGACTCCGGATGCCACCAGAAGAGGCGGCCACCTCCGACGCTGCGTGGGCCGTCTTCCAGCGCTGCCAGCACGGCCCACTCGGCCGGCGCGACGTTGCGGCGGGCGAGCACCGCGCGCAACCGCTGCGAATCCGCCCGTTCGGGCAAATACGGGGGGCAGCAGCACTCGCCTTCATCGCCGCTACAGTGCCACCGCGCCCGCTCTTCGATGTCGATCCGGTAGCCGGCGGGGAATCGCCGCCACCACTGCGCCCGCCACGGGCCGGTCGGGAACGGTCCCTCGACGGTGACGGTTTCGCCGCCGGCCCTCTCAAGAGTGAGCTCGCGTTCGGCGACGGCGGCCTCCCGCGTCCGGAAGAAGCGCGTCGTCTTCCGGTGGACGACGGTCGAGTACGCGTACGGGTTGGCGCGGGGCGTGTCGCGAGTTCGGTCACGGAAGCGCCGCCAGAGCGCCGCACCCTCGGAGGTGAAGTCCACCCCGCCGTCCGTGGGGAATCCGCAGAGGGGACCGAGTACGCGGTCCCGCCGTAGTCCGTCGGTGATCGCAGCGAGGATCGCCTCGTCGATCACCTGCAACCAGCCCTTGGCGAGGCACTCAGCAAGCGCGGCCCGGCATCCGTCCTCGGTGGCCGGCCCGGCAACGCTGTACATGTCGCAGGCGGCGTAGCCGGGAAGTTCGTCCGGCAACAACGTCGTGCCGTATCCGACGATATGGAAGAGCGTCGCTTCGGCGGGTGTGACGTTCAGTTCGGCCAAGGCATCGGCGTCTTCGAGTTCTCGTCTAGCTCGTCTTTCTGCGAAGGAATGTTGACTGTCGGTCAAGATGACGGGGTGTGAGTCTGGTAACGTCGGTCGCCGGTTCGCGCCGTGCGGACAGTCCGCGCCGGTTGCGGCCGGGATCGCGCAACTCACACCGATAGGATACCCGACCTCGGGGTGGCGCGGCAAGAGTCTTCGGCTCGTTTTCCCAGGGTGCGCTGCGCGACCCTGGGCTTTGGAATCTAACGCCTTTGGCGTAGCAGACACCGCATGAACCCCTTCGGGGTTCTACTCCAAAGCCCAGGGTCGCGCAGCGCACCCTGGGTGCCAGAAAGTTTTGCCACACCAATGCCACACCACCGCCGCAAACCCGCTACCCTTCCGGCCGGCGTGAGTTACAATTATACCATACCCGCCACGGACGCACACCGCCATCCCGAGCCTGCCCGCATGCGCTCCGATTCCGTCGCCTCCTTCCTCGACCTGGCCCGCGAGAACCGCCTCCTCGAACCGGACCAGTTCGACGACCTGTTCCGCCAGCCGGACGTGCCGCAGTCGAGCCTCGCCGCCCTGTGCGACTTCCTGCTGTCGCGGAAGGTGCTGACCGCGTACCAAGCCGACATGATCCGCGCCGGGCGGGGGTACGAGCTGAGTTTCGCCGGCTACCCGGTGTATGCCGACCTCGGCGCGTGCCCCGGCGGGACCGCCTACCGCGTGGCGCACCCGTCGCTGCGAACGCCGCTGGTGCTGCGGCGGCTGCGGGCCGACTGGCTCGCGCCGGTGGACAACGTGGCCGCGTACATCCAGCGGGCGCAGGCGGCGTCGCCGGTCGCCCACCCGAACCTCGGCCACCTGCTCGACGCCGGCGTCCACCGCGACGAGCCGTTCGTGGTGCTGGAGCCGACCGACGGGGCCGACCTACAAACGCTGATCGCCGACATCGGGCCGATGCCGGTGCCGCTGGCCGTCGAGTACCTGCGGCAGGCGGCGCGGGGGCTGGCGGCGGCGCACGCCCGCGACCTGGCGCACGGCGACCTCCGCCCGAAGCACCTCGTCGCCGGGCCGCTGGTGCAGTCGTCGAAACTCCGCCCGGACGGGACGTTCCGCTTCCGTCCGGCAGCCACGGCGACGGTGCGCGTCACCGAGTTCGGGCTAATCCCGCGTCGGCTGGCCGGCAGTTCGTTCGCCGATGCCGACCCCGCGTACCTGTCGCCCGAACGCGCCGCCGACGGCACCGCGACCCCGGCCGGCGACGTGTTCGCGCTCGGCGGCTGCCTGCACTTCCTACTCACCGCCCGCGCGCCCGGCTCGTCCCCGCTGGCGGTCGCGCGGCCCGACGTGCCGCCGGTCCTGGCCACCCTCGTGGCGCAGATGACCGCCGCCGATCCGTCCGCGCGGCCGACCGTCGCGGCCGTTCTCGCCCGCCTGGACGCCATCTCCGCCCCGGCCGTCCCGGTGCCCACCCCACCACCGCTGCCGGCGGAAGTGTCGTCGATCCTGTCGGACGGCCCGTCGCCGGACGAAGACGCCGACGTGGTGCTGGTCGCCGGGGAAAGCGGCGTTGTGCTTGACGAACCGCCGCCGGCCGAGGGGGAACTGGTCAGTCTGACGAGCGGGGTGGAGCGGATCCCGTCGCCGACGCCCGGCGGGTGGGCCGCGTACACCCCGCCGGTCCCGGTCCCGCCGACGCCGATGCAGCCGTTCGGCGAGCCGCCGGAGTGGTCGCCGCCGGCCTACGTGCCCAGCGCGTTCGCCGAGAACCGCACCGCGCCGGGGTACGACCCGACGGCGGACGGGGTGTCGATGCGCCGCACGCCGCGGCCGCCGGCACCGGGCAGCCGGCAAAAACTGTGGATGTGGCTGGGGATCGGGGTCGCGTTGCAGGTGGTGGCGGTGGTCCTCTGGGTCATGCTCTTTTCGGGCGGCGGCGACCCGGACCCGGAGCCGAAGGCGAAACCGCTCCCGCAGAAGTCGGTCAAGCCGAAGAAGTGACGGCCCACACGCCCGCTGCCTTCGGTCGCGGCGACGACAAGAAGGTTGTCG
>JAYUFU010000508.1:0-9911 GCA_043738505.1 Fimbriiglobus sp. | reverse complement strand
GACGACACGGTTGGTGTCGTCGCCGGGAGCGCAGCGACCGGGTTTCGTCGTGTTCCTGGTTGCATTCGTGTTGCTCGCGGCCACGCTGGCCCCCGGCTGCCGGCAGATCGGCAAGCTGACCGGCAAGCTGACCGGCAAGCAGGACAAGCCCGACCTGCTCGAAGCCGAACTCCGCACCCGCGAGCGGGAGTTGCAAGAGGCGCGGTCCGAAATCCAGCACCTCCGGCAGTTCACCGGCCAGCACCCCGGCGACCCCGGCTACTGCCCGCCGCCAGCCGGTGCGTATGCCCCCGCCCCACACGGCGTGAAAGCGAACGGCGGCATTCCCCTGCGGGACGTGCTGCTCGGCAACGGCACCGGTGGCCTGGACGAGGACGGCCGCCCCGGCGACGAGGGGCTGATGGTGGCGCTCGTCCCCAAGGACGACGACGGCACGGCGGTAAAGGTGCCCGGCACGGTGCAGATCGCCGCGTTCGAGATCAGCCGCGAGGGGCTGAAGACGCCGATCGGCCGGTGGCGGATCACCCCGGAGCAGTTGAAGAAGACGTGGAAGTCGTCGCTGCTGTCCAGCGGCTATTTCATTCCGCTCCAGTGGGACAAGCCGCCGACCGCCGACCGCGTCCGCATCGCCGTCCGGTTCGAGACGGGCGACGGAAAGGCGTTCGAGGCGGACAAGGACGTGTCGGTGAAGCTGCTCCCCGGCGTCGGCACCCGGCCGGCGGAACCGACCTTTCCCGGCAACGAACTGCCCCCGCCGAGTGTGACCATCCCGCCCGGCGCGATGCTCCCCGGCCCCGGCCCGATCCTGCCGCCGGACGCCGAACTCCTGCCGCCGCCGGCCTTCCCCGCCTCCGAACCGGCCGCCTCCCTGAAGCCCTTCGTGCCGAAGTGAGGCTGGTTCGGCCGGCTCCCTACCGGCGGCGGGGGTCGCGGATCGGCACGACGGGCCACGCCGGCGGCAGCGAAGCGGGGTGGATGAACTTGCTGCTGAACGTGCCGACCTGGCTCGTGGCAGAGGTGCTGAGTTCCAGGCCGACGCGGAACGGCGCGTCCGTCACCTTCTGGAACAGCACGTTGATGACGCTGTTCGGCACCGGGTGGGCCTGGAAGCCTTCGACGTTATTGTACAGCTTGCCGGGGTCGCGGACGCCGGGGTGCGCGTCGCCGTGTTGCAGCACGTTCGCCGTCCCTTGCGGGCCGCAGTACCACACGTCCTTCAACCGGTACCCGTTGGCCTTGGCCAAGTCCTCGAAGAACTGCACGTCGTAGGTGAAGTAGCCGTGGTGCAGGTAGCCGGTGCCGGGCACCTGGTGGAACAGGTGGCCGCCCGGCTTGCAGGCGTCGTGCATCACCCGGTAGGCGTTCATCTGGTTGATGAGGTGTTCGGTGGTGCCGAAGTTGACGATCATGTCGAACGAGTTCCGCTGCTCCGGGGCCAGCGCGTGGACGTTCAGGTCGAACCGCTCGGCGAACCCGGCACTGACCACGTCGATGCCGGCGTACCGCAGGTTCGTGACGGCGAGCAGTTCGGCCACGAACAGCGTCTGGATTTCGGGGTGGCCGATGGTGTTCGACCGCATGGCGTAGTGGGCCAGCGTCGCCTCGTAGTCCTCCGGCTTAATGGTGCAGCCGTACCGGTCCCACATCCAGCGGATGTCGTCCGCCGTCGCCCCGTACAGGCACGACTCGCCGATGTCGAGCAGCCGGCTCCCGGCCGGCAGGCAGCCGCCTTCGCTCAACCAGTGCAGGAACTTGATGCCACAGGCCATCGGCGGACCCTCGTGCGGGCGGTGGGGGTGAATTCGGGCCGACGTATTCCGCTCGCTCCGCGAGCGGTCTGTTCCCGCGAAGAGGACCGCTCGCGGAGCGAGCGGAATACGTCTCACTTCGCCTTCTTCGGGCCGACGATCTTGCGGTAGACCTTGCGGGCCGCGCGGTACGCCAGGGACGGCTGCTCGACCGGCACCGGCGCGAGGAACGTGACGGGCGGTGGGGGCGGGGACGGTTCGGCCGGGTTCCGGAACGCCGCGTCGGACCCCTTCCGCAGCAGCACGTTCAGCACGCTGTACGGGACCGGGTGGGAGCGGAAGCCCTCGATGTCGTTGCAGAGCTGGCTGCCGTCGGCGATGCCGGGCCACCGCGCGGCCAAGTCCAGAACGCTGCCGGACGCCAGCGGCCCGCTGTACCACAAGCTTTGGAGTGTGTAGCCGTTCGCGCGGGCCAACTCCTCGAACAGCGACGGCTGGTAACAGAAGAAGCCGTGGCCCAGGTAGCCGGTGGCGGGCAGTTGGTGGAACATCCAGCCGCCGGATTTGCAGCCGACGTGGAGGGCATTGAACACGCCGAACTGGTTGAGCACGCCGACGGTGCCGCCGAAGTTCAGCACCAAGTCGTAACTCGCCCGATCCCCCGTCGGGACAGCGGGGTTCGTCGCCGACAGACCGGCGCAGGTGACGCGAGTGGACGCGAACACGTCGGCCAGGGGCAGCTTCTGGCCGAACGGCGGGCCGTCCGGCTCGGAGCGGGCGGACATCGCGGCGCACGCGGCGTCCAGCGCCGGGCCGGTCAAGCTGCTCCCGTGCGCGGTCAGCAGCGCGCGAATCTCGGCCGGGGTCGCGCCGAGCAGCCGCGACCCGCCGAGGTCGAGGACGCGGCCGGCCGCCGGCAGGTACCCGCCGTCGCTCAGCCACTGGATGAATCCGATGCCGCAGGGCATGCCCGCGTCCTCCGTGATGGGGTTACGCCTTGTGGTCGTAGGTCAGCGACTGCTTTTGAATCTCGTCCCAGTACTCGTTCACCCACGCGGTCACGTCGGCGAGGCCGGCGTCGAGCGTGACCGCCGGCTTCCAGCCGAGTTCGGTGCGGGCCTTCGTCGAGTCGATGACGTAGGCGGCATCCTGGCCAGGCCGCTCGTCCACGGTGCGGGTCGCCTGGTCGAAGGGTTTACCCAGTTTCTCGCAGATTGTCGAGACCACCTGTCTTACCGACACGCCGCTGTCCGGCGACAGGTGGTACAGTTGCCCGATCCGCCCGCGCTCCAGAATCGCCTTCTCGCCCGCGCTCACGTCCCGGATGTGGATGTACGACTTCACCGCCCGCCCGCCGCCGTGCAGTTCGATCACCTTGCCAAGGCGAATGAAGATGGCCGAGCGGGGGATGATCTTGAACAACTGCTGCCGCGCGCCGTACACGTTCGTGGCCCGCACCGTCATCAGCGGGAAGCCGTACTGCACCGCGTAGTTCCGCAGCAGGTAGTCCGCCGCCGCCTTCGAGCTGGCGTAGGGCGTGCTGGGGTTCAGCGGCGACTCCTCGGTCACGTTGCCGACGCAACTGCCGTAGGCTTCCGGCGACGAGATGTGGACGTACCGCTTCAGGTACTTCTGCTTTCGCAGGTGGTTCACCAGCAGCGACAGCGACACCGTGTTCGTCTGGAACCAATGTTCCGGGTGGTCCCAACTCGGCGCGACTTCCGACTGCGCGGCGAAGTTGACGATGGCGTCCGGCTGCTCGGCGTCGAGCATCTCCAGGATCTTCGGCATGTCGCGGTTCATGTCGAGTGCGTGGTAGCGATACCGCGACAGGTCGGCGCGGGTGCGGTACTTCAGGAACAGCGGCGACCGCTCCGGCGACCGGCTGACGCCGATGACGCGCGCGTAGGCCGGGTCGTCGAGCAGCAGATCGACGAAATCCTGGCCGGAGAACGAGTTCGCACCGAGGACGACGACTGTGTTCATGGTTGGCTTCCTTGTCAGAGAATCAATTCGGAGGAACACGGATGACACGGATGTAAGAAGGGATCAAAGCCGGGATCAGACCAAGATTTTGATCTTTCGGATCCTCTTCATCCCTGCTTTGATCCGTGTCATCCGTGTTCCTCCGAATGAACAGTCATTTCTCAACCGCCTTCACCGCCGCGCGGGCCTTCGCCAACTGCGCGGCCTTGCGGCCTTCCTGTTCCGCGCCGGGGCCGGCGAACGCCCGCCGGCTGCCGCCGACCGGCAGGAAGTCGTTCAGCAGGATGCACACCCACTTCACGCGGTAGATCGGCAGCAGTAACTTCGCTCGCGCGTAGTGCAGCTCCGGGTCGGGCATCGCTTCCGCGACGGTCCTGGCGAATCGCTCGAACTCGCTCACCGGCGCGGGCGCGGTCGGCTGGCAGAAGAAGTCGCCGACCAACTTCGACGGGTCGTCCCACCCGGCGTACTCGAAGTCGAGGAACCGCAGCTTGCCGTCCGACGCCGCGAGCAGGGCGTTGTGGTAGCCGAAGTCCGACGGCGACAGGCAGCGGTTTGCGGCGTCGAGCGGCGTCTCGATGTCGAGGTTCTGTGCGTCCGCCAACCGGCGGGCGATGTCGAAGGCCAGTGCCGCGACCGGGAAGAACTCGCCGCCGACGAACTCGACCGCTTCGCGGTCGAGTTCCGTTTTCGGTTCGACATCCTTCAGCCGCTCCACCCGGCGGGCGATGGTGCGGAAGTGGTCTTCCAGACTGAAACACGCCTCCGAGCCGTTCGGCAGCGCGGCAGCATCAGCCTTCGAGTAGTTCAACTGAACGAAAAACTCCAGTGCCTGCGTCACATGATCGGCCGTCACTTCGCCCGCGTTCAGCCGTCGGCCGACGACGAACTCGAACAGGCCCAAGCCAGCGATGGTGTCGCACGCCAGCGGTTGCGGGATGCAGCGGACGCCGTGGTCCCAGGCGAAGCGGGCGAAGGCGAACTCGGTGCCGAGGCGGTCGCGCGGGTCGTCGGGGTGGCGGAAGTAGGACTTCAGCAGTACGTGCCCGCCGCCGGTGGCGACGCGGTACACGCGGTTGTTCTTGCCGCCGTCGAGCGGGTCGGTGAAACCGACCGTGCCGAAGCCGGCGGACGCGACGAGGTTCTGGAGGGCCGTCGGATCGACACTCATGCCGCCCCCCCGAACACGGCGGCGGTCACGCCGGCCCAACTGCGGGCGCGCGTGTGGCTGTCGTCGTCCGCGCAGATGTCGCCGGGGTCGAACAGGATTTTCCTCGTCGTCGTCGGGAAGCTCGGCTCGGCGAGGAACTCCGGCAGGTCGTCCACGAACACGTCGCACCCCAGTTCGGCGATGCGGTCGATCTTCGCCTGCTTGGTCAGCGCCAGGTTCACGCTCGCCGGTGACAGCCCGGTGACAGCGGTGTCGTAGAAGCCGTGCGCGGTGAGGAAGGCGTGCGCCGCCGCGTGCAGGTCGAACTGCGGGCCGAGGAACGGGTGCTTGGTCTTGTGGCTGACGATTTGGACTTCCACCCCGGCCGCGAGACACTTCGCCAGGAAGTCCTTCACGCCGGGGAACGGCTCGGCGTGCGAGATGCGCGGGCCGTAGCCGACGCCCTGCATCTCGGTCCAATCCGGCTCGCGGCCGGTCGCGCGCAAGTAGTCGCGGACGGCCGTCTTGTTCTCGGCGACCGGTGCGAGCAGCAGCCCGCGCTCCGCCGCCAGCCGGTGGAACAGCCGGTCGTAGCAGACGATCGTGTTGTCGAAGTCGAGGCCGATGAGCATTGAAATCATCCGGCAGCAGAAGGACTAACCACAGAGGCACAGAGAAGAAAGAGAGAGTTTGGAAGGAAGAGGACACAAATCGGGAGGTAGCAATCTGTGATCAAGAACTCTTCTCTCTTGTCTTCTCTGTGTCTCTGTGCCTCTGTGGTTAGTCCTTCTTATCCTCACATCATCTGAATCAGCGGCCGCGCGGCACGGCCTTGCTCCAGGTCATCCAGTGCGGCGTTCACCTCGCTCAGCGCGTAGCTCTTGGTCAGCAGCGGTTCCAGGTCCAGCTTCCCGCTGGCCATCAGTCGGGCGTAGCGGGGATAGTCGCGGTCGGGCACGTTGTCGCCGCCCCAGGTGCCGAGCAGCCGCTTGCCCATGTTCAGCTCGCGGGGGTCCAACTCCAGCTTGTCGCCGAACTTGGCGTTGCCGATGACCACCGCCGTGCCGCCCTGCTGCCGCACGCACGCCAGCGCCTGCCGCATGACGGCCGGCACCCCGGTCGCTTCGATGGCGAAGTCCACGCCACCCTTCACCAGCTTCTGAATCTCGGCCACGGCGTCCGACTTCTTGGAGTCGATGGTGTGCGTCGCGCCGAACTTCTTGGCCAGTTCCAGCTTGTCCGGGTTGATGTCCACGGCGATGACCGGCACGCACCCGGACGCGCTCGCGGCGGCCACCGCGCAGTTGCCGATGCCGCCGACGCCAAACACGACAAGGCTTTGTCCGGGTCGGGGTTGGGCGGTGTTGAACACCACCCCCGCGCCGGTGGGTACGGCACACCCGATGAGCGCCGCGTGCCGGAGGCTTAGCCCTTCTGAGATCACGGTCAGCCGGTTCTCGGCGATCACGCTGAACGTGGCGAAGGTGGTGATGCCGCCGGCATTCACCTTGCGGCCGTTCCACTCGTACACGCAGCCCGGCACGTCCAGGCCACTGGCCTTGATCCACGACAGGATGACGGCGTCGCCGGGCTTCACCTTCGTGACTCCGGGACCGATCTCGCGGACGTATCCGCTGCCCTCGTGGCCGAGGCAGTGCGGCAGGAATTTGTCCTCGCCGCGGTGCCCCCGCGCCTCCCCCACCTGCGTGTGGCAGACGCCGCTGAAGGCGATTTCGATGAGGCACTGGCCGGGCTTCAGCGCGGGGACATCCAGGTCCGCCAGCTCCAGCGGTTTGCCCAGTTCGACGAGGACGACGGCGGTGGTCTTCATGCGGGTCGCGGTGGGTAACTGGGTCGTTTCCACAAGCTATGTACCAGCGGCGAACCGCGAACACAACCCCGACCGCGCGACGATGCACGGCGGATTTCAGATTGAAGAGAGGATGGAACCACAAAGGGCACGAAGAACACCAAGTCAAGAAACGCAGGGTTTTCCTGCCTCCCCTTCGTGTTCCTTGTGTCCTTTGTGGTTCCATCCTCTTTCCGACTCACGTCTCCGATCATCCCGACCGCCACCCGCTTCGCGTACAATTCCCTAACCCCCCTTACGCCCTTGCCCCGGATGCCGCCATGCTCACCCTCGGAATCGCCGGCGGGACCGGGTCGGGGAAGTCCACCCTGGTGGACCGCCTCCGGCAGCTCGACATCGGCGGCAGCCTGACCGTCCTGCCGCACGACGCCTACTACCGCGACCGCGACGACATGCCGGAGGACGTGCAAGCCGCCAACAACTGGGACCACCCGGACGCCCTCGACACGGCCCTGTTCCTGCAACACCTGGACCACTTGAAAGCCGGTCTGCCGGTGGAGTGCCCGACCTACGACTTCGCCAACTACACGCGGACGGCCGGCGTCACCGTCCTCACGCCGAACCCGGTGCTGATCGTCGAGGGGATTCTGGTGCTAGCCCTGCCGGACATCCGCCGGCAGTTGGATTTGAAGGTGTTCGTCGATACGCCCGCCGACCTGCGGCTGCTCCGCCGGATGGTCCGCGACGTGCTGCCGGAAGACCAGGGCGGGCGGGGCCGGAACGTGGCCGAGGTCGGCCACCAGTACCTGACCACCGTGCGGCGGATGCACGCCGAGTTCGTCGAGCCGTCCCGCCAGTTCGCCGACCTGATCGTCCCGTGGGACTGGCACAACGACGCGGCCGTAGCAGTGCTGGCCGACGCCATCCGCGCGCGGACGGTGTGAGGGGGCGCTGCGACCGGGAGCGATCTCCCGATCCTCGCTACGGGTGTTCCCACGTCAGCGTCACCCGCGACACCGGCCCGAACAGTTTCAGCCGCACGAACGGGATCGGGTCGAACGCATCCTTTGCGGGGTCCGGGTCGAGCCACACCGTCGGCGGGGCGACCCGCAACTCCCGCTGGTGGTGGAACGAGAGGATCACGTCGCCGTGTTCGTTCGGCACGAGGTCGGTCAGGACCAGTTGCCGGGCGTCCGCCCGCTCGACGGTGGCGACGCCGGCCAGCACGAACGACCGCGGGCGGTCGAGTTCGTACAGCACCCAGCCATCGACGTCGGGCGGGCGGACCACCCGCGCCGCCGGGTCGCACGCCCACCACGCCACCGCCTCCGCCGACCGGCACAGCACCCACCCGACGTTGTACTGCCGGCAATATTGTGCCCGGTCGTGGTCGGTCCAGTCGGCGAACCCGCGGCCGGCCAGCTTCCCCTCCCGTAGCCCGCAGAACAGGTGTTCGACGCAAGCGTCCGGGTCGATCCCGCCGAGGCACGGCACGCCGGTCTGGTGCGGGATGAGGACCGTCCAGTTCCACCCCGGCTGCTTCGTGTCCGGCTCCTCGATCAGCAGCCGGGCGTCGGGCGTGGCGAACTGTTTGAGGTCGTCCATCAGCCGGAGTTGATTCGCCGTCAGACCGAGCCGCAGCGGGGCAACGTTGAACGGCGGCAGCATGCCGGGCGCGACCCACCCGGCGAACGCCGGCAGCCCCGCCGCCACGAGGACGACGGCCGTGCGCAGGTGAAGCCGCTCCAGCAATTTGCACAGCAGGAACGCCGTCGGGAACACCGCCACCGACGGCACCAGCACCGCCGCCCGGTGCGCGTTCACCGCCTTCGCCAGCGGCCACACGTCGCCCAGGCGGGCGACCGCCGCCGCCAGCACCGCCGCCGCCGCGATCACTCCGACGGCCCCGCCCAGTCCGTTCCGCACCATCGTCACCAGTCCGACCACGCCGACGGCGACCGCCGCCCACCCCAGCGGGCCGGGGCCGAAGATCGCCAGGTAATCGGCCACGCCGCCGACCAACTCGACCGCCGTGGGCAGCGACCCGTCGTCGCCCACCGGCTGCCGCAGCGACCAGAACCAGACCCAGTCCTTCAGCCACCACAGGTTCGGCCCGGCCCCGACGACGAACACGGCGAGCAGTCCGAGGTGCCACGCCGGGCCGTGCCGGGGCGCGTGAACGACGTACTGCGCCAGGACGACGGGCAGCAGGCCCGCCCAGGCGACCGGGTGGACGTACCAGCCGAGGACGGCGGACAGCGCCATCAGCACCCAGCCGGTGACGCCCGGATCGGCGATGTACCGCGCCAGCCCGCCGAGGAACACCAGCGCGGCGAGGCCATACAGCAGAGCGTCTTGCTGGCCGGCGACGAACGCCGCCTGCACCGGCGGCGACCACCAGACGGCGCAGCCGCCGACGCCGGCCAGCACCGCCGCCGCCGCCGGCAGGCCGAAGCCCCGCGCCGCCGCCGCGAACGCCAGTGGCGCGAGCAGCGCCGTGAGGAACAAACCGAGCTTGTACGCCGACGGGTTCAGCGTGGAACGGCCGAACAGGTAGAGGACGAGTTCCGCCGGGCGGGAGCCGGAATCGAACACCGGCGTCTTCGGGTAGCCGGCCTGGAAGTTCGGGTCGTAGCAGGTGGTGGCCGACCACGCGCGGAAGGTGGCCGCGCCGAGGCCGCCGTGGTACAGGTGCAGCGGGTGGCGGCCGTCGGTGACGGGGCGGTCGTCGGCCAGCGCGTCCCACGGGCGGTCGGCGTCGAACAGCCGGCCGGCCAGCCCCGCCTGCCCAATCACGATCAGCCCGACGGCCAGCAGCCACGCCGGCCGCTGGCGGAACCCGGCCGCGTATGTCCCGTCCATGGGCACTACCACCGTATGCGAATCGAACGACCGTGCGGATGCTACCGCCGAACGGCCGACGAGGGCAAGGCGGAGTGGCGGGCGGGGTGTAGCAATTGATTTTGGCACACGGGGTTTGGCATGGGAGTTCAGGCGGCGGTCCACGCCTCCGCCCACTCCGGGTGTCGAGCAGGGCCACCAGTTCCACCAGCGGGCCGACGTGTTCCGGTCGCCACCGCGCGCCCGTCCACTTCAGCCGCCGCGCCACCAACTGCTCGATCGCCCCCTCCACCTGCCCGCGGCCGATGCTCCGGCCCTCCGCCAGGCGAGCGGCGTACCCCAGGTGCGTCGGGTGCGGCGCGACGTCCGCCGCCAG